>NZ_VFOQ01000001.1:1625445-1950535 GCF_006716205.1 Oryzihumus leptocrescens | reverse complement strand
CCAGCGTCTTGACGAGCTCGCTGCCGCGCTGGGCGTCGTAGGCGGACACCGGCCCGAGGACGCGCGCGACGTAGGAGGCCACGTCCGGGTCGGAGCCGACCACCAGGCCGGCGAAGCCGAGCGCCTCCGTCGAGGCGCCGGCGCCCCGGCGACCCAGCGCGACCAGTGCCGCCGCCGTGCGCCGCGCCTCGGCGTGGGCGGCGGGCAGCTCCTCGACCGAGCGGACCGGGCCGGCCGCGCCGACGGTGACCGGCGCGCCGCGCGAGAGCCGGGTGGCCAGGTGGGTCGCCGCCGCATCGGGGTCCTCGGACGGCACGAGCGCCACGACGTCGCCGTCGTGCTCGCCCACCACCGAGCCCGGGCCGGTGCCCGCCTGGGCCGAGAGCACCAGCGCCCGCCGCGACTCGCCCTCGCGCCCCTTGACGACCAGCACGCAGTGCGGTGCGGTCAGGTCCAGGCCGTGGGCCCGGGCGCGGGTCTGCCGCGCCGGGGCGTCGCCCCGGCCGCTGACCAGGTCGGAGACCAGGTCGGTGACGACCCGCAACGAGGCGTCGACGGCGGCCCGCTCGAACAGCAGCACCAGGGCGCTCACCACGCCGGCGCGCTCAAGGGTGCGTTCGTCGGCCTCGTCGAGCCGGCCGACACCGCCGACGACGAGGGTGCCCAGCCGTTCGTGCGCCGCGGTGACGCTGACCGCCCAGACGCCGTCCTCGGTGGCCAGGCGGCCGGAGGCGTGCGTGGCCTGGACCGCCGGTGCGCAGGCGAGCGGGTCGGGGGAGCCGCCCGCGGCAGGCCGGGGCGCGGACCGTCCGGCGGTGCCGACGCGCGTGCCGTCGGGGTCCAGCAGCACGGCCCACCCGCCGAGCAGCTCCACGAGGGCGCCGGTGATGTCGTCGACGCCGCCGCCCTGCAGGACCAGCTCGGCGAACCGGTCGTGCGCCGCGGCGGCCCGCTCGACGCCGCTGACGTGCCGCCGGGCGACGTCGTGCGCCTCGGAGAGCGCGGCCAGCGCCTCGGCCGTCTCGGCGGCCGCGCGCGTGGTCACGATCGACACCGCGGCCAGCGCGGCCAGCGAGCCGAGCAGCGACACCTCGTCGTGGCTGAACGGACGCGGCGAGCGGTTGGCCGCGAAGAGGACGCCGACGAACTGCTCCTCGACGAGCAGCGGGGTGCCGCAGATGGCGACCAGCCCCTCGTCACCGACGGCGCTGTCGATCGTCTTGGTGTGCCGGAACCGCTGGTCCTGGGGGTAGTCGGCCGTCCAGTACGGCATGTGGGTGGACGCCACGAGGCCACCGAGCCCGGCGCCGAGGCTCAGCCGGACGGTCTGGAACCGCGCCGAGACCGAGCCGTCCGTGGCGCGCATGTAGGTGTCGCCCGCCTCCGGGTCGGCGAGGGTCAGGTAGGCCACGTCGGTCTGCAGCAGGGTGCGGGCGCGACGCACGATCGCGTCGAGGACTCCGGCCGGGTCACGCATCGAGGCGAGGTCGCGGGCGGTGTCGACCAGGGCACTCAGCTCGGCCTCACGCCGGCGGCGGGTGTCGAACGCGGCCCGCACCCGGAGGGCCAGCGCACGCGCCTCCGGGGCGTCGACGGCCGAGAGCTCGGCGGCCGACGCCCCGGAGGCGAGGAGCGTGAGCAGCGTCAGCGCGGGGTCTGCAGGAGTGGACATCACGCCCGATCCTAGGCAGCCCCGCGCCGGCGCCGCGGGGGGACGGTCAGGCGACCTCACCCTTGGTGATCGTGGCCAGGTCGCGCTGCCGGGTCTCGCGGTAGGACAGCACGGCCACCACGGAGATCACCGAGCAGATCGCGACGTAGACGGCGATCGCGCTGCCGCTGTGGTAGCTCGCCAGCAGGTCCACGGCGATGATCGGCGCCAGGCCACCGGCGATGATCGAGGCCAGCTGGTAGCCGATGGACACACCCGAGTAGCGGACCTTGGTGCCGAACAGCTCGGCGAAGAACGCCGACTGCGGGCCGTACATCGCGCCGTGGAACAGCAGGCCGACGATGACCGCGATGACCGCGAGCGGGAAGCTCTTGGTGTTGAGCATCGCGAAGAAGACGAACGCCCACACACCAACTCCGACGGCGCCGATGAGGTAGACCGGCTTGCGGCCGATGCGGTCGGACAGCGCGCCCCACATCGGGATGGTGCAGAAGTGGATCGCGGCCGCGATGAGCACGGCGTTGAGCGCGAACGACTTCGGCAGCTTCAGCTGCTCGACCACGTAGGTCGTGATGACGATGGTGAAGATGTAGTACGCGACGTTCTCGGCCATGCGCGCGCCCATGGCGGTGAGGATCTCGCGGGGGTAGCGGCGCAGCACGTCCAGCAGCGGGAGCTTGTCGACGGTGCCCTCGGAGGCCCGCACCTCGGCCCGCTCGCGCGCGGCCTTGAACAGCGGGGACTCCTCGACCTGCAGGCGGACCCACAGGCCGATGATGACCAGGACGGCCGAGAGCAGGAACGGGATGCGCCAGCCCCACGACAGGAATGCCGCGTCGTCCTGGAAGACCGCCAGCATCGCCAGGACGCCGTTGGCGATGAGCTGACCGGCGGGGGCACCCGCCTGCGGCCAGGAGGCCCAGAAGCCGCGCCGGCCGGGCTCGCCGTGCTCGGAGACGATGAGGACCGCACCGCCCCACTCGCCGCCGAGGGCGAAGCCCTGGACGCAGCGCAGGACGGTCAGCAGCACCGGGGCCAGCGCGCCCACCTGGGCGTAGCCCGGCAGCAGGCCGATCCCGAAGGTCGCGACGCCCATCATGAGCAGGGAGAGCACCAGGAGCTTCTTGCGGCCGATCCGGTCACCGAAGTGGCCGAAGACCAGGCCGCCGAGCGGGCGGAAGACGAAGCCGATCCAGTACGTCGCGAAGCTGAGCAGCGTGGCCTGCAGCGGGTCCTTGGCGTTCGGGAAGAACACGTGGGGGAAGACCGCCGCGGCGGCGACGCCGTAGAGGAAGAAGTCGTACCACTCGACGGTCGTGCCGATCAGACTGGCGCCGACGATCCGCGCGATCGGGGATCTGCGCCCCGTCGTCGGCTCGGACACAAGGGTGCTGGCCATGCTGGCTCCTGGTGTGGGTGGGTGGTGAGGGTGGGGCGAAACGGTGGTGCGGTATGCCGGGTGGCCGGGTCCTTCGAGGTCCCCGGCCACCCGGGGTCCTCAGTGGGCGGTCCAGCCGCCGTCCATCGTGTAGGCGGCGCCGGTGATGGACGCCGACGACGGGCCGCAGAGGAAGGCGACGAGGTCGGCCACCTCCCCGGGCTCGATCAGCCGCTTGACGGCGACCGGGGCGAGCATGACCTCGTTGACGACCTCGGACTCCTCGATGCCGTGCGCCGCCGCCTGGTCGGCGATCTGCTTCTCCACCAACGGGGTTCGCACGTAGGCCGGGTTGACGCAGTTGCTCGTGACGCCATGGGCGGCGCCCTCGAGGGCGACGACCTTGGACAGGCCCTCGAGGCCGTGCTTGGCGCTGACGTAGGCCGACTTGTAGGCGCTGGCGCGCAGCCCGTGCGCGCTGGAGACGTTGACCACGCGACCCCAGCCGCCGGCATACATGTGGGGGAGCACGTGCCGGATGAGGCGGAAGGGGGACTGCAGCATCAGCGCCAGGATGAGGTCGAAGCGCTCGGTGGGGAACTCCTCGATCGGCGCGACGTGCTGCACGCCGGCGTTGTTGACGAGGATGTCGACCGCGGCGGGCAGGTCGGTGATGCCGTCGAGGTCGGCCAGGTCGCAGGCGAGGGGCTCGACCGCGGGCAGCTGGTCGAACCTCTTGAGCCCGGCCTCGTCCCGGTCGACCGCCACGACAGCGGCGCCGGCCGCGGCGAGGCGCTCGACGCACGCCGCGCCGATACCGCTCGCGGCGCCGGTGACCAGGGCGGTCCGGCCGCGCAGGGAGGCGTCGGCGGGCGGGTTCGGTGAGGAGGCGTCGTGCGGCATGAGGCCCGAGGCTAGGACCGCCTCACCACGCTGTGCCGTGTGTGCCGGCCACACAGTTCATCGAGGAGCTGTGTGGCCGGCCGCTGGCCCCCTGCTCAGATGTCGCGGAAGGTCTCGATCGTGGCGCCGAGGGCGTTGAGGCGCTCGGCCAGCTCCTCGTAGCCACGGTTGATCACGTAGACGTTGCGCAGGACCGACGTGCCCGGGGCGGCCAGCATCGCCAGCAGGATGACCACGGCCGGGCGCAGCGCCGGCGGGCAGATGACCTCGGTGGCACGCCAGCGGGTCGGGCCCTCGATCATCACGCGGTGCGGGTCGAGCAGCTGCACGCGCGCGCCGACCTTGGTCAGCTCGGTCAGGTAGATGGCGCGGTTCTCGTAGACCCAGTCGTGGATCATCGTGGTGCCCTCGGCGCACGCGGCGATGATCGCGAAGAACGGCAGGTTGTCGATGTTCAGGCCGGGGAACGGCATCGGGTGGATCTTGTCCGTCGGCGCCACGAGCGGGCCGGGGATCGTGGTCAGGTCGACCAGGCGCGTGTGCCCGTTGGCCGAGCGGTACTCCTGGGTGATGTCGTACTTCATCCCCATGAGCTCCAGCTGGGCCAGCTCGATCTCGAGGAACTCGATCGGCACCCGGCGGATCGTGATCTCGGACTCGGTGACGACCGCGGCCGCGAGCAGGCTCATCGCCTCGATGGGGTCCTCGGAGGGGGAGTACTCCACGTCCATGTCGATCTCGCGCCGGCCGTGGACGGTGAGCGTGGTGCTGCCGATCCCCTCGATCCGCACGCCGAGCTTCTCCAGGAAGAAGCACAGGTCCTGGACCATGTAGTTGGGGGAGGCGTTGCGGATGACCGTCACGCCCTCGTGGCGGGCGGCGGCCAGCAGCGCGTTCTCGGTCACGGTGTCGCCGCGCTCGGTGAGCACGATCGGCCGGCCGGGGGTCACGTCGCCGTCGACCCGGGCCTCGTAGAAGCCGCTGTGCGCGGTGACGTTGAGGCCGAACGGGCGCAGGGCGCTCATGTGCGGCTCGACCGTGCGGGTGCCGAGGTCGCAGCCGCCGGCGTAGGGCAGCTGGAACTCGGGGTACTCGTGCAGCAGCGGCCCGAGGAACATGATCACGGTGCGGGTGCGCCGCGCGGCGTCGACGTCGATGCCGGCGAGGTCGAGGCGGGCCGGCGGGACGAGCTCGAGGTCGTTGCTGTCCGGGAGCCAGCGGGCCTTGACCCCGATGCTGGTCAGCACCTCGAGGATGCGGTTGACCTCCTCGATGCGCGCGAGGTTGCGCAGCGTGGTGCGGCCGCGGTTGAGCAGCGACGCGCAGAGCAGCGCGACCGCGGCGTTCTTGCTGGTCTTGACGTCGATGGCACCGGAGAGCTTGGTGCCGCCGACGATGCGCAGGTGCTGGGCGCCGGAGTGGCCGAGGGAGACGAACTCGGAGTCGAGGCACTCGCCGATGCGCGCGAGCATCTCAAGACTGAGATTCTGCTTGCCCTGTTCGATCCGGGCGACGGCGCTCTGGCTGGTGCCCAGCGCGAGAGCAAGTTCGTTCTGAGTCATGCTCTTGTGGCGACGGGCGTCTCGGATGAGGGTGCCGATCCGGGCCAGGTAGTCCTCACTCATGCACCGAGTGTAGATCACATGTGAGATACCAGCGACCCACGCCGCCGGCGGCGACCTCTGCGAGGTAATCACCACATACCGCCCGCCGTCAACGTGCGGGTGCCCGGACAGGCGCGTGGCCGGCATACCTGGTGGGTATGCCGGCCACGCGTGGCGGTGCGGGGGTCAGGCCGGGACGCTGGCCACGCCCGGGGGCAGGAAGCGCTGGCCGGTGACCTTCTCGGCGACGCCGGTGCGGTCCAGCAGCGGGGTCAGGCCGCCGTTCCAGAAGGAGAACCCGGCGCCGGTGATCATGGCCAGGTCGATGTCCTGCGGGCCGGCGGCGACGCCCTCGTCGAGCATGAGGCGGGCCTCCTCGGCGAGGACGGAGAGCACCCGCTCGCGGACCTGCTCGGTGGTGAGCACGACCGGGTCGGCCGGCTTCTCGAACAGCGCCTCGACCTCGGGGTCGACGACCGGCTTGCCCTCGGGCCAGATGTAGATGGCCGGCTTCTTCGCCTCGACGATGCGGCGCAGGTTCTCCGAGACGTAGAAGCGCTCGGGGAAGGCCCGGGCCAGGGTCTCGTTGTTGTGCAGCGCGATCGCCGGGCCGACGAGCCCGAGCAGGATGAACGGCGGCATCGGCGCGAGCCCGGCGAAGGCCCGGTCGGCCACCTCGATCGGGGTGCCCTCGTCGACGACCTTGGCGACCTCGCCCATGAAGCGGCCGAGGAGGCGGTTGACGATGAACGAGGGGGAGTCCTTGACCAGGATCGTCGTCTTCTTCAGCGCCTTGCCGGTGGCGAAGGCCGTCGCGAGCGTGGCGTCGTCGGTCGCCTCGCCCTTGACGATCTCCAGCAGCGGCATGACCGCGACCGGGTTGAAGAAGTGGAAGCCCACGACCCGCTCGGGGTTCTTCAGGTCCCGGGCCATCTCGGTGATCGACAGGGAGGAGGTGTTGGTCGCGAGGACCGCCTCGGGGGAGACCACGGCCTCGACCTCGGCGAAGACCTGCTTCTTGACCGACATCTCCTCGAAGACGGCCTCGATGACGAACTCGGCGTCGGCGAAGCCCTCCTTGCTCGTCGACCCGGTGATGAGGGCCTTGAGGCGGTTGGCCTTGTCGTGGCCGATCCGACCCCTGCCGAGCAGCTTGTCGACCTCGGCGTGCACGTAGCCGACGCCCTTGTCCACGCGCTCCTGGTCGAGGTCGGTCATGACGACCGGCACCTCGAGGCGCTGGATGAACAGCAGCGCGAGCTGGCTGGCCATGAGACCGGCGCCGACGATGCCGACCTTGGTGACCTTGCGCGCCAGGGACTTGTCCGGGGCACCCACCGGGCGCTTGGCCCGCTTCTGGGTCAGGTCGAAGGAGTACAGGCCCGCGCGCAGCTCCTCGCCCATGATGAGGTCGGCCAGCGTCTGGTCCTCGGCGGCGAACGCCTCGTCGCGGCGCGCGGTGCGGGCCTGCGAGACCAGCTCGAGGGCGCGGTACGGCGCGGGCGCCGCGCCACCGGTCTTGAGGTCGGCGAAGCCCTTGGCCGCGGCGATGGCGGCCTCCCACTTCTGCTCGTCGCGGTCGACCTCGGGTCGCTGCACGGTCACCTTGCCGGTGATGACGTCGGCCGCCCAGGCGAGGGAGTCCTCGAGGAAGGTGACCGGCTCGAACATCACGTCGGCGGCGCCGAGCTCGAAGGCCTGCGGGCCCTTGAGCATGCGGTTCATGTTGAGCGAGTTCTCGACGATGACCTTGAGGGCCTTCTCGACGCCGATGAGGTTGGGGAGCTTGAAGCAGCCGCCCCAGCCGGGGACGAGGCCGAGGAAGCACTCGGGCAGCGCCCAGATCGGCACGCCCGAGGAGATCGTGCGGTAGTCGCAGGACAGCCCGATCTCCACGCCGCCGCCGAGCGCCGCCCCGTTGGTGAACGCGAACGTCGGGACCGGCAGGTCCTCGAGCTTGGCGAAGGTCTCGTGGCCGAGGCGGCCGATGAGCAGCGCCTGGTCGTGCCCGGTGAGGTGGGAGACGCCCTTGAGGTCGGCGCCGACGGCGAAGATGAACGGCTTGCCGGTGACACCCACGCCGACGATCTCGCCGGCCTCGGCGCGGACCTTCAGTGCGTCCAGGGCCTTCGACAGGCCGACGAGCGTGGCCGGGCCGAGGGTGTTGGGCTTGGTGTGGTCGAAGCCGTTGTCCAGCGTGATGAGGGCGAAGGTGCCCGCGCCGCCGGGCAGGTCGATGTCGCGGACCCGCGTGTGGGTGATGACCTCGTCGGGGAAGACCGCGGAGAAGTCGATGTCGGTGGCAGTCATCAGGCTGCGTCCTCCTTGCCGTAGTCGGCGTGGTGCGGGTTCTCCCAGATGACCGCGCCGCCCATGCCGATGCCGATGCACATCGCGGTGAGGCCGTAGCGGACCTCGGGGTGCTCCTCGAACTGGCGGGCGAGCTGGGTCATCAGGCGCACGCCGGAGCTGGCGAGCGGGTGGCCGGTGGCGATGGCGCCGCCGTACTGGTTGACACGCGGGTCGTCGTCGGCGATGCCGAAGTGGTCGAGGAACGCGAGCACCTGCACCGCGAACGCCTCGTTGAGCTCGAACAGGCCGATGTCCTCGATGGTCAGGCCGGCCTGCTTGAGGGCCTTCTCCGTCGCCGGGACCGGACCGATGCCCATGACCTCGGGCTCGACACCCACGAAGGAGTAGCCGACCAGGCGCATCCGCACCGGCAGGCCGAGCTCCCGGGCGGCCTCCTCGGAGGCGAGGATGCACGCGGTGGCACCGTCGTTGAGGCCGGCGCTGTTGCCGGCGGTGACCCGGCCGTGCGGGCGGAAGGGGGTCTTCAGGCCGGTGAGGTTGTCGATCGTGGTGCCGGGGCGCGGCGGCTCGTCGACCGTGGCCAGACCCCAGCCGAGCTCCTCGTGGCGAGTGGCCACGGGCACCAGGTCGCGCTGGATCTTGTTGTTGGCGTAAGCCTTCTCGAGCTTGTTCTGGCTGCCGACGGCAAAGGCGTCGGAGCGCTCCTTGGTCAGCTGCGGGAAGCGGTCGTGCAGGTTCTCCGCGGTGGAGCCCATGACCAGCGCGGAGGGGTCGACCAGCTTCTCGGCGACGATGCGCGGGTTGGGGTCGACGCCCTCACCCATGGGGTGGCGGCCCATGTGCTCGACGCCACCGGCGATGGCGACCTCGTAGGAGCCGAAGGCGATGCTGGAGGCGGTGTTGGTCACCGCGGTCATGGCGCCGGCGCACATGCGGTCCACCGAGTAGCCCGGGGTGGTCTTCGGCAGGCCGGACAGGAGGCCGGCCACGCGCCCGAGGGTCAGGCCCTGGTCGCCGATCTGCGTGGTGGCCGCGAGGGCCACCTCCTCCACGCGCTCCGGCGGGAGGTCGGGGTTGCGGCGGAGCAGCTCGCGGATGCAGTGGATGACGAGGTCGTCGGCGCGCGTCTGGGCGTAGATGCCCTTCTCGCCGGCCTTGCCGAACGGCGTACGGACGCCATCGACGAAGACGACCTCACGCAGTGTGCGGGGCACGGGTGCCTCCCTGGGAGCGGGGTCTGGTCAACCCGGGGGTGTGTCCCCCGGTCACCGCCGATGCTACTCGCGAGTAACAACCGTTGACACCGGCCCTGCCGGGTGAGAGCCGTCACGCCGTGGCGTCGTCGTCCCTGACGTCGTCCTTGGGATGCGCGGCGATGGCCGCCTCGATGATCGGCACGGCGATGTCGCACTGCCACCGCCGGGCGCCGAGCGCCGTCAGCGCCTCGCGCAGCGACGCCTCGGTCGCCGGCTCCGGAGGGGTCCACAGCACCCGGCGCAGGGAGTCGGGGGACAGGACGTTCTCCACCGGCACGGAGTGCTCGTGGGCGAACTCGGCCATCGCGGCCCGGGCGTCGGCCAGGCGGGCGGCCGCGACCGGGTCACGGTCGGCCCAGGACCGCGCCGGCGGCGGGCCGTCGGCCTTGAGGGTCAGCAGCGGCAGGTCGTGGTCGGGGATCCGCTTGGCCTTGGCGACCGCACCCAGCCAGGTGCGGGAGTTGCGTCGGGCCAGCCGGCCGGGGTGGCCGTTGGGCAGCTCCTCGGCCGTGGCCGGGGCGCTCAGCGCGACCTCGATCAAGGCGGCGTCGGGCAGCACGCGACCGGGGGAGACGTCGCGCTCGACCGCCATGGCGTCGCGCTCCTGCCACAGCTCGCGCACGATCGCGGCGGTGCGGCGGTTGCGGACCTTGTGCATGCCCGACGTGCGCCGCCAGGGGTCCACCCGGGGCGGGGGGCCGGTGAAGCGGGTGAGGGCGTCGAACTCCTCCATCGCCCAGCCGGTCTTGCCCTGGGCCTCCAGGTCGGCGGCGACGTGGTCGCGGACCTCCACGAGCACTTCGACGTCGAGGGCGGCGTAGAGCAGCCACGGCTCCGGCAGCGGCCGGGTGGACCAGTCGACGGCGGAGTGCTCCTTGGCCAGGCTCAGCCCGAGGTAGTGCTCCACGACGGCGGCGAGGCCCACGCGGGGCAGGCCGACCAGCCGGGCGCCGAGCTCGGTGTCGAACAGCCGGGTCGGTCGCAGCCCCACCTCGGCCAGGCAGGGCAGGTCCTGGGTGGCGGCGTGCAGCACCCACTCGACGTTTGCGATCGCCTCGGCGACGGGCGAGAGGTCGGGGCAGGCGATCGGGTCGATCAGCCACGTGCCTGAGCCCTTCCGGCGCAGCTGGACGAGGTAGGCCCGCTGGCCGTAGCGGTAGCCCGAGGCACGCTCGGCGTCGATCGCCAGCGGGCCGGAGCCATCCGCGAGGGCCCGGGCCGCCTCGACCAGCCGGCGCTCGTCGACCACCACGTCGGGGACCCCGTCGGCGGGCTGCTCCAGGGGCGTCAGGACGGGTTCGGTGACGTCGTCGGTGACGTCCTCGACGGGCTCGGTGGATCCGGTGTTCACGTCCCCAACCTAGGCGATGGGCTCATCGGCGCTGCGCAGGCAGCGCCACGACACCCTCGGGCAGCGGTGGCAGGCCGGCCACCGTGCACAGCAGGTCGGCCCACGCCTGCAGGTGGGTGCCGAGGGCGTCGTCCGTCGGCGTCCAGGAGGCTCGCACCTCCATCTCGACGCTGGCCCGGCGGTCCGCGAGGCCGGCGAAGCTCTCCGACACCACGCGGGTCACCGTCCCGGCCTCGGCGGTGTGGTGGGCGCCGCGCCCGTCGAGGGCGTCGACCAGCCAGGACCAGCCGACGGCCCCCAGCATGGGGTCGTTGGCGAGCTCGGCCTCGAGCTCGGCCCGGGCGAAGGTCACCGCCCGCCAGGGCCCGCCCCACGGCTCCGGCTCCGACGGGTCGTGCAGCAGCACGAACCGGCCGGAGGCCAGCTCCTCGTCGGCGCGCTGGGAGACGACCTCGGCGGTGAGGGCCACGGCATACGGGGCGATCCGCTGGGGTGCGGGCACCTCGGTGAGACGCACCTCCGGGCGCATCCGCGCGTCGCGCAGCTCCTGGAGCGCGCGTGTGAACTCAACCGGGCTGTCACCGGGGAGACCTCGACCACCCACACCATGAGGGTAAGCCGATCGGGGGTGGACGTGACCCGCGGCGCGCCGGGATACGGTGCGGCGATGCTGGCGTTGTTGGCCCTGGCCTCGAGTGCGGTGTGGGGCACGTCCGACTTCTTCGCGGGGCTGCGCTCCCGCAGCCTGGCCGCGCCGGCGGTGGTGGGGGTCTCCCAGGCGTGCGCGTTCGTCGCGCTCAGCGTGGTCGTGCTGGTGCGGCTGCCCGACCTGTCCTTCCACGGCTGGCCCGGGTGGGCGCTCGCCGCCGGGCTCTCGGGCACCCTCGGGCTCGTGAGCTTCTACGCCGCGCTGGGCTCGGGGACCATGGGGGTCGTCGCCCCGATCTCCTCCCTCGGCGCCGTCGTCCCGGTGGTGCTCGGCCTGCTGGGCGGCGAGCAGCCGGCGGCGCTGGCCTGGGCCGGCATGGCGGTGGCGGTGCTCGGCGCCGCGCTGGCCTCCGGCCCCGAGCTCAGCGGCGCCGTGCCGCCCCGCCCGGTGGTCCTGGCGTGCCTGGCTGCGGTCGGGTTCGGCCTCGCGCTGTACTGCCTCGACCGGGGCGCGCGCGTCTCGCTGCTGGACACCCTGTGGGGGATGCGCCTGGTCAGCGTGCTGCTGTTCGGGACCGCTGCCCTCGCCCTGCGCAGCGTGGCCGGCACCCGGCGCCGCGACGTGCCGGCCCTGGCAGCCATCGGCCTGGGCGACGTCACTGCCAACGGCCTGTTCGCCTTCGCCTCCTCGCGCGGGCTGGTCAGCGTCGCCAGCGTGCTCGGCTCCCTCTACCCCGTGGTGACCGTGGTCTGGGCGCGGTATCTGCTGCACGAGCGGCTGCGGTGGGTACAGCTGGCCGGGGTCGCCCTCACCGTCCTCGGCGTCGTCGGGATGACCGTGCCGGTCTGAGCGGTGCCGGTGCCTGTGCGGGCGGTGGCGGGCGGACGGTGGGTGGCCGCCACGAGGTGACGGAGGGGCTGCTGCTGCGTGGGAGGATTCACGGGTGACTGACGCCCCCACGCCCCTGCTCGACAGCCCCCTGGTCCGCGCCGCCCGCCGGCAGTCCGTGCCGCACACCCCGGTGTGGTTCATGCGCCAGGCCGGCCGGTCGCTGCCGGAGTACCGCGCCGTGCGCGAGGGCGTGGGCATGCTGGAGTCCTGCCGCCGGCCCGACCTCGTCACCGAGATCACGCTGCAGCCCGTGCGCCGCCACGGGGTGGACGCCGCGATCTTCTTCAGCGACATCGTCGTGCCGCTCGCGGCCGTGGGCGTCGACCTCGACATCGTCGCCGGGGTGGGCCCCGTCGTGGCCAAGCCGGTGCGCACCCGCGCCGACCTCGACCGGCTGCCGGAGCTGACCCCCGAGCACGTCCCCTACATCACCGAGGCGGTGCGCCTGCTCGTGGCCGAGCTCGGCGACACCCCGCTGATCGGGTTCGCCGGGGCGCCGTTCACCCTGGCGTCCTACCTCGTCGAGGGCGGGCCGTCGAAGAACCACGAGCACACCAAGGCGCTGATGTACGGCGACCCGCAGCTCTGGCACGACCTGTGCGCCCGGCTGGCGCAGATCTCCGGGGAGTTCCTGCGGGTGCAGGCCGCGGCGGGCGCGTCGGCGGTGCAGCTGTTCGACTCGTGGGTCGGCGCGCTGCCGCGGACGGACTACGAGCGGTTCGTCCAGCCGCACTCCGCAGCGGCGCTCGCGGCCGTGTCCGGCCTGGACGTGCCGAAGATCCACTTCGGGGTCGGGACCGGCGAGCTGCTCGCCTCGATGGGGGCCGCCGGGGCGGACGTCGTCGGGGTCGACTTCCGGGTCTCACTCACCGATGCGGTCGCCCGCCTCGGAGACCGGTATGCCGTGCAGGGCAACCTCGACCCGGCGCTGCTGTTCGCGCCGTGGGAGGCCCTGGAGGCCAAGGTCCGCTCGATCGTGGAGGAGGGGAAGGCGGCACCCGGGCACATCTTCAACCTCGGCCACGGGGTGCTGCCCTCGACCGACCCCGACGTGCTGACCCGCGTCGTCGAGCTGGTGCACGAGGTGTCCGCGCGCTGACGCGGGTGCGACGCGCCCGTCAGCGCGGGCGACGACCCGGCACACCGGGGGGAGCAGGCGCACGTCCGGCACGCACCGTCCGGCACGCACGTCCGGCACGCGCCTGTCGGCGCCGGGCCCTACGGTCGGGTCATGAGCGAGCTCTACCCCTACGGCCTGGCTGCCCGGCGCTACCGCGAGGTCCTCGAGGAGGACTTCGCCCGCCTGCGGTCGGTGGCCCCGCGTGCCCTGGACCGCCCGGTGCCCGAGTGCGAGGGATGGGTCGGGGCGGACGTGCTGCGGCACACCGCGCTGGTCTACCTGCACAAGGTCGAGACGATGCGGCGCGGCGACTGGCCCGACCCGTGGCCCCCGGAGGGGATCGAGGAGGCCGAGCCGCTCGGGCTCATCGTCGACGCCCACGGGCAGCTGGTGGCCGAGCTCGACGCGCGCGACCCGGCCGAGCACGCCCGGACCTGGTGGCCGCCGGACCAGAGCGTCGGGTTCTGGGTGCGGCGCATGGCGCACGAGACCTCGGTGCACCGCCGCGACGTCGAGAGCGCGGCCGGTGAGGGCACACCGATCGCGGCGGACCTCGCCGTCGACGGGGTCGACGAGGTGCTGACGATCATGCTCGCGGGCGACTGGAGCGACGCCCCGGTGGGGACCGCCAGCGGGGCCGCCGTGGTGGTGTCCAGCGGCGGCCACGACTGGGAGGTCACCCTCGGGCCGGGCCACGTCGACGTCCTGCGGGGCGCGACCGGTGGGGCCGTCGCCACCGTCGCGGGTGAGCCCTCGGAGGTGCTGCTGTGGCTGTGGGGTCGCGGTCCGCGCCCGGCCGTCTCGGGTGAGGAGGCCATGGTCACGGAGCTCCGGGAGCGGCTGGCGCTGGCGACGCGGTGACTCCGGCCTGACGGCGGCGCAGCCAGCGCCAGAGCGGCCACCCGACGAGGCCGACCAGGGCCGCGAACGGCAGGAGCGCACCCACGACGGTGAGCACCGCGGTGACCGACGTCTGGAAGGCGTGCCAGCCCTGGCGCAGACCGGCCAGGAAGCCGGTGTCGTCCACCGTGGCCGCGACGACCGCCGGCGTGCTGAGCGTGACCGTCACGGTCGAGCGGTCCACGCTGCCCTTGAGCGCGGCCAGCTGGGCCTGCAGCGACTCCAGGTCGGCCTCCCGGCGGCTCAGCTCGGACTCCAGCGAGACGACCTGGCCGATGTTTGTCGCCTGGGCGAGGAGTGCGCGCACCCGGTCCAGGCTCGCCTGCATCGTCTTGACCCGGCTCGCGGTGTCGACGTACTGGTCGGTGACGTCCTGGCTGGTCGTGCTGCGGGACAGGACCGTGCCGACGCGGGCGAGCTGGTCGGTCGTGGCGTCGAGCCGGTCGGCCGGGACGGACAACGTGATCGTGCCGAAGCCGTTGAACGCCTGGCTGGGGGTGGCGCCGTTCAGGGGCTGGGGGCCACCATCCCTGCCGAGCTGCTCGTTGAGCACGAACCCGTCGACCCCCTCGGCCACCGCCCGCACCGCGCTCGCGGCGACGGCGACGTCCTTGACCTGGATGGCCAGGCTCGCGGTCCGGGTGATCTTGCGCTCCGCGGCCACCACCTGCGTGACCGCCTGCGAGCCGGGCGAAGACGCGCCCGGGGCCGCTGGCGCCTTCTGGTCGCCGGAGACGGACGAGCCACCGACCTGCGACGAGGCGCCGGCCGCGCCTGACATGGAGTTGGCCGAGGAGCTGCAGCCGGCCAGGGCGGCGACGAGGAGCGCCCCGGCGACGGCGGCCACGCGGGCGCGCCGGGTCCGGGTGCGGGGCGAGCGGTGCAGCAGAGGTGCGGTGTGCGGGTCCAGTGCGGTGCGTGGGTCCATGGCGGGCCTCCGGGGTGGTGGTCGGTCGGGCTGCCGTACGTGCCAGTTGGAGGCCCCGGCCCGGACGGGAGTTCCTGACCCACGGTTTCGATCCGGTCACGGGGCTGAGAGGCTGCGGCCATGGCGAGCACCAGGGTGGCCGTGGTCGGTGGCGGGATCAGCGGGCTGGCGGCGGCATGGCAGCTGGTCCACGACCTGCCCGGTGCCGAGGTGGTCGTGCTGGACGCGTCCGACCGTCCCGGGGGCAAGCTGCGCTCGGCCGTCGTCGGCGGGGTGCGGATCGACGTGGGCGCCGAGTCGATGCTGGCGCGTCGGCCCGAGGGCCTGGACCTGGCCACCGAGATCGGTCTGGCCGGAGCGCTGGCCCACCCCGCCACCACCCGCGCCAGTGTCTGGTCGCGCGGCGCCTTGCACCCCATGCCCGGCGGCACCCTCATGGGGGTGCCGGCCAACCCGGCGGCGGCGCTCGGGCTGCTCGACGCCGAGGAGATCGCGCGGGACGAGCAGGAGCGCGACCTGCCCGTGACGCCGCTGACCCAGGACGTGTCGGTCGGGGACTACGTCGCCGAGCGGGTCGGGCCGGCGGTCGTCGACCGCCTGGTCGAGCCGCTGCTCGGTGGCGTGTATGCCGGGCACGCCCGCCTGCTGTCCCTGCAGGCCACGGTCCCTGCGCTGTGGCAGGCTGCGGTGCGGGGTGAGCCCCTGACGGTGGCGGCGGAACGGGCCGCGTCAGCAGCGGCCGCCAACGGCACCCCGGTCTTCGCCGGCCTGCGCGGCGGGATGGCGACACTGGCCGAGTCGCTGCACGCCGCCCTCGTCGCCCGGGGTGTGCGCGTCGTCAGCGACACCATCGTCCGGTCGCTGGAGCGCACGCCCGGTGGCTGGCGCCTGGTCACCGGGCCGGTGCCCGCCCCGGTGGCGCTGGACGTGGACGCGGTCGTCCTGTCGGTGCCCGCGGCCCCTGCCGCCAGGCTTCTCGCCCCGCACAGCGCGCCCGCGTCGACCGAGCTGGCCGGGGTCGACTACGCGTCCATGGCGATCGTCAGCCTGGTCCTGCCTCGGGCCGGGATGCCGCCGATGCCCGGCTCGGGTTTCCTCGTGCCCCCGGTCGAGGGGCGCACGATCAAGGCGTCGACCTTCAGCAGCGCCAAGTGGGGCTGGGTGGCCGAGGCGGCCGGTGACCTCGTGGTGCTGCGCGCCTCGATCGGCCGCCACGGCGAGGAGGCGGACCTCCAGCGGGCCGACCAGGACCTGGTTGCGGTGGCCCGCAAGGAGGTCGGCGAGGCGCTCGGTGGCCGGCTGCCGGCGCCGGTCGACGCACACGTCCAGCGGTGGGGCGGCGCGCTGCCGCAGTACGCCGTCGGCCACGTCGAGCGCGTGGCCCGGATCGGTGAGGCGGTGGCGGGCCTGCCGGGGCTGGAAGTCGCCGGCGCGGCATACCAGGGGGTGGGCATCCCGGCCTGTATCGCCTCCGGGCGGGGGGCGGCGCTCGCCGTCGCCACCCACCTGCAGGACCGGGTCACCGGCGGGGGAGAATGAGGCCCATGAGCCCGAAGCCCAGCGCCAGCCAGATCCGCGAGATCAACGACTCCATCCGCTACGCGATGTGGTCGGTCTTCAAGGTCAGCGCCCCGTTGCCGGAGGACCGGGCCAAGCTCGCCGCCGAGGTCGAGGCGCTCTTCGCCGAGGTCGCCGAACAGGGCGTGGTGGTGCGCGGCGTCTACGACGTGGCCGGGCTGCGCGCCGACGCGGACTTCATGGTGTGGTGGCACTCGGAGCGGATCGAGGACGTGCAGTCGGCCTACCACCGGCTGCGGCGCACCGAGCTCGGGCGGCACCTGGCCCCGGTGTGGTCGGTGGCTGCGCTGCACCGCCCGGCCGAGTTCAACAAGGGCCACATCCCGGCGTTCATGGCCGGAGAGGACCCCAAACGCTACATCTGCGTCTACCCGTTCGTGCGCTCCTACGACTGGTACCTCCTGGAGGACAAGGAGCGCCGCGACATGCTCGTCGAGCACGGGATGATGGCCCGCGAGTACCCCGACGTGCGGGCGAACACGATCGCGTCGTTCGCGCTGAACGACTACGAGTGGGTGCTGGCCTTCGAGGCCGACGAGCTGCACCGGATCGTCGACCTCATGCGCGAGCTGCGCGCCGCCAAGGCCCGGCTGCACGTGCGCGAGGAGGTGCCGTTCTTCACCGGCCCCCGCGTCGAGGTCGCCGACCTGCTGGCCACGCTGCCCTGACCCTCGCCTGGCTCACAGCGCCCACCCTCCCTTGGGGACGGTGGGCGCTGCCGTCTGCCGGTATGCCGCGTGGCCGGCTCGGTCGAGCTCGGTCCGGTCCGCTGGGCCTGCGCTCTGAGCCGCTGCGGTCCTGAGGGGCACGTGTGGCCGGCACGGCTTGAGGCTGGCGCGGTCTGACGTACCCTCCCGGGCTCCCGTCGCCCCTTTGCGCTGGCCGCCCCTCCGCGTCGACCGTGCGCATGGGCGGAGTGCTGTCAGTGATCGAATATATGTTCGAATCATGCATCAGGGGGATCGTCACCAGGGGGCCGTGGCCAGCGGGTCCGGTGGCGTGCCCGCGGCGCGGTCGGGATCGCCTGGCGGTGCGGGGTCGGCAGGTGCTGCGTCGGGTGGTGCGGCGGCGGTGTCGTTCGCGGACCGGTTCGCCGTGGTGGATGCGGCGGCGGAGGCGTTGACCCGGCTGGACCAGGTGGTGCACCAGTGCCAGGGGTCGGACCTGGGCCCGGCGATGGGTCGGCTGGATGTGTTGCGGCGGTTGGTGGAGGCGGCCCAGGTCTCGGTGCTGGCCGAGGGCCTGGAGCGGGGCGAGGTGGCCTCCTCGACATGTGCGACGGCGGCGGGGTGGGTGTTGGAGTGGGCGCCGTCCTACCGGGCCGGTGGCGCGGGTGACCTGGTCAAGGTCGCGCAGGCGTGCATCGGGATGCCGGTGGGGGCGCGGGCGGCGCACGTCCTGGACCACGGGTCGGTGCGGCGGCTGCGCTCGTGCGTGCTGGCCGGCCGGGTCGGGGTGCGCTGCGCGGCGGTCGCGCTGACCGAGATGCACAAGCTCGGCCCGCGGCTGACCCCGGCGGCGCTGCCCACGGTCTGGGAGGGGTTCCTGCAGGTCGCCGGGGAGGCGGGCCCGCGGGAGGTGCGGGGTTTGCGGGAGCGGATCATCGCCACCTACGGGCGCCAGGGCGAGTTCCAGGTCCGCCAGGACCGGCTCAGGCACGGGGTGTCGTTGTCGGCGGGGCGGGCCGATGACGGGATGGTGGAGTACCAGCTGCGCCTGGACCCCGAGGGGGCGAGCGTGTTGGAGGCCGCGATCGGTCCGTTGTCCGCGCCGAACCCCGTCGACGGTCTCTCCGACCTGCGCCCCTCGGACCAGCGGCGCGGCGACGCCCTGGTGGAGGCGTGCCGGCGCTCGACGGCGGCGGGGGTGAGGCGCCGGCGCAGACCAAGGCACAGGTCTTCGTGACCATGGACTTCCAGGACCTCAAGGACGCCTGCGGGTCCGGGACGGTGCTGGGCAACGGCAGCGCGCTGGGCAATGGCACGCTGCTGGGCCCGGAGACGGTGCGGAGGATCGCCTGCGACGCGGCGGTCATCCCCGTCGTCCTCGGCAGCCAGGGCGAGGTCCTCGACCTCGGCCGCACAAGAAGGCTTTTCACCCCGGCCCAGCTGAAGCACCTGTGGTTACGCGACGGCGGCTGCACCATCCCGGGCTGCAACGCGCCGCCGTGGTGGTGCGACGGTCACCACGTCACCCACTGGGCCAACGGCGGGGCCACCGACGTGTCCAACGCGGCCCTGTTGTGCGGGCGGCACCACACGATCGTGCACCAGCGCGGCTGGACCGCGACCCGTCACCGCGACCGGGGTCACCTGGCACACCTGAGGCCCCCGCCCAGCACCCGGCCCGAGCGGGCCGGGCCGGCGGCATGCCCAGGTGGACGCAGCCGCACGGGGCGTGCGGGTCATCTCGCGGGGGTGCGCCGCCGGACCCAACCTGCTGCCCGGTGTCCGGGTGCCACTGGTCTGTGGCCGGTGGCATGGCTGGTTATCGTCGGGCGGCAATCGGACCGAGGAGCATCGAGTGGACCGCACGAGCGTCGTCGAGGTGGGTGGCATTGCACAGTTCATCCGAGAGATAGGACCAGATGAGGGCGCTTCGCCGCCGCTGGTGGTCATTCACGGCGGGCCGGACTGGGACCACACCTACCTGCTGCCGGGCCTCATGCCGGTTTCCCTGCACCGTCACGTGATCCTGTTCGACATGCGCGGCTGTGGCCGCAGTACTCGTGGTCTGGGCCCAGACGGTTACCAACCTGAGTTCGTGGTGGAGGATCTCTCGCAGCTGATCCAGGCCCTCGGTCACCACACCGTTGACCTGCTCGGCTTTTCCACCGGCGGTCAGGTAGCGCAGTTGTTCGTCGAGTCCCATCGCAGGCTCGTTCGACGGCTGATCCTTGCGTCCACCACCGCATATGCCGGCGGGGACCACTACCTCGTCGGTTGGCAGGAATACGAGCGCAGACTGCAGATTCGGGCCCCGCGGCCGGCCTGGGCGGAGTGTCGACACGGTGAGGGCGACAGGGGCGTCCGTGGAACGGTGCAATGGGCCCTTGACGCGGCTCCCATCGCGATTTGGGACCTTGACCGCTTGGATGAGTACTTGGCGCTGCTGGAAGGAGTGACCTTCTCCGGCGAATGGCTGGGGCCATTCCGTGAAGGCCGCCTACACGCCTGGCGGCCGACCAACCCAGAGCAAGCCCTGCGTGATTTCGTCGGGCCCATCCTCATCCTGCACGGCGCACAGGACATGGGGTTTCCCGTGCAGGTGGCACAGCGACTGCATGCTGCGGTTCCGGCCACGTCCCTCCGGGTCCTCGACCAAGCGGGCCACATGGCCCATTTCGACCAGCCACAGGCCTGGTCGTCGGCGGTGCTTGACTTCCTCGGCGGGTGACGGGCATACGTCGGCCCAGCGGGCAAGGGCGTCTGTCGGGGTGCGTCCGAACACGCCCGGTGTCGGTGGTGCCGCCTACGATCGGGCGCCATGACACATCGTGAGGCCTTCGTCGAGGCCGCCCGGGCCGCGCAGTCCCTGCTGGCACATCCCGAGGTCGCGGAGCGCTGGTCGCAGCCGAGCGCCTGCGAGGGGTTCACCGTCGGTGGCCTCGCCGCCCACCTGGCCACCCAGGTCCTCAAGGTTCCTGATGTCCTGGCCAGTGAGAGCGGCGCCGACGCGCCCAAGACGCTGCTCGGGCACTACGCCAGCGTCGCGTGGGTCGGCGCCGAGCTCGAGTCCGACATCAACGTCGGCATCCGGGACGAGGGAGAGGCCCTGGCCGCGGACGGGGCGCAGGCCCTTGCTGGGCAGGTGGCGGACGTGACCGAGAAGCTGTCCGCGCTGCTGGCCGCGCAGCCGGCCGACCGTGTCGTGGTGCTGCCCTGGGTCGGCTGGTCGCTGGCCCTGGACGACTACCTCACGACCCGGATGATGGAGATCGCGGTCCACCGCGACGACCTGGCCGTGAGCGTGGGGGTCGAGGTGGGCGACCTGCCCGAGGCGGTCTTCGGGCCGGTGCTCGACCTGCTGGCCCGCCTGGCGGCGCGCCGTCACGGCCAGACCGCGATGCTGCGGGCCCTGGCCCGCGCCGAGCGCGCCCCGGAGCGCATCAACGCACTCTGAACCACCGCGCTGAGAACCAGTGCGCTTCTGAAGCAACCGCTCCACAAACGCCGCACCACCCCGAGGGGTGGTGGTCGCGGCGTCGGCGTGGCTGCGGTCAGCCCTCGGTGGGCTCGAGGCGCAGGCTGATCGAGTTGATGCAGTACCGCTGGTCAGTCGGCACGTCGTAGCCCTCGCCCTCGAAGACGTGGCCAAGGTGGGAGCCACAGCTTGCGCAGCGGACCTCGACCCGCTTCATGCCCAGGCTGCTGTCCTCGATGTACTGCACCCGGTCCTCGGCCAGGGGAGCGTAGAACGACGGCCACCCGCAGTGGCTGTCGAACTTGGTGTCGCTGCGGAACAGCTCCGCGCCGCAGGCGCGACAGGAGTAGACGCCTTGGGTCTTGGTGTCGGTGTACTCGCCGGTCCACGGCCGCTCTGTGCCGGCCTGGCGCAGCACCTGGTACTCCGCGGGGCTGAGCTCGGCGCGCCACTCCTCCTCGGTCCGGGCTACGGGGTAGGTGCGCTCGTCGGTCATGGGGGTCCTCCTGACGGGACGTCGGAACCAGCTCACGGTCAGGTCAACCCTGCCGGCAGGCGGAACGTTCCCGCGCAGGCGGGGCCACGGCATACCAGCGCGGTATGCCGTGGCCGCGCCGGCCAGGCGCGCCTGTCAGGGCCGCGTGCCGATGGCCTGCGGGGCGCCGCGGTGTCCGGCCGGCTCGGCGAAGATCGCCTTGACCGCGTCGGCACGGGCGGAGGAGTCCGCCGGCAGGTCGATGAGCATCAGGCCGGTCACCGCGAGGGCGGCCGAGGCGGCAAGGACCTGCCAGGAGGAGCGGGGCAGGGCGGGGGCGGCGGGCATGGGAGTGCTCCTGAGAGGGGACTGCGGGGGACGCGAAGGACACTAGAGGCCGAAATGTCTGAATTCTGTTGCGGGATGGCATATTTCACGCAAATTCGCGGACGCGGACCTAGGGTGGCTGGCATGAGCGCGGCGACGGTCCTCGAGGTGCCCGGCCCCGACGGGGCGACCCGGCAGGTCCGGGTGTCCAGTCCGGACCGCGTGATGTGGCCCGCCGTCGGGGTGACCAAGCTGGAGCTGGCGGAGTACGTCGTCGCCATCGGGGACGGACTGCTGCGTGCGGTCGGGGACCGGCCGGTGACGCTGCAGCGCTACCCCGACGGCATCGAGGGGGAGGCGTTCTACTCCAAGAACCCGCCGCGCGGCGTGCCGGAGTGGACCCGGACGGTGACGTGCACCTACCCCTCGGGGCGCCGGCACCCGCAGCTGGTCGTCGATGAGGTCGCGACCGCCGTCTGGGCCGTGCAGATGAACACCGTGACCTTCCACCCGTGGCCGGTGCGTGCGGCGGACAACGACAACCCCGACGAGCTGCGCATCGACCTCGACCCGCAGCCCGGGAGGGGCTTCCGTGACGCCGTCGAGGCCGCACAGGCCCTGCGCGAGCTGCTGCTGGAGCTGGGCCTGACGCCGTGGGTGAAGACGTCGGGCAACCGTGGAGTGCACGTCCATGCCCGGGTGCGCCCGACGCACGAGTTCCTCGACGTGCGGCACGGCGTCATCGGCGTGGCCCGCGAGCTCGAGCGCCGGCTGCCGGACCTGGTCACCACGGCGTGGTGGAAGGAGGAGCGTGGCGAGCGGGTCTTCGTCGACTTCAACCAGGCGTGCCGGGACCGCACCATCGCCTCGGCGTACAGCCCCCGCCCGCTGCCGGGCGCGCCGGTGTCCATGCCGGTGACCTGGGAGGCGCTGCCCGACGTGGCCCCCGGCGACTTCACGGTCCGCACGGCCCCGACGATCGTCGCCAGCGACGGCGACGCGTGGGCGGGCATCGACGCGGCGGTCGGTGAGGTCTCCGCGGCGATCGCGTTGTGGGACAAGGACGTCCACGAGCGGGGGCTTGGCGAGATGCCGTTCCCGCCGGACTACCCCAAGATGCCCGGCGAGCCGATGCGGGTGCAGCCCTCCCGGGCCCGCAAGGTCGACCAGGCCGACGCCTGACGCCTCACGGCAGGGCCCCGCGGGCAGCTCGGGCGCCTGACCGTCCTTCTGCTCGATGACGGGCCGGCGCGACGCTCGTTCACTGGAACGGTCGGAGCCCGGAGGTGAGGTGGATGAGCCAGCAGCCGCTCACGATCCTGTTCATGCCCGAGTCGGCGTACGGACCGACCAACAACTGCATCGGCATCGGCGACGTGCTCCGCAGGCGGGGGCACCGGGTGGTCTTCGCGGCCGAGGCCTCGTGGAAGGGGCGGCTGGCCCCGCTGGGCTTCGAGGAGGAGCTCGTCGAGCTGTCGCCGCCCGCTGAGGGCGAGGGACAGGCCGACGGGGCGCAGGACGCCGGCCGGTTCTGGAAGGACTTCATCCACGAGACCGCGCCGGAGTTCCGCAAGCCCACGATCGAGCAGCTCGAGACCTTCATCAGGCCGACGTTCCAGGCGCTCATCGACGGTGCCGTCTACTGCCAGCCGAGGCTGAGGCAGATCGTCGCGCAGGTGCGGCCGGATGTCGTCGTCGAGGACAACGTCGTCAGCTTCCCCGCGCTCCTCACGAGTGGCGCGCCATACGTGCGGATCATGTCCTGTAACCCGCTGGAGGTGCGCGGCCCGCAGGTCCCACCGACGTTCTCCGGCCTGCCCTCCGGCGAGCGTGGCGAGTGGGACGCGTTCCGCAGGGAGTACGAGCGGACGCACCGCCCCCTGTGGGACTCGTTCAACGCGTGGGTCCAGGAGCAGGGGGCCCCCGCGCTGCCGGACCTCGACTTCGTGCACACCTCGGAGGACCTCAACCTGTACGTCTACCCCGAGGCCGTGGACTACCCGCGGGAGATGGCCCCCACGTGGCACCGCCTGGAGTCGAGCGTCCGCGCGACCGAGTCAGGGCTCGAGCTCCCCGACGTGGTCACGGACCGGCCGGAGGGATCAGCCCTGGTGTACCTGTCGCTGGGGTCGCTGGGCAGCGCCGACGTCGAGCTGATGAAGCGCCTCGTCGACGTCCTCTCCCGGACGCCGCATCGCTACATCGTCTCGACGGGGCCGTGCCACCGGGAGTACGAGCTCGCGGGGAACATGTGGGGGCAGGAGTTCCTGCCGCAGACGAAGATCCTGCCCCTCGTCGACCTGGTGCTCACCCACGGCGGCAACAACACCACGGTGGAGGCGCTGCACTTCGGCAAGCCGATGGTGGTCCTGCCGCTGTTCTGGGACCAGTACGACAACGCCCAGCGGATGGCGGAGACCGGGTTCGGCGTGCGGCTGGACACCTACACGTTCACCGAGGAGGAGATGCGCTCCGCGATCGACCGCCTCCTGGGTGATGCGCCGCTGCGCGCCCGGCTGGCCCGGGTGTCAGCGCAGATCCGCTCCCGCGACGGGGTCAGCCGAGCCGCGGACCTCATCGAGGCCCTGGCCCACAGCCGGCAGCGTCTGCCGTGACGCTGCCGGCTTGGAGGTGCTGACCGGCGCGCGACCGGGACTCCAGGTCCTACTGGACGGTCGCGGTACGGGCGTAGACGTTGCTCACCCGGTGCCCGCGACGGTCCATCATGCGGACCTGGTCGTCGACGGACTGCAGGGCGCTCGCGCTGAGCGTGCGAAGCCGGGACAAGGCCACCCGCTCCTGGGAGTCACCGCCGATGGCCCCGATCTTGATCAACCCGACGCCCGGCGCGTAGAACTTCGTCTGGATGCCGCTGGTGGGGTCGAGCGGGCTGGTCTCGTGCGTCAGCAGCACGTTGTCGTAGCAGTTCACCGGGACGCAGACGCGCAGCCCCTTGGCGAACACCGTCGTGACGTCGAAGAAGTCGATCCGCGGCACCAGGCCCTCGGTGTACGTCGTCCCCACGGTCGGCCGTGCCAGCATGTGGATGCCGCCCCTGGCACCGGCCAGCCCGTTGATCCAGGTGCTCGGTGCGCCGACGAACTTGCCGTTGTCGAACTCCTCGGGGTACTCGCCCATGTTCCAGACGGTGCCGTTGTCGTCCTGCGCGAAGAAGGCCAGCTCCGCCTCCTGGACCTGGCCACTCCTTTCGTCGATGTCCAGCACGACCCGCGTGGTGACGCCGTTGATCACCTTGGTCAGGTCGGTGACGGTGAACACGATCGAGTGCGGCACCGTCTTGCCGGCCTCGGTGACCGTGCCCGTGTAGGTGAACTCGGTGCCCGGCACGAGGGGGAAGTACGGGTTGTCGATCCGGGTGGGGTGGCTGAACGTCCCCATCGGTGGGGGCGGCACGACCTTGGCCGTCGTGGACGCCGTCGCCGGGCCGGCCAGGGCGAGCAGGGGCAGGGCCACCAGCGCGACCACGAGGGTGGGCCGGCGACGTCGGCGCGATGTTCTGGGCATGGGCTCTCCTCGCAGGTCACGTTCCGTGGTCGGGCATCCCCCGGGAAGCTGTGGGTGTGCTCCAGTTTGCGTGCGCGTCCTGCGGCCGTGATCGTCCGCCGGTGCGGCCGCCGGTGCGGCGACGGCAGGACGTGGTCGGCAGCCGACGGCGCAGGTGGGTCATGCACGTGGTGGACGCAGATGGCGTAGGCCCCGGTTGCCATCCCCTCGGCCGGGCGGCAATCCCCAATGTTCACAGGCAGATACAGGTATCCCGTGCCCCTCAGGTGAGGGGCGCGGCATACCTCGGGGCGCGTGGCTCAGGTGGTGCTGGCCGCTTCTGTGCGACGGAGCTCCCGCATCCGGGACCGCAGGTACAGCGAGGGCACGACCAGCAGGTTGAGCAGGGTCGAGGTGACGAGGCCACCCAGGACGACGATGGCCAGCGGGTGCTCGATCTCGTGACCGGGCCGGTCGCCCAGGACCACGAGGGGCACCAGGGCCAGCCCCGTGGCCAGGGTGGTCATGAGGATCGGCGAGAGCCGCTCGCGTGCCCCGCGCAGGACCAGGCCCGGGCCGACCGGTTCGCCCTCGTCCCGCTCCAGGGTCTGGAAGTGGTTGATGAGCAGGATGCCGTTGCGGGCCGCGATGCCGAAGACGGTGAAGAAGCCGACCAGTGACCCGAGCGAGATGACCCCGCCGGTGAACCAGGCCGAGAGCACCCCACCGACGAGGGCCATCGGCAGCGTGGCGAGGATGAGGAAGGCCAGCCTCCAGCGGCCGAACGAGGCCTGCAGCAGCATGAGGATGGCGAAGACGGCCAGGGCCGCGGAGCCGAACAGCGTGCGCTGGGCCGACTGCCGCTCCTCGTACTCACCGATCACCTCGGCGTGGTAGCCCTCCGGGAAGCTGACCGTGTTCACCTTGGCCTGGATCTGCTGCACGATCGAGCCGAGGTCGCCGCCCTCGAAGCTGGCGCCGACGTCCAGCCGCCGGGAGCCGCCCTCGCGGTCGATGCTGTTGGGGTTCGGCCGGACCGCCACGTCCGCGACGTCCTTGAGGCGCACCCGCTGTCCCGAGGAGCTGTCGAGCGTGAGGTTCTGGATGGCGGTGACGCTGTTCCGGCTGCTCGGCGTGCTCCAGACGACCGTGTCGTACGCCTTGCCCGCGCGGAAGATGTCACCGACCTCCTCGCCCGCCACCATGGTCGAGGCCGCGCGGCGCACGTCACCGGGTTTGATCCCGTAGCGCTGGGCCTTGGCGAGGTTCACCGTGACCTCGATCTGGGGCACGTCGGAGGAGATGTCCACGTGCGCGTCGACCGTGCCCGGGACGGCGGCGACGAGCTTCTGGATCTGCGCGGCCTTGGACCGCAGCACGTCGAGGTTCTCCCCGAAGACCCGGACGATGATCGGCTCCTTGCCGCCGGTCAGGACCTCCTGGATGCGCTCGTCGAGGTAGGTCTGCACCTCGCGGAACAGGCCGGGGTGCTGCTCGGCCACGGCGTTGACCTTGTCGAGGGTCGCCTCGTAGTCCACGGACGGGTCGAGGCTGATCCAGTTCTCGCCGAGGTTGACCCCGGCCACCTCCTCCCCGAGCAGTGCCTGGCCGATGTGCGCGCCGAACGACCGCACCCCCGGTATCGCGCGCAGCTCCTTGCTGACCTGCGCGGTGGAGCGCGCCATCTCCGCGTCGGAGGTGCCCGGGGTGGTCACCCAGTGCATGAGCAGGTCGCGCTCCTTGAACGCGGGGAAGAGCGACGACCCCAGGTGGGGCACGATGACGGCGGCGGCGATGGTGAGCACGCCGAAGGCGGCGTAGACCGGGCGCGGTCGACGGACCACCCGGGCCAGCAACCAGGTGTAGCCGCGCTGCAGGACCTTGACGACGGGAGACTCGCGCCGCTCGATGGGGGCCTTGCGCAGGAGGAGCAGCGTCAGGGCCGGCGTGACCGTCAGGGCCACGACCATCGAAGCCAGGATCGCGAGCGTGTAGGACCACGCCAGGGGCCGGAAGAACGCCCCGGTCAGGCCCTGCAGCAGGAAGACCGGCACGCTCGCCGCGACGATGATCAACGTGGCGTAGACGATGGGGCTCCTGACCTCCAGGGAGGCGTCGAGGATGATCGACGCGGTCGACCGGCCGGTGCCGGCCCGGCGGTTCTGCCTCAGGCGTCTGACGATGTTCTCCACGTCGATGATCGCGTCGTCCACGACCGCGCCCAGGGCTATGACGATGCCGGCGAGCGTCATCGTGTTGACCGTGTCGCCCCGGAGGTAGAGCACGTACATCGTCGCGACCAGCGACAGCGGGATGGTGATGAGGCTGATCAGGGCCACCCGCCACTCGAACAGGAACAGGCCCAGGATCACCACGACGAGCAGGAAGCCCAGGACCAGGGCCTGCGTGAGGTTGGAGATGGCCAGCTTGATGAAGTTGGCCTGCTGGAAGATCGTCGTCTTGAACTGGATGTCGGGCAGGCCCGGCTGGAGCTGCTTGAGCGCGTCCTCGACGCCCTGGGTCATCTGCAGGGTGTTGGCCCAGGGCAGCTTCTCCACGACGAGGAGGATCCCCGGGGTGTCGTTGATGATCGCGTCACCGAAGAGCGGCTGGTTCGTCTCCTCGACCGTGGCGACGTCACCGAGCTTCACCGGGCTCTTCCCGGTCGCCCGGACCGGCACCTGGGCCATGTCCGCGGCGGTCGTGATCGGCAGGACGTTGCGCACGCCCAGCCGCTGGTTCGGCGTCTCGAGGCTGCCCCCGGTGCCGATGACCGCACCGCTGGAGAACTTCAGCAGCCCCGAGTCGACCGCGTCCGAGGTGACCTGCATGACCTGGTCCAGGGTCACGTCGTGGTCCGCCAGCTTCGGCGGGTCGACCTGGACGGTCATCAGCTGCAGCCGCTCGTTCCAGATGGCCACGTTGGCCACGCCAGGCACCTGCAGCAGCCGGGCACGGATGGTCCAGTACGCCATCATCGACATCTCGATGAGCGAGTGGCTCTTGCTCGTCATGCCGACCTGCATCGCCCGGCCGGTGGCGGAGACCGGCGCCAGCATCACCGGCGGGGCCGCCCAGGTGGGCAGGTTGGGGATCACCGTGGCCAGCCGCTCCTGGACCAGCTCCCGGTCACGGAACAGGTCGGTGTCCGGCTTGAAGACGAGCTCGATGGAGTTCAGCTGCGGGACGGACTTCGAGCGTAGGTCGTCCAGCCCCTGCAGCCCGTAGAGCGCCTGCTCCAGGGGGACGGCGACGAGCTGCTCGACGTCCGAGGTCGACAGGCCCAGGCAGGCGGTCTGGATGACCACCCGGGGCGGGGCGAACTCCGGGAAGACGTCCACCCGCATCGAGGACAACGACGAGATGCCCACGGTCATCATCGCGACCGCCGCCGCGACGACGATGTACCGGAACCGCAGGCTGCCGCTGACGATGCGGCGCATCAGCCCGCCGCGCCCCGGGGAGGTCATTCCTCACCGCTGATGTCGTACTCGACGCCCAGCAGCTCGGGGGAGCCGACCGTCACCACCTTGGTCCCCACGGCGGGACCCTTGGTGAGGACGGCCAGGTCCCCGGTGATGAAGTCGACCGTGATCGGTTTGCGCAGGTAGGTGAGCGCCCCGGTCTCCGCGTAGGTCCATGAGCTGCCGTCGCGGTCGTAGACCACCGCCGAGTAGGGGATGACCAGCCGGTGTGCGGTGCGGACGCCGTCCGGGGAGGTGGCGTCGGCCAGGCGAGCCGGCGCCGTGGACAGCCCCAGGCGGCTCGCCGCCTCCGACGACAGGTGCACCGCCGGGACGGGTGAGCCGACCACGGCCACCACGGACGCCGGCGGGGCCACGGCCTTCTCCGTGGCGGTGGCCCCCGAGCAGGCCGTTGCCCCCGCGAGCACGATGCCCGCCGCGATCAGCACCTTGAACCTCATGGCCATCTCCCGTTCATCGCCCGTCGGCCGGCGCCGCAGCGGCGCTCGCGGGACCGGTCGCGTGCGGTTCGTCCGGACGGGCCGGCCCGCGGCCGGCCGTCGTCAGCAGGTACAGCGCAGGAAGCACCATCAGGGCGGTCAGGACGTAGGTCACCAGACCACCGAGGACGGCGACCGCCATGGGCTGCAGCAGCTCGAGCCCGGCCCCGCCGAGGACCAGGGGCGGCAGGAACACCGCGGCCACGGCCAGGCTGGTGAGCAGGACCGGCAGCACGCGCTCGCTCGTGCCCCGGCGCACGACCTCGGCACCGCTGACCTCACCGTTGCCGGCGTCGACCCCGCCGTCCCCGCTCTCGAGCTCCTGGTAGCGGCGCACCTGCCCCAGCAGGCCGTGGCTCGCGATACCGAGGACGGCCAGCAGGCCGGCCACGAACCCGACCGACCCGTTCGTCCCGAAGGCCAGGCCGGTCACGAGGCCACCGGCGCAGGCGAGCACGATCATCACCGTCAGCAGCGCCGCTCGGCGCCAGCTGGAGGTGGCCGCCTGCAGGAGCAGGACGCCTCCGAGCAGCACGGCGAGGACGTACAGCAGCTCACGTCGGTTGAGGGCCTGGTCGTCGACGGCGGAGCCGATGACCTCCGCGTGGTACTCCAGCGGCATCGCCATCCTGGCGACCCGCGCTCGCAGGTCCGCGACGACGGCGCCCGGGTCGCGGCCGCTGATGCCCGCGGTCACGTCCACCGAGCGGGCGACGCCGTTGTGCTCGATGGCCGTCGGCTCGCTGACGAGCCGCACGGTGGCGACCTGGCTGAGCGGCACCTGCTTGCCGGACGGGGTGTCGAGGCGGAGGGCCTCCAGGCCCGGCAGGCTGGCCCGGGTGGTCGCCTTGCCCAGCACCACCACGTCGAAGATCTTCTGCTCCTCGTAGATGCTGCCGACGGTCAGGCCGGACACCAGCGTCGTGGTGTCCCGGCGCACGTCGCCGGGGGCCAGCCCGAGGCGTCGCGCCGCGTCGAGCTTGACCTGGATCTCCACGGTGGGCTGGGTCAGCTGCTGCTCGACCCTGGGCCCCACCACGCCGGGCACGCCGCGCATCATGTCCTGCAGCTCGCGGGCCTTGGCGCGCATCGTGGCGACGTCGATGCCGAACAGGCGCACGGTGAGGTCGCTCGGGGTCCGTGACGCGGTGTCGACCGTCTGCTGGGCGTAGCTGACGACCTGGCCGCGGACGCCGGGGTACTGCGCCAGCTCGCGGCGCACCCGCTCGATGGTCGCCTGCTCGTCCGCCGTGCGGTCCAGGGTCATCCAGAGCTCGGCGGCGTTGACGTCGACCGCCTGGTCCGCGGTGATGGCCCGTCCGATGTGCGTGCCGACCTCGGCGACACCGGGCAGCGTCCTGAGCACCGCGGCCTCCCGGTCCGTGACCCTCTCCGTCTCCCCGAGCGCGGTGCCGGAGGGCGTGCGCAGCTGGACCAGCAGGTTGCGCTCGTGCAGGACGGGCAGCGACGGGGTCAGGTCCACCCGCGGCAGGAGTGCGACGGCCAGCACGGCCAGGACGGCGAGGGCGGCCAGCGGGATCGCGCGACGCGCGGGCGAGCGGCGCGCGAGGCGGTCGCCGGTCCGCTGGAGCCAGCCCTCGACGGGACCTGCCGCGCCGGCCCGCTCGTGCTCGCCGAGCAGGATGACCGTCAGTGCCGGCGTCACCGTGAGCGCGACGACCAGGGACAGGACGAGCGCCAGCGCGTAGGCGGCTGCTGCCGCCCGCGTGAACGGCACCACCGACTCGCTCAGGAAGAGCATGGGCGTGATGACGAGCAGGCTGACCAGGGTGGCCGTCACGAGTGGGACCCGGGTCGCGGCCATGGCCTCGGCGATGACCGCCGTGGCGCCGGCGCGGCCACTGGCCGGCCCGCCGCGGGCCCGGATCCGGGCGCGCAGCCCCGTCACGCCGCTGACGGACTGCTCGACCACGGCGCCGACGGCGACCGCCAGGCCCAGCATGGTCATGCTCGTCATCGTCGTGTGGAACAGGAACAGCACGTATGCCGCGAGCACCAGGGGGACGGCGATGCCCAGGAGGCTCACGAGCAGGGCGCGCCACGACCACAGGACCAGGGCGAGGACCAGCACGAGCAGCACCAGCGAGGCGATTGCCGCCATCCCGAGGTTGTGGGTCGCCTCCTCGATGAAGGTCGCGGGGCGGTACAGCTGGGTGTTCACCGTGATCCCCTGCAGGCCGGGGGCCATGTCGGCCATCGCCTTCTCGACCGCCTGGGTGACCTCCTGGGTGTTGGCCTCGGGGAACTTCTCCAGCACGAGGACCAGCCCGGCGCCACCGTCGACGATCGCGTCGCCGATGAGCGGCTGGTGGTCCTCGGCCACGGTGGCCACGTCGCCGAGTCGCAGGCCGCCCGTGCCCTCCACCGCGACGTTCGCGAGGTCCCCGGGGGCGGTGATCGGCAGCATGTGCTGCACCGCCATCCGCTGGGACGGGCTCTCGATGAAGCCGCCGGTTCCTGGCGTGGAGGCCTCGACGAACGTCAGGGGCGAGACCCACAGGGCGTTCCCGGCAGTCTCCAGCAGCTTGGTCAGGGTGAGGCCCTTGGCGTTGAGCGTCCGGGGGTCCACCTGGACCTGGAGCTGACGGTCGCGCTGGCCCCAGATGGAGACGTTGGCGACGCCGGGCACACCCATCAGGCGGGGCCGGATCTTCCAGCGCGCGAGGATCGACTGGTCGATGAGGGACACCGACTTCGACGAGAGCGAGATCATCGCCACCCGGCTGGTCGCGGCCAGTGGCTGGATCATCAGCGGTGGCGTGCCGACGTTGGGCAGGGCGTGCGCCTGGGTCATCCGCTCCTGCACCATCTGCCGGGCGGTGTAGAGGTCCGTGCCGGGCTCGAAGGTCATGTCGATCTGGGACAGGCCCGGCATCGACAGCGAGTGGATGTGGGCCAGGAACGGCACGCCGTTGAGCAGGTCCTGCTCGAGCGGGACGGTGATGAGCTGCTCGACCTCCTGGGCCGAGAGGCCGAGCGCCTCGCTCTGCACCTGCACGGAGGGCGGGGTGAACTCGGGGTAGACGTCCACGGCGGCCGAGGGCAGCTGGACCAGGGCGAGGACCAGCAACGCCACCGCGGCTGCGATGACGAGCCGTCCCATCTTCAACCCCGATGCGAGGACCCAGCTCATGCGACCACCCCGTCAAGTGGGGACTGACACCTGACCCAGCCTCCTCCCGGGGTCGCAGCACAGGAATCCCACAGGTGGCCTAGGACGGGTGAGGTTCCCGGCGTACCCGGGCTCGTGTCGCGGCACGCCGGATGGAGGAGGGGGTGAGGCGTTTCTGCCGCGCGACCCCGTGCCAGGTGGTGAGAATGGGCTCCATGCGCCTACCCGTCATGCCACCCGTCGCACCCATGCTGGCCAAGGCGGTCAAGGACCTGCCCGAGGCCGCGGTCAGCTTCGAGCCCAAGTGGGACGGCTTCCGCTCCGTGGTGTTCCGGGACGGGGAGGAGGTCGAGATCGGCAGCCGCAACGAGAAGCCGATGACCCGCTACTTCCCCGAGCTCGTCGAGGCCTTCCGGGCCAACCTGCCCCCGCGGTGCGTCGTCGACGGCGAGATCGTCCTCGTCGGCCCCGGCGGCGACCGGCTCGACTTCGACGCGCTGCAGCAGCGCATCCACCCCGCGGCCAGCCGGGTGGCCATGCTCGCCGAGCAGACGCCGGCCCGCTTCGTCGCGTTCGACCTGCTGGCCCTGGATGACGAGGACCTCACCGGCCGGCCGTTCTCGGAGCGCCGGGAGGCCCTGGTCCGGGCGCTCGCGGACGCCGAGGCGCCGGTGCACGTCACGGCCGCGACCACCGACCGCGACCTCGCCCGGCAGTGGTTCCACCAGTTCGAGGGCGCCGGCCTCGACGGTGTCGTCGCCAAGCCGCTCGACGGGGTCTACGCCCCGGACAAGCGGGTGATGTTCAAGGTCAAGCACGAGCGCACCGCCGACTGCGTGGTGGCCGGCTACCGGCTGCACAAGAGCGGGCCGGACGCGATCGGCTCGCTGCTGCTCGGGCTGTACGACGCCGACGGGGACCTCGCCTCCGTGGGCGTCATCGGCGCCTTCCCGATGGCCCGCCGGCGCGAGCTGTTCGAGGAGCTGCAGCCGCTGGTCACGGGGTTCGACGACCACCCGTGGGCCTGGGGCCGGCAGGAGGAGGGCACCCGCACGCCGCGCAACGCCGAGGGCAGCCGCTGGGCGGCCGGCAAGGACCTGTCGTTCACCCCGCTGAGGCCCGAGCGCGTGGTCGAGGTCCGCTACGACCACATGGAGGGAGTGCGGTTCCGGCACACCGCGCAGTTCGTGCGCTGGCGTCCCGACCGCGACCCGCGCTCGTGCACCTACGAGCAGCTCGAGGAGCCGGTGAGCTTCGACCTCGCCGACGTGCTCGGCCAGCAGTGACCCGCCCGGCACCGCCGCGTGGCGCGTCGGGCCCGCCTGAGACGATGCGGCCATGCCGAGCCGACACCTGAGCCTGCGCAGGGGAGCCGCACTGGTCGGAGCCGCCGGCGCCGTCATGGCCGGTGCCTCCGCCGCCGGGAGCCTCGGTGCCGCAACGTACTTCGCCCGACGCGTCCTCACCCCGGACCCCCGCCGGCCCGACGACACCGAGGTGCTGTCCGTCGAGGACGGGTCGGTGACGCTCGGCCTCACCGAGAACACCCGCCTGCCGGGCCGCTACGGGCTCTGGCTCGACGGGGGAGAGGGGCACGCCCGTCTCGGGCAGGTCCTCGAGCTCGACGAGGCTGCCGGCCGGGTGCGCCGCGAGCTGCACGGTGTCGACTGCGGGCGGCTGGCAACCGGCTTCGCCCGGTGGAACCAGTACTACTACGGCCTCGCGCCGTCGGCCTCGCTCGGCCTGGCCTGCGAGGACGTCCTCGTGCGCTCCGACGTCGGCGACCTGCCGGCCTGGCACGTGCCGGCCGGGACCGGCGCCAACCGGCGATGGGCGGTGCTCGTCCATGGCCGTGGGGCCCGCCGGGAGGAGTGCCTGCGGGCCGTCCCGGTGCTGCACCGGGCCGGCTTCGACTGCTTGGTCCCGATGTACCGCAACGACATCGGGGCGCCGGCCAGCCCGGACGGGCGCTACAACCTCGGCCTGTCGGAGTGGCGCGACGTCGAGGCCGCCATGGTCCACGCCATCGACCACGGCGCCGAGGAGGTGGTGCTGGTCGGCTGGTCGATGGGTGGGGCGATCGTGCTCCAGGCGCTGGTGCGCTCCTGGCTGGCCGACCGGGTGACCCGGGTCGTCCTGGACGCCCCGGTCATCGACTGGGCCGACGTGCTGCGCCACCAGGCCGCCCTCAACCGGCTGCCCGGGCCGGTCGGCGCGCTGGGCCGCTCGCTCATCGGGCGGCGCTCCGCCCGTCGGCTGGTCGGGGTCCACGAGCCGATCGACGTGGCCGAGACCGACTGGGTCGCCCGCGCCGACGAGTTGGCCCACCCGGTGCTGCTCATCCACTCCGAGGACGACGAGTTCGTCCCGGCCGGCCCGTCGGCCGCGCTGGCCGCGAAGCGGCCGGACCTCGTGCGCTACGTGCCGTGGCGCGGGGCACGGCATACCAAGGAGTGGAACCAGGACCCGCAGCGCTGGGAGCAGGTGGTGGGCGACTTCCTGTGCGGGTGACGGCGCCCTGCGGGTGATCCCTGCGGCGCCGGTGGCCCGCCTCAGCCGGTGGCGGCGTCGGCGCGCACCCAGCGGCCGAGCACGGTGCCCTCGGACTCGATGAGCACCCGCGGCACGAGGTGCTCGACGATCGATGGCCCCGCGGTGATGCGGGTGTGGTCGCCGGCCACGATGGTCGGCGCAATGGTCAGGCACAGCTCGTCGAGGTGACCGGCCGAGACCAGGTCGTGCATGAGCTGCGGGCCGCCCTCGCACAGGATCCGGGTCAGCCCGCGCGCGGCGAGCTCCTTGATGGCCGCGTCGAGGTCGACCCCGTCGCCCCCGCGGACGATGACGTTGTCCGCGCCGAGCGCCGCGCGGGCGGCCTCGACCGCGTCCTCCGGGGCCCGCTCGCAGGTGAGCAGGATGACCTCGCCGGCGCCCTCGGGACGCTCGCGCAGCAACGGGGGCAGCTGGGCCGAGCGGCTGGCCACGGCCAGCACGGGCGGGTCGGTGCGTCCGCTGCGGGCGCGGACGTCCTGCCACTGGGCCCGCGCGGCGATCGGGCGGTAGCCCTCGATCCGGGCGGTGCCGGCACCGACCAGGACCACGTCGGCGAGGGCGCGCAGCAGGCCGAAGACCTCGCGGTCGGCGCCGGTGTTGATCGACCCGGACCGGCCGTCGGAGCCGGTGGCGGCCCCGTCGAGGGTGGTCACGAAGTTGGCCCGGACCCACGGCACGCCGCGGGTGGCGCTGCGCGGGTACTCGTAGAGCTCGGCCAGGGCCTCCGGGCTGAGCCGGCCGTCGCCCTCGTCGTCTGACGGGGCGTCCGGGTGGGGTAGCAGCAGTCGCATCAGAGCCATCCTGCCAGTGGTGGGCGCATGTGGGTGCCTAGGCTGGGGCCCGTGTCGGAGACCGCAACGCAGGCGCCCTTGTCCACCCGCCGGCCCCAGGTGGACGCCTCGCGCCTCGTCGGGGAGCTGGTCCCGCCGCCGCGCTTCGACGTGGTCCGCTTCTCCACGTACCGGCCCGACCCGGCCCAGCCCAGCCAGGCCGCTGCGGTCCAGCGGCTGCAGGAGTATGCCGCGTCGCTGGGTGGCGCGGGCGGCGCGGGCTGCTCGCGGTGGCCGTGGGGGCGCCGGCGGTCGGCCACAGGGTCGGGGGTCTACCTCGACGGCGGCTTCGGGGTCGGCAAGACCCACCTGCTGGCCAGCCTCTGGCACGAGGCGCCAGGACCCAAGGCGTTCGGCACCTTCGTCGAGCTGACCAACCTCGTGGGGGCGCTCGGCTTCGGGCAGACGGTGGAGGCCCTGCGTGGTCACCGGCTGGTGTGCATCGACGAGTTCGAGCTCGACGACCCCGGTGACACCGTGCTGATGTCGACCCTGCTGGCGCGGCTGGCCGAGGCCGGGGTGTCGCTGGCCGCGACCTCCAACACGCTCCCTGAGGCGCTGGGGGAGGGGAGGTTCGCCGCGGACGACTTCCTGCGCGAGATCGCCGCCCTGTCCAGCCGGTTCGAGGTGCTGACGGTCGACGGGCCGGACTTCCGCCATCGTGGCCTCGCGGGCGGTCCCGCGCCACTGTCCGAGGCCGAGGTCGTGGCCCGCGTCGAAGCCACTGGTGGCGCCCTCGACGGCTTCGACGAGCTGCTCGCCCACCTCGCCCAGGTGCACCCCAGCCGCTACGGCGCGCTGCTGGACGGGGTCACCTCGGTGGGCTGGCAGGGGGTGCACACGATCGAGGACCAGATGGTCGCGCTGCGCCTGGTGGTCCTCGCCGACCGCCTCTACGACCGCGACGTCCCGGTGTTCTCCAGCGGCGCGCCCCTCGGGGAGGTCTTCAGCGAGGAGCTGCTGCGCGGGGGATACCGCAAGAAGTACTTCCGCGCGGTGTCGCGACTGACGGCGCTGGCGCGGGAGGCCCGCGGGGAGGTCGCGCACGGGCAGGGGTAGTGCGACCATCGGGCCATGGCTCACGTCACGGGGGACGGCCCGAGACCCTTTGGCGACGCGTTGCGGGTGGGACCGGGTTTCAGCCTGGCCGACGTCGACCCCGCCTCCACGCCCGGCTTCGACGGCAAGCGGCGCAACGCCGCCGAGCTGATGACCGAGACCGATGACGAGCTCGACGACCTGCAGGAGCGTCTCTACGCCGACGGCACCGCCGGCGGCACGCGGGCGGTGCTGCTCGTCGTGCAGGGCATGGACACCGCGGGCAAGGGCGGCATCATGCGCCACGTCGTGGGGTCGGTGGACCCCCAGGGCGTGCAGCACACGGCGTTCAAGGCGCCGAGCGAGGAGGAGCGCGCGCACGACTTCCTCTGGCGGATCCACAAGGCGCTGCCGCACGCCGGGCAGATCGGGGTGTTCGACCGATCGCACTACGAGGACGTGCTCATCGTGCGCGTGCGCCGGCTGGTGCCCGAGGCGGTCTGGTCGGCACGCTACGAGCAGATCAACAGCTTCGAGGCCCAGGTCAGCGCCGGCGGCACCGAGATCGTCAAGGTCATGCTCAACATCTCGCCGGAGGAGCAGAAGCTGCGGCTGATGTCACGCCTGGACCGGGCGGACAAGCACTGGAAGTACAACCCCGGCGACACCGACGAGCGCAAGCTGTGGGACGAGTACATGCGGGCCTACCAGGTGGCCCTGGAGCGCTGCTCCACCGACGTGGCGCCGTGGTACGTCGTCCCCGCCGACCGCAAGTGGTACGCCCGGCTGGCCGTGCAGCAGCTGCTGCTCGAGCGCCTGCGGTCGATGGACCCGCAGTGGCCGACGGCCACCTTCGACGTGGCCGCCGAGAAGCGCCGCCTGGCCGCCACCTGAGGCGGGCACACGGCGTACCCGGGGGAGTGGGCGGCGGGCTCAGACCCGGGGCTCGGGCTCCGGCTCCGGCGTGCGCAGCACGACGATGGCGCGGCCGGCCACCGGGTGTACCGACTTGGCCTCCCACATCTGCTGCTCCTGCGGCTCGACCGGGTCGGTGGTGTCGAGCACGACCTCCCACTCGGCGCCGTAGTCGCCCGGGGGCAGGGTGAAGTCCACCGGCTCGCTGTGGGCGTTGAACAGCAGCAGGAAGTGCTGGTCGACGATCGGCCGGCCGAGGCGGTCCGGCTCGGGGATCGCCTCGCCGTTGAGGAACACCATGAGGCTGCGCGCGTAGCCGTTGCGCCAGTCCAGCTCGTCCATCTCGGTGCCCTGCGGGGCGAACCACTCGATGTCACCGAGCTCGCTGCGGCCGCCGTGGGCCGCGTCGCCGGCGAAGAACCGGCGCCGGCGGAAGACCGGGTGGTTCTTGCGCAGCTGCACCAGCCGTGAGGTGAACGCCAGCAGGTCGTTGCGCTCGGCGTCGAGGTCCCAGTCGATCCACGCCAGCTCGCTGTCCTGGCAGTACGCGTTGTTGTTGCCGTGCTGGGTGCGCCCGACCTCGTCGCCGTGGGCGATCATCGGCACGCCCTGGCTCAGCAGCAGGGTGGCCAGGAAGTTGCGCTGCTGCTGGGCGCGCAGCGCGTTGACGGCGGCGTCGTCGGTCTCACCCTCGACGCCGCAGTTCCACGAGCGGTTGTGGCTCTCGCCGTCGTTGTTGTCCTCGCCGTTGGCCTCGTTGTGCTTCTCGTTGTAGGAGACCAGGTCACGCAGGGTGAACCCGTCGTGGGCGGTGACGAAGTTGATCGAGGCGATCGGCTTGCGCGCGGACTGCTCGTAGAGGTCGCTGGAACCCGTGATGCGGGAGGCGAACTCGCCCAGCGTCGCCGGCTCACCACGCCAGAAGTCGCGCACGGTGTCGCGGTACTTGCCGTTCCACTCGGTCCACAGCGGGGGGAAGTTGCCGACCTGGTAGCCGCCGTCGCCGACGTCCCACGGCTCGGCGATGAGCTTGACCTGGCTGACCACCGGGTCCTGCTGCACCAGGTCGAAGAACGCCGAGAGTCGGTCGACCTCGTGGAACTGGCGGGCCAGCGTCGCCGCGAGGTCGAACCGGAAACCGTCGACATGCATCTCGAGGACCCAGTAGCGCAGCGAGTCCATGATCAGCTGCAGCACGTGCGGGTTGCGCATCAGCAGGCTGTTGCCGGTGCCGGTGGTGTCGTAGTAATGCGCCTTGTTGTCGTCGACGAGGCGGTAGTACGAGGCGTTGTCCAGGCCGCGGAAGGCGATCGTCGGGCCCTGCTCGTTGCCCTCGGCGGTGTGGTTGTAGACCACGTCGAGGATGACCTCGATGTCGGCCTCGTGCAGCGCCTTGACCATCGACTTGAACTCGGTGACCTGCTGGCCGCGGGTGCCGGTCGCGGCATACGCGTTGTGCGGGGCCAGGAAGCCGATGGTGTTGTAGCCCCAGTAGTTGGACAGGCCCTTGCCGGCGAGGTGGGTGTCCTGGACGAACTGGTGCACCGGCATGAGCTCGATCGCGGTGACGCCCAGGCCCTTGAGGTGCTCGACCACCGCGGGGTGGCCGATCGCGGCGTAGGTCCCGCGGATCGCGTCCGGCACGTCCGGGTGGGTCATGGTCAGGCCCTTGACGTGGGCCTCGTAGATGACGCTGTCGTGGTACTCGTGCGCCGGCGGGCGGTCGTGGCCCCAGTCGAACCACGGGTTGGTCACCACCGAGAGCATGGTGTGGCCGAGGGAGTCGTCCTCGTTGAACACCTCGGGCTTGCCGAAGCGGTAGGAGAAGAGCGCCTCGTCGCCGTCGACCTGGCCGTCGATCGCCTTGGCGTAGGGGTCGAGCAGCAGCTTGGCCGGGTTGCACCGGTGGCCGTTCTCCGGGTCGTACGGCCCGTGCACCCGGAACCCGTAGCGCTGGCCGGGCTGCACGGTCGGCACGTAGCCGTGCCAGACGTAGCCGTCGACCTCACGCAGGTGAATGCGGGTCTCGGTGTCGTCGTCGTCGACGAGGCACAGCTCGACGCGCTCGGCGACCTCGGAGAAGACGGCGAAGTTCACGCCGCTGCCGTCGAAGGTGGCCCCGAGGGGATAGGGCTTGCCCGGCCAGATGTCCATGAGGTCCTTCGCGTCAGGCGGTGCCACGGGGTGTGGTGGCCCCATTGTGTCCTGAACGCCCGGTTCGTGGGTGACGGCGTCGTCAGGTGGACGGGGGGACCCGTGGAGGGGCACCCGTGGACGGGCAGCGGCGCAGCGCCGGTCTGCCGGTCGGTCAGGAGGCCTTGTCGTCGACCTTCTTGATCGCGGAGATCTCGAACTCCAGGGAGATGCGCTCGGAGATGAGCAGGCCGCCGGAGTCGAGCGGGACGTTCCACTCGAGGCCGAAGTCGCGCCGGTTGATCCGGCGGCTGCCCTCGAAGCCCGCGCGGATGAAGCCGTCGTGGTCGGTGTCCACGCCGAGCATCTCCAGCGGGATGACGACCTGGCGGGTGATGTCGCGGATGGTCAGGTCGCCGGTGATCATGTAGGCGTTGTCCTCGACCTCCTCCACGTTGGTGCTCGTGAAGGTGATCTCCGGCCACTTCTCCACGTCGAAGAAGTCTCCGCTCTTGAGGTGCCCGTCCCGCTGCTCGTTGCGGGTGTCGATGCTGGCCGCCTTGAGGATGACCCGGACCGAGCTCTTGGACATGTCGTCGAGGTCGGCCACGAAGGAGCCGTCGACGTCGTTGAAGGCCCCGCGGACGGTGGCGACCATGGCGTGCTTGGCGGAGAAGCCGATCCGCGTGTGGGCGGGGTCGAACTCCCACTCGCCGTTGAGCACGGCGGCGTTGTCGGTCATGGGTTCCTCCGGGGGGATAGGGGACAACCGCGTGAGTATGGCACGCACCCGGCCCCGCTCCTCAAACTCGCCGGTGGGGTGAAATGTCCGGTCCCCGGACGCCGTGGGCGCCCCGTGCGTCAGCGCGGATCGCCCGGGCCGCGCAGTGTGGGAAGGGTCACCGGACCGGTTCGACGGCCGGCTCGACGCGGAACACCGGGAACCTCGCGGCCACCGCCTCGAACTCGGCCAGCGGGGCGTGCCGGTCCACCGGCACGTGCGGGCGGGCCCCGGGGGCCTGGTCCAGGTAGCGCTTGAGGTAGGCCGCGCGCTCGCCGGGAGGCACCTCCACCAGCCGCACCGGCGTGGCCCGGCGGCGCCGGACCACCGCGCGGCCGCCGGCGGCGCGCACGTTGCGCACCCAGCTGGTGTCCTCACCAAGCATCGAGACGACGTAGTGCCGGCCGCCGAGCTCGGCCAGGACCAGCGGGAAGGAGATGGTGCGGCCCGTACGACGGCCGCGCACCTCCAGCGTGATCGCACGGGCGGGCGAGAGCAGGCCGGCCGAGAACTGCCAGGCCGAGAGCCGGTTGGCGGCCCGGGCCAGGGTGCCCGGGCGCCCGTCGCGGTACATCCAGCGCCGGAACGCCCGCGTGCGCGCCCTGGCCCCCCGCCACAGCGCCGCGGTGTCCACGCGACCACCTCCCACCCCCGTGTGCCGTCCCGACCACGATGGCCGGCCGGTTGCTGCCGGAGCAGGGGCTCTGGTCCCGGAGGCGGTTGTCCGCCCGCGCCGGCCCGGCGAGACTCACGGCACGGAGCCGGGCGGTGCGAGGTGGTGTGCGGGATGGGCTGGTACCAGCAGTTCTTCGTCGAGACCGGCCGGGCCGCGGCAGCCTGGGCACTGCTCGGGTTCGTCGTGACGTTCGCGGTGACCCGCCTGGTGACGCGCCGGATCCGGGCCAAGGCGCTCGCCCCCGCCGCCGACCCCGGCGGGCAGCCGGCCCCGGACGGCGGCGGTACCACGAGCGGCGCCAGGGGCGGACTGGGCGACATCTACATCGGCGGGGTCCACGTCCACCACCAGGTGTGGGGGATCCTGCTGGTCCTGCTGACGGCCCTGCTGGAGTTCCGCTACGCGCCGCAGGGCCCGTGGGCCGAGGTGCTGGCCGCCCTGTTCGGCGCGGGCGCAGCGCTGACCCTCGACGAGTTCGCCCTCTGGTTCCACCTCGACGACGTCTACTGGGGTCAGGAGGGACGCAAGTCGATCGACGCCATCCTGCTCGGTGGCGCGCTCGGCGTCGTGCTGATGTTGCAGGCCTCACCGGTGGGGGCGACCACCCGGCGCGCCGAGGTCGCCCAGTGGCTCTACGTCACCGAGGTGGGCATCCACCTGGCCACGGCGGGGGTCTGCTTCGTCAAGGGCAAGATCGCCACCGGGATGATCGGCGTGGTCGTGCCGATCGTCGCCACCGTCGGGGCGATCCGGCTCGCCAAGCCGGACTCGGTCTGGGCGCGCCGCCGCTACGGGCCGGCCAAGCTCGTCAGGGCGCAGAGCCGCTTCGGTGAGGCCTACCGGCGCCGCCATGACCGGATCCGGGACCTGCTCGGCGGGGCCCTCCCCGCGCCGGAGCACGAGGAGGGCGCCCGCCGGAACTGACGCCCGGCCGGGACGGTCGGGCTGGCGTCAGCGACGCCGGTCCCGGCGGTCCTCACGACGGTCGGAGCGCCGGGACACCCCGTGCGAGACCACGGCGGCGGTGCCGACGACCGCTGCACCACGTGCCACCGGGCGCCCGATCACGCCACGACGTCCCATCCTCCTGGCTGCCAGCGGCATGTCACTCACCCTCTCCTGCGTCCTCGGCCTCTTCTTCCTCGATCGCCTGGATCAGCGCCTGCACCGGGATCCGGCCGCTGTCGACCAGGTGCCCTCCGGCGTGGCGCAGCGCCGAGGCGAACGGGGCCGCCCAGGCGTTCTCCCACACCAGCAGCGCCGCCGTGCTGCCCGGCTCGATCACCTCGGCCACCGCTGCCACGTCGTCCTCGCTGAGCAGCCACGCGAGCTCGGTCTCGTAGGCCCGCAGCACCCCGAGCTCGCTCTCGTCCACCTCGCTGAGCTCGGAGAAGTCGAGGGAGCCGTCCTCACCCTTGCGGATCAGCACGAGGTCGAGCACGCGGATGGTGCCGCTGCGCACGAGCTGTTCGAGCGTGGGGATGATCTCGCCCCTGAAGCGGCTCCCGGGGAACTCCACGACGATCCAGTCCACCGGGCCGAGCTCGTCGAGCGGCTGGTTCACCGGGGCTGTCATCTGGTCGGTCATGTCTGGCCTCCTGCCTCATGGCCGGCACCGCGGACGCGGCCGGCACGCAGCCATCGTGGGCAGGGACGTGACGCTGGGGCATCACCCGGCACGAATGAGGACGAAGGCCCCGGACCGACGAACGGCGCCCGGCCAGTGGCCGGACGCCGTTCGCGCATGGTGGGCGATACTGGGTTTGAACCAGTGACCTCTTCCGTGTCAAGGAAGCGCGCTACCGCTGCGCCAATCGCCCCGGGCAGCCCCCGAGGGACTGCGTGGAGCGGACGACGGGACTCGAACCCGCGACCCTCACCTTGGCAAGGTGATGCTCTACCAACTGAGCCACGTCCGCGTGTGAACTCCAGCGGGTTCGTGCCCCCGCTGTCGTTGCGATGTCAGACATTAGCCCATCCACGGACCCCTCGATGACACCCCCCTGCCACCGGGGGTCCGCGGGTGCGGTTCAGCCCGCGAACGCCCGGTCGATGACCTGCGTCCCCGCTGCGCGGACCGCCGCTGCAGGCAGGGTGCCGAAGCTGTGCCCGTGCTCGCCGCCGAGGCGGCTCGCGACGAACACCCCGGAGACGTGTGCCGGTGCGAAGCGGACCAGCAGGCTCGCCTGCAGGGTGGTGGCGAGAAGCTCCACGACCCCGCGAGCCCCGGCCTGCGCGTCACCGGGGTCGCTGGTGGCCAGCTCGCGCGCCGCCGCCACGGAGCGCTCGATCGCGGTGTCGAGGCGGGCGTCAGCGCCCCGGGCCAGGGCGAGCTCCCGGTGCAGCGCCTCCAGGGCGTGCGGCTCACGGGTGACGGCACGCACCACGTCGAGGGCGTTGACGTTGCCCGAGCCCTCCCAGATCGAGTTCAACGGCGCCTCGCGGTAGAGCCGGGCCAGCCCGTTCTCCTCGACGAACCCGTTGCCGCCCAAGCACTCCAGCGCCTCGGCCACCATCGGCGAGGTGCGCTTGCAGACCCAGAACTTGGCCACGGCGACGGCCAGCCGGGAGAAGGCGATGTCGCCCTCGTCGACGGCGGCGGCCAGGCGCAGGCCCAGCGTCGTCGCCGCCTCGGACTCCAGGGCCAGGTCGGTCAGCACGTTGCGCATCAGGGGCTGGTCGACCAGTGCGGCACCGAAGGCCCGGCGGTGGCGGGTGTGGTGCACGGCCCGGACGAGCGCGGCGCGCATGGTCGACGCCGAGCCCAGGACGCAGTCCAGCCGGGTCGCGGCCACCATGTCCAGGATGGTGCGGATGCCGCGGCCCTCGTCGCCCAGGCGCACCCCCCACGTGCCGTCGAGCTCGATCTCGGAGGAGGCGTTGGATCGGTTGCCCAGCTTGTCCTTGAGCCGCTGGATCGCGAAGGTGTTGCGGCTGCCGTCGGCCAGCACCCGGGGAACCACGAAGCAGGTGAGCCCGCCGGGCGCCTGGGCGAGGACGAGGAAGACGTCGCTCATCGGGGCCGAGCAGAACCACTTGTGGCCGGTCAGCCGGTAGGTGTCCCCGCCCTCGAGCGGCCCGCCGGGGGAGGGCGTGGCCACGGTCGCGTTGCGGCGCACGTCCGAGCCGCCCTGCTTCTCGGTCATCCCCATCCCGGCGATCGCGCCGGTCTTGTCCGCGCGCGGCCGCAGGCCGAAGTCGTACTCGCGGGAGGCGAGCAGGGGAGCCCACAGGGCACCGAGCTCGGGGCTGGTCATGAGGGCCGGCACCGCGGCATACGTCATGGACACCGGGCAGCCGTGGCCCGCCTCGACCTGTGACCAGGCGACGAACCCGGCGGCCCGGCGCACGTGCGCGCCCGTCCCGGGCGGGCGGGTCCAGGGCTCGGCGGTGAGGCCGTGGGAGACCGCGGTCGACATCAGCTCGTGCCACGCCGGGTGGAACTCGACCTCGTCGATGCGCTCGCCGCGGGGGGAGTGGGTGTGCAGCACCGGGGTGACCCGGTCGGCCTGGTCGCCCCAGGCCTGCGCCCGCGCCGTCCCCGCGAGCTCGCCGAGCCGGCTCAGCCCGGCCCGGTCGGTCGCGTCACCCCACCGGGCCAGGCCCTCGGTGAGGGCGGGGTCGGAGTCGACCACGTTGTGGCCGAGCAGCGGCGGGACCTGGTTGGTGACCTCGTGTGTGCTCACCCCGGGCAGGCTAGGGCGGATGGTTACCGATGGGTACACCCCGGCGAGGTCCGGGGGTGTCAGGTCCGTCACGCGGCCTGTCGGCGGTTACCGTGGTGCGGTGAGAAGCAGGCGGAGGGTGCTGGTCAGACGCGTGGAGTGGCGGCTCGGGCGATGAGCCCGAAGGACCGCGTCCGCCGGCGCCTGGCCCGTGTGCCAGGGGCCCTCGCCCTCGCCCGGCTCGCCGTGGCGACGTGGCGGCTGTGCCTGCGCTACCGCGTCACCGGGCTCGCGTCCGAGGCCGGGTTCTTCGCCCTGCTGTCGCTGCCGCCGCTGGTGCTGGGGATCTTCGGCGGTGTCGGCTACGTCGGGCGCTGGCTGGGCCCGGACACGACCGGCCAGGTCAGCACGGCGATCGAGCGGTATGCCGAGCGCTTCCTCACCGACGCCAGCGTGCGGCAGGTCATCGTGCCCACCGTCGACGACGTCCTGCGCAACGGGCGCATCGACGTCATCTCGATCGGCTTCGTCCTCTCCCTGTGGTCGGGCTCGCGGGCCCTGAACGTCTTCGTCGACACCATCTCGATCATGTACGGCCAGAGCGGGGTGCGCGGGATCGTGCGCACCCGCGCGTTGAGCTTCACCCTCTACCTGGTGGCCCTCGTGGTCGGCGTCGTCGTCATGCCGCTGGTCACGGTCGGTCCCAGCGTCATGGCGCGGCTGCTGCCGGCCCGGCTGGAGTTCCTCATCGGGCTGTACTGGCCCACGGTGGTGATCCTGACCGTCGCCAGCCTGACCACGCTGTTCCACGTCAGCACGCCCCGGCGCTCGCCGTGGAAGCGGGACATCCCCGGCGCGGTGCTGACGCTGGCGATCTGGCTGCTCAGCTCGTTCGTCCTGCGGCTGTGGCTGGGCGCCTCCGTCGGCGGGACCTCCATCTACGGCCCGCTGGCCGCGCCGATCGTGGTGCTGATCTGGTTGTACTTCCTCGCGATCGCCGTGCTCATCGGGGCGGCCTTCAACGCCGCCGCGCGCCAGCTGTGGCCGGTGCAGGAGCGGTTCAGCTCGCGCGCCCGGCTCATCTCGTGGCTGCGCGAGGAGTCCCGACGCCGACGGGAGGGGGCCGTCGCCGGCGGGGCCGTCGACGCCACGGGGGCGCTCACCGGACTGCCCGGCGCCACTCCCATGCCTCAGGCCGGGAGCCCCGTGACCCCGGCGGAGAGCCCCGCACATGCGCCGGCCAGGAGTGAGCGGCGCCGCCCCGCGCACGAACGGCCGCTCACGCCGATGCCCGAGCCGAGCGCGCCGGCCGGTGCCGACCGCCAGTTGGACTCCGATCCTCGAAATCGGCTACTGTCTGACCGCACGCACGGCGGGTAGTTACACCGCTGGCGTTCACGCGGACGTGGCTCAGTTGGTAGAGCATCACCTTGCCAAGGTGAGGGTCGCGGGTTCGAGTCCCGTCGTCCGCTCGGAGGCCCAGTGCCTTCCCGGAGGTCCCCCGTGGCCTTCACGGTGGAGTGGCCGAGAGGCGAGGCAACGGCCTGCAAAGCCGTGTACACGGGTTCAAATCCCGTCTCCACCTCGGGCGATTGGCGCAGTGGTAGCGCGCTTCCTTGACACGGAAGAGGTCACTGGTTCAAACCCAGTATCGCCCACCATCGACAGCGAGCCCCTGACCCGCAGCACGCGGGTCAGGGGCTGTCTCGTTCGGCGACGAGAGACGGCCGAGACTGCCGCTGAGTGACCAAGGATCAGATGTGGTGGCCGGATCCTTGGTCCTCGGGGGAAGGATTCGGTCCATCTCCTGGGCTCCTTCGGTGACCACCTGACGGAGCTGCTCGCGGTAGTCCGCCTCGGTGGCAATCGAGACCCGGTGCCCGACCAGTCGGGCGATCTCCTCCCGTGGCACGCGAGCGTCGGGCACCAGCCAGATGGAGCTGCGTCGGAATTCTCGAGGCGTCCACGCGTTTGGGATCGAGCTCCGCCTTGTTGATGGCGCGCCTGATTCCGTTGCGTCACGTTGGTGGCGTCCAACTGCCGGCTTTGCCATGTCGTTCAGACAGGTGGTTGTCCTCTCACCTGGTAATGCCGAGCCGCCCAAAGCCGGGACGCCCGCCATCAGAGAGGGCATGCTTCCTCCCATGCCAAAGTCCTCTGTCAATTTCGACCCCGTCGGCCGGCGCGGAATGCGCGTGACGCTGCAAACGGAGCGGGGTTGGAGGCTGGAAGCGGAAGGCGAAGTCGACCTCGCCCTCCCCGAGTTCAAGGGAGCTGAGAAGCTCCTGCGCAACCTGGTGATCACCGTCAACCTGTGGGCCTTTGCCTGCGCTGAGAAGGAGCGGCGGCTAACGCGCGATCAGAAGTTGCGCGAGGAGCTCGAAAGGCGGGCGCGTTCCCACGCCGACTTGGCGCGTAACGTGGCAGACCTCGTCGACAAGGTCGGGCTTGAAGTGCGCGAAGGCTGGTGCTCCGCCTGCTTCAAACACGTGGACCACAGGAAGGCAGAGACCGGCCTTGGAGTGCCGACCTACGTCTGCGACGGCTGCGGAGCCGCCACCTTGACCTGTGCTGCCCCTCGCTGCCCGAATATGGCCACCCGTGGGTTCGGGGCAGTGCGGATCCCTCGCTTTTGCGCCGAGCACCGGCACGAGCTCCCCAGCTTCGAGCGAGGCACAGCCCAAATCAACGATCTGTCCGCCTTCACAGACCTGCTGAGATACGAGAAGAAGAACCTCGCCAAGACGACAAAGTTGGCTGGATCCGCGCTGGTCGCAGCGGGGGCGATGACGGGCGTCGGGCTCTTGGCTGCTCCCCTCATCGGAGGCATCGTCGGTACCACCATTGGGGGGTACACGGGTGCGGCGGCGACCAGTTACGGCCTGGCCTTCTTGGGTGGCGGGTCGCTGGCTGCGGGAGGTCTCGGAATGGCCGGGGGCACCGCCGTGGTCGCGGCCGCGGGAGCCAGCCTTGGGGGTGTTCTTGGGGCGGGGCTGACGAATGCGTACGTCCGTGAAGACAAGTCCTTCATGATCGAGAAGCTGCAAGATGGTGGTGGTGTCCCCGTGATCGTCTGCTCTGGCTTTCTCACCGAGGGCAAGAAGGGATGGGGCGACTGGCAGCGAATCATCACTGAGAGGTATCCGGACTCCCTGGTCTACCGGGTCCACTGGGGCGCCGAGGAACTGAAGGACCTGACCGCGGTGGTAAGCGGAAACCTCGGCTGGGCTGTGGCGGCCAAGGCCGTAAAGAAGGTCGCCCTGAAGGCCAGCAAGCAGGTGGCCAAGAAGGTAGGGCCCTTTAGCGGGGCACTGATATTCGTCGACCTTGTCAAGAATCCTTGGTGGAGGGCTCGTGAGCGTGCGAACAAGACAGGAGCGATTGTCGCGGACCTGATCGCCCGCACCGACCTGGACGAGGTGGTCCTTGTAGGCCACAGCCTCGGGGCGCGCGCAATGCTCTGCGCTGCGGTGGCCCTCGCCACCAAGGACGAGGCGCCTAAGGTTCGCGAAATCCACCTCCTGGGGGCAGCCGTGGGCGCGGGCGGCGACTGGGGGCCCCTCAACGCAGCGGTCCAGCGGTTCGCCTACAACTACCACTCCCGCGAGGACAAGGTCCTCAAGTTCTTCTACTCGATCGCGCAGGGGGGCAGCACCGCGGCGGGCTGTGGCGGGATGGCCACGCGGTTGAAGAGGATCAAGAATGTCGACGTCACCCGCCAGGTCCCGGATCACTCCGGCTACTGCAAGTCCCTTTCGCTCAAGTAGCAGAGACAGTGCAGATGATCGGATCCCCTGTCCGATCGTCTCGGCCGCACGGGGGCCGAGTTGACGTACTAGATGGGGCGGCTGTGCGGGCGCCCGCCAGCAACGTCGCCGCTCGGCCTTCCTCCACCGACATTGTTGGCTAGATGGGATATCGCCCACCATCGACAGCAAGCCCCTGACCCGCAGCGCGCGGGTCAGGGGCTCGCTGGCTTTCGTGCGCGCGGCGGGTGCTGTGCGGCCGCCGGCCACGACGTGGCGGCGTGGGTGAGGGCGCGCGCCTCCAGCCCGGCGACGAGGCGCTCGAAGAGTGCACCGGCCGCGGGTCCGCTCCAGCCCGCGGGCAGCACCTCGGGAGGCAGGCCCGGGTCGCGGTAGGGCAGCTTGCGCCACCGGTCGATGACGCCGAGGTACGCGGTGAAGGCGTCAGCGCCCTCAGGTGCCTCACCGGCGTCGGACGTCGTCGCGAGGTCCGCGCAGGAGCCGATGAACTCCTGGTACTGCTGGTCGATCTCCTCGAGGTTCCAGCTGTCGGAGATCAGCTCGGACAGCTGCTCGCCACCGACGTGCCGGCCGACGAACAGGGCGCACCGCGAGGTGAGGCCGAGCTCCTCGACGGCTCGCTCGGCGGCTTCGGCCATCCGGGCCGGGGCGATCCAGACGCCCCCGCCCAGCATCCCGAACCCCAGGGCGGTGAGCCGTGACCGCAGCTGGTGGCGCCGCGCCCGGGCGGACTCGGGCACCGAGAAGCTGAGGACGCACCAGCCATCCGCCAGGTCCGCCGGCTCACGGGCGTGCCAGATGACCGCGTCGCCCGCGGCCAGGGCGGCCAGGGCCGTGTCGGTCAGCGCGTAGCCACGCACGCCCGCCCGGGTCTCCGGCGTGAGCCAGTCCCGCTGCTTGAGGCGGAAGACGGCGGTGCGAACGCTCTGGGCGTCGAGCCCCATCGGCGTCAACAGGTCGACGGCACCCCGGATCGGCATCCAGCCGCCCATCGGCCGGACGACCGCCCCGAGGAAGCTGACGACGACCGTGCGGGACCGCTGTGCCGTCAGGGGGGCGGTCAGCGCGTCGGGCACGGCGCTCATCCTGCCAGCGGCGGCGTGGCGGGCTTCCAGCGGACGTGGACCGGCTCGAGCGGGCCGGAGCGCAGCAGGGACAGGCGCGGTGGCACCTTGTCGGTGCGTGAGGTCGGTGGCTTCCGCTGCCCGGCGCGCCACGGGAGCGGCCAGTCGGCCGCTGGCCCCTGGTACTCCTGCTCGGCCGCCGCGTGCAGCGTCCACTGCGGGTCGTACAGGTGGGTGCGTCCGAGCGCACACAGGTCGGCTCGCCCGGCCAGCAGGATCGAGTTGACGTCGTCGTAGGAGGAGATGGCCCCGACCGCGATCACGGCGACCCCGGCCGGTGCCGCGACCTCGTGACGGATCCGGTCCGCGAAGGGCGTCTGGTAGGAGCGACCGAACGCCGGCCTCTCGTCCCGGGTCACCTGCCCGGAGGACACGTCGATGGCGGCCGCGCCGTGCTCGATGAACGCGCGGGCGATCTCCACGGCGTCGTCGGCGGTGTTGCCGTCGGGCACCCAGTCGGTGGCGGAGATGCGCACCGTGACCGGGACGGTCGGTGGCACGACGGCCCGGACCGCGTCGAAGACCTCGAGCGGGAAGCGCAACCGGGCGCCCACGTCCCCGCCGTACTCGTCCGTGCGCCGGTTGGACACCGGCGACAGGAACGAGGACAGCAGGTAGCCGTGGGCCGCGTGGAGCTCGATGAGGTCGAACCCGGCCTCCACGCCACGGCGGGCCGCCGCGACGAAGTCGGCCACGACGGCGTCCAAGTCGTCGCGGGTGACCTCGCGCGGGACGTGGCAGCCCTCGCCGTAGGGGATGGGGGAGGGCCCGATGACAGGCCAGTTGCCCTCCTCCAGCGGCTCGTCCATGCCCTCCCACATGAGCTTCGTCGAGCCCTTGCGGCCCGAGTGGCCGAGCTGCAGGCCGACCTTCGCGGTGCTGTGGCCGTGCACGAAGCCGGTGACCCTGGCCCAGGCGTCCCGCTGCGCGTCGTTCCACAGCCCGGGGCAGCCGGGCGTGATCCGCCCCTCGGGCGAGACGCAGGTCATCTCCGTCATGACCAGGCCGGCACCGCCGAGCGCCTTGGACCCCAGGTGGACAAGGTGGAACTCGCCCGGCACCCCGTCGACGGCGGAGTACATGTCCATCGGCGAGAGGATCACGCGGTTCTTCAGCTCAAGCCCCCCGATCCTGGCGGGCTGGAACATCGCCGGCACGACCTCGGCGCACCCCTGCTGCCGCGCGAACTCCGCCTCCATCAGGGCTGCGAACTCCCCGTCGCGCTCCTTGAGGTTCTCGAAGGTGATGCGCCGGGACCGGGTGAGCAGGTTGAACACGAACTGCGCCGGGTCCTGGTCGGCGTACATGCCGATGCGCTCGAACCACTCCAGCGACGCCTGGGCGGCGCGCTGGGTCGACTCGACGACCGGCCGGCGCTCGGCCTCGTAGGCGGTGAGCGCCTGCTCCACGGTGGTGTGCTCGTGCAGGCACGCAGCGAGTGCCAGGGCGTCCTCCATGGCGAGCTTGGTCCCGGAGCCGATGGAGAAGTGGGCGGTGTGCGCCGCGTCGCCGAGCAGGACGACGTTGCCGTCGTGCCACCGCTCGTTGCGGACGGTGTGGAAGCTGACCCACTTCGAGTTGTTGGTGAGGACCCGGTGGCCCTCGAGCTCGTCCCGGAAGATCTCCCTGATGCGCTCGACCGCGTGCTCGTCGGACGCCCCCGGCGGGAACGCCTCGTGCTCCGTCCGGTCGAACCCGGCGCGCCGCCAGACGTCCTCGTGCATCTCGACGATGAACGTCGAGCCCGTGTCGGAGTAGGGGTAGCCGTGGATCTGCATCGTGCCCCACTCCGTCTGCTTGACGAAGAACTGGAACGCCTCGAACACCAGGTCGGTGCCCAGCCAGATGTACTTGTTGCGGCGCCGGTCCAGGGTGGGCCGGAACACGTCCGCACCGGCGTCACGGACCGTCGAGTTCAGCCCGTCCGCGGCGACCACCAGGTCGTGCGCCGCGCGCAGCTGCGCCAGGTCGGGTGCCGGCGTGCGGTAGTGGACCACGACCCCGAGCTCGCCCGCCCGCTCCTGCAGGATCTGCAGGAGCTCCCGGCGGCCCATGGCCGCGAAGCCCTGGCCGCCCACCGTGAACGAGCGGCCGAAGGCGCCGACGTCGATGTCGGTCCACCTCGCGAACCGGCGCTCCATCCGGCCGTAGATCTCGGTGTCGGCGCCCTCGATGCCGCCCAGGGTCTCGTCGGAGAAGACCACGCCGAAGCCGAACGTGTCGTCGGGGGCGTTGCGCTCCCAGACGGTGACCTCGTGCGCCGGGTCGAGCTGCTTCATCAGCGCGGCGAGGTACAGGCCCCCGGGGCCGCCGCCCGCGATGGCGATCCTCATGGCGTTCCCCTCACGCCTCGACCGGGACGTCCGGTGCCTGCGCGCCGGTCGCCTCGCCGGAGCCGCCGGAAGCGGCGGCCTCCTCCCGGACCCTGCGGCGCAGCTCGTAGTGCTGGAGCTTGCCGCTCCGGTTGCGCGGCAGGGCGTCGGTGAAGCGCACGTCGCGGGGGTACTTGTACGGCGCCAGCTGGGTCTTGACGTGGTCCTGGATCCGCGTCGCCATGGCGGCGTCGCCGACCACCCCGTCCCTCAGCACGACGAAGGCGCACACCACCGAGCCGCGTTCGGCGTCGGGGCGCGCCACGACGGCGCACTCGGCGACGTCGGGGTGGCTGTCGATGGCGGCCTCCACCTCCGGCGCCGCGATGTTGTAGCCCGAGGAGATGATCATGTTGTCGGTCCGGGCCCGGTAGTAGAAGTAGCCGTCCTCGTCACGGGTGAAGGTGTCACCCGTGAGGTTCCAGCCGCCGACGACGTAGTCGCGCTGGCGCTCGTCGTCGAGGTAGCGGCAGCCCACCGGCCCGATGACCGCCAGCCGCCCCTCGGCGCCGGGCGGCAGCTCCGCGCCGAGCTCGTCGAGGATCGTGGCGCGGTAGCCCGGCACCGGTCTGCCCGTCGCCCCGGGCCGGATGTCCTCACCGGCCGCCGAGATGAAGATGTGCAGCAGCTCCGTGGCCCCGATGCCGTCGATGACGTCGAGCCCGATCTCGTCGTGCAGCCGCTGCCACGTCTGCTCGGTGATGTGCTCGCCCGCGCTGACCGCGGCGCGCAGGCCACGCAGCTGCTCCGCCTTGCCCGCGGCCAGCATCCGCCGGTATGCCGTGGGTGCCGTCGCGAGCACCGTCACCCCGTGCGCGGCGACGAGGTCGGCCAGCTCGTCCGGTGTCGCCTGCTCGGTGAGGAGCGCGCACGCGCCGGCCCGGAGGGGGAAGACGACCAGCATGCCCAGCCCGAAGGTGAACGCGAACGGCGCGCTGCAGGCGACGACGTCTTCGGGGACGAGCCGCAGGACGCCCTGGCCGAAGGTGTTGTCGATCGAGAGCAGGTCACGGTGGAAGTGCACCGTGACCTTCGGGACGCCCGTGCTGCCGGACGTCGGACCGAACAGGGCGACGTCGTCCGCGGCCGTCACCACGTTGTCGAAGGTCCCCGACTTCGCCGAGGCGAGGGTGACCAGGTCCCCGGCGTCGTCGGCGCCGAAGGTCACGACGCGCAGCTCGGGTGCCGCCCCCTGGCGCAGGGCCTCCACCTCGTCGACGAAGCGGTGGTCCACGAGGGCGAGGCAGGGCCGGCACCGGTCGGCGATGGGCGTCAGCTCCCGGACGCGCAGCGCGGCAAACGTGGTGACGACGATCCCGCCGGCCTTGAGGACGCCGAGCCAGGCGGCCACGGTCCATGGGTTGTTGGGGGAGCGCAGCAGCACCCGGTTGCCCGGCACGAGGCCGAGGTCCTCGACCAGCACCTGGGCGACCTGGTTGGCGCGGCGCTGCAGCTCGCCGTAGGTCCACACCTCGCCCTCCGGCGTGCGCAGGGCCGGACGGTCCGCCCCGAACGTCGCGACCGGGACGTCGATGAGCTCGGTCGCGGCGTTGAGGCGCGCGGGGTACTGCAGGAGCTCGGTGGTGAACTCCAGCTCCGGCCACTGCTCCGGGGGCGGGAGGTGGTCCCGCGCGAACGTGTCGACGTGGGCCGACGGCGAGAGTGCGCTCATGACCTGCCTCCCGAGCCGAGACGGAGCATGCCCTCCTGGACGACGGTCGCCAGGTGCGTGCGGTCGGAGCCGAAGAGCCGCCCGGTGGCCACGCCCCGGCCGTTCTCGGCGGCCAGCGCCTCCTGGGTGTAGAGGACCCAGCCGTCGACGGCGCCGGCCCGGTGGAACCACATCGCGTGGTCGAGGCTGGCGGTGACGAGCCCCGGCAGGGCCCAGGCGAGGCCGAGCACCCGCAGCACCGGCTCGAGGATCGTGTAGTCGCACACGTAGGCCAGGGCGGCCAGGTCCCGTTGCTCGTCGGTCAGGCCGTCCACCGGTCGCAGGGCGTCGAACGGCCGGACCCAGACCGCCTGGTGCGGCCTCCGGTGGCCGTCCACGGTCAGGTAGAGCGGACCGGGCACGTGGCGCATGTCGAAGCTGCGCCCGCCCGACCAGTACGCCCTCGACTCCTGCGTCATGGTCCCGCCGCTGCGGTCCTGCAGGTACGCCGCGCTGCTGGGGAGCTCGTCGGGGTGCGGGACCTCGGTGGGGTACTCCACGGCATACGTGCCCCCGGGCTCACCCGCGGCGAAGCTGGCCAGGCAGACGTAGACCGGCTTGCCGTTCTGGAAGCCGCGCACCTGGCGGGTGCTGTAGCCCCGGCCGTCGCGCAGGACCTCCACCTCGTGGCGCACGTCCGCGCCGATGTCGACCGGCCGCAGGAAGTAGGAGTGCATCGAGTGCAGGGCCTTGCCGTCGGTCACCGACCGCATGGCTGCCACCGCCGCCTGGGCGACCAGGTCGCCGCCGTAGGCCTTGGGCCACGGGCACGCCTGCGTGGTTGCGGTGAAGGCCAGGTCGAAGTGCTCCGGCTCGACCGGGGTCAGGGTGGCAGCCGCGGTGAACAGCGCGGAGGTCAGCGTGGGCGCCGCGGACGTCACGGTCGGTCCACCCAGTCGCGCAGGTCGGCGTCGGCCACGTCGGGCAGGTTGACGACGATGTTCTCCGGGGTGCGGGTCGTCATCCAGGTGAGCGGCCGGTTGCGGTCGATGTTGCACTCGACGTGGGGCATGAAGGGCGGCACGAAGACCCAGTCGCCCTCCTCCATGTCGAGGTAGTCGGCGAAGTCGGGACCGAAGTAGATGCGGGCGCGGCCGGACAGGACGTAGCCCCCGGTCTCGGCCTCGCCGTGGTGGTGGGGCACCGAGCGGTAGCCCGCCTCGTTGCTCACCTTCCCGAACCAGATCCGCGTGGCCGGGGTGTGCTGGATGCTCACGCCGGAGATCCGCGTGGCGCCGGCGGACTGGCCGGTCTCGCCCGGCTCGTGCCCGGCGCGGGTGACGACCGGGACGACGAGCCCGCCGTCCGTGGCATACCTCGAGTTGTCGCCCTCGAGGACGTACCTGCCGAAGTCCGGTTCCATGGATGGCTCCTCGCCGTGCCGGTGCGCCGGCACGTCCTCCGGGGCGGCCTCGTTGCCGCGCTGGATGTTCTCGGATCGTAACGACCGTTGAGTCAATGTCAATGGACGCTACGCTGGCGACCCCCGGGCAAGAACCCGTCCCGGAACCCCGCCCGAGAACCCCGCCCGAGAACCCCGCCCCAGAACCCGACCGAGGACCCGCAGGAGACACCGTGACCGACAGCGCCCTCCCCGTGCCGGTGAACCCCGCGTCGCTGCCCGCCCCGCGCGGCTACTCCCACGGCACGTTGAGCGGCAACACGCTCTACCTCGGCGGCCAGACGGCGCTCGACGCGGACATGCGCATCGTCCCCGGCGGGATCGTCGCCCAGTTCCGCCAGGCGTTCACCAACGTCCTGACCACCCTGTCCGCGGTGGGTGGCCGGCCGGAGGACCTGGTCAGCATCACCATCTACCTCACCGACATCCCGGACTACCAGGCGCACGGCGCGGAGATCGGCGAGATCTGGCGTGAGCTGGCGGGGCCGGTCTACCCCGCCATGGCCGGCATCGGGACCACGGCCCTCTGGCAGCCGGAGGCGATGATCGAGATCCTCGGCGTCGCCGTGGTCCCCGGCTCACGGCTGGTCCGGCCGAGCTGAGCCGCATCCGGGCACAGGTATGCCGGGTGCGGACGTCCGCACCCGGCACACCGTCGCTCAGCCCTCGGTGGGCTCTGCCGACCCCCGCCTGCGGCGGCGCCACCAGGGCACCATGGCGATGGCCGCCATGGCCACGGGCGTCACGATCGCCACGGGGAGCACGCCACCGGGGTTGCTCTTCTTGAACGCGTTGACGGTCAGGTGGATGCCGGGGCTGGCGACCGGGGTCGCCGTGGAGTTCGCACCCGCAGGCTTGGGGATCACCGTCAGGTAGACCATGTAGTCGCCCTCGAGGATGGCGTTGACCTGCCAGTCCTGCTTCGCCTGCTCGCCGGCGGCCAGCGGGTCCACCGTCTGGGTGCGCTCGGGCGACCAGTCCTCGGGGTCGACGGGTTCCCCCTGGGTCGTCTTGACGATGTTCATCGCGACGCTGAGCTCGGGGGAGGTGCCCGAGCCGGTGTTGGTGACCACGGTGGTGAAGGTGATCTTGTCGCCGGCGTTGACGGTCTTGTAGCCCAGGTCCGTGGTGATGCCCAGCCCGCTGCCACCACCGGAGGCGGACGGGGCCGCCGCTGCGGCCGTGCCCAGCCCGAGCGCGGGGACCGACAGCAGGGCCAGGACGAGCGCCGGGCCGACCAGCGCCTCGGAGCGCGCGCCCCGGTGCCACCGCGACCGGCCCGGCCGGGAGGCCTCCACGTCGAGGCGGAGGCGCGGTGCGGCGACGAGCATGAGCACGGCGAGGACGCCGGCAGCGGCGTAGATCGCGGCCATGAGGTACGGCATCTTCTCGGCCACCGTCCGGTTGTTGACGATGACCTTCTCGAGGAACTCGCTGGAGGCCTGCAGCGGGTTGAGCTGCTGGACCAGGTAGCCCAGGTCGCCCTTCTGCGCGCTGCCGGGCCACTGGGTGGGGATGAGGAAGATGAGGTAGACCAGCAGGCTGGCGAACAGGCTGGTGCGGTTGGACCTCGACCAGATGCTGATCACCATGGCCAGCCCCGTGAAGGCGATGGACATCAGGCCGCCGAGCATCGCACCGAGGAGCAGGGCCTCGGGGATGCTGTCGTCGCCCTGGCCCAGCACCCAGACGTAGGGCACCGAGATCAGCAGGGTCAGGGGCCACGGGGTGAGGGCGGCCAGGAACTTGCCGACCACCAGCTGGCGCGGCCGGACCGGGGTCAGGAGCAGCGGCTCCAGGGTCGCCCGCTCCCGCTCACCGCTGAAGGAGTCGGCGGCGATCACCAACCCGACGAACAGCCCGAAGGTGATGCTGCTCAGGACGGTCAGGAACACCATCTCCACCGGGGGGATGAGGCTGAGCTGGCTCTCCAGCTGCCGCAGCACCGAGGTGACGGACATGATGAGGGTGAACAGGACCAGCAGCAGGAGCACGCGCCCGCCGGTCCACAGGTCGACGAACTCCCGGCGGAAGACGAGCCACCAGACGGGCGCGGCGCGGCGGGTGGTCCGGTGTGCGGGTGCCACCGGCAGGTCCTGGGCGATGCTCATGGCGCCTCCTGGGTGCTCGGGCCCTGGCTGGGGCGGGGCGGGTTCGGGTGGGCGGGGGTGGTCATGCGCGGGCCATCAGGCGCAGCCGCGGCGCGGCGTAGCCGAACAGGGCGGCGAGGGTGAGCAGGGACGCGACGACGGGCGAGGCCAGGTAGGGCCAGGCCTGGGAGAGCTGCTGCCCCGAGCCGACGACCCGGTCGAGGAACTGGCTGGCCGATTCCACGGGGTCGACCAGCGTGAGCGCCACGCCGGCCGGCGACCGGAGGAACTCGGTGGGCAGCTGGGCGGGGATGAGGGAGGCGGCGTACACGAGGAGGCAGATGAACAGGCTCACCCTGCTGGACTCGGACCAGATGCTCACGATGAGCGAGATGCCGACGAACATGGTGGCGAGCAGCGTCCCGACGACGCCTCCCCAGACCAGTGCCGACCCGAGCACCGCGTGCCCCTGCGCCAGCACCACGAGGTAGGGCAGCGTCAGGAGCATGGCTGCCGGCCAGGCCGACATGGCCGAGAGGAACTTGCCGCCCACCACCTGTCGGGGGCTGCAGGGGGTGAGCAGCAACGGCTCGAGCGTCGCCCGCTCGCGCTCGCCGCTGACGCTCTCGGCACCGATGGCCAGGCCGATGAACAGTCCGAAGGTGAGCGCCGAGGTGACGGCCACGACGATGTTCTGCCGCAGCGGGAGCAGGTTGAGCTCGGTGTTGGTGGCGAGCAGGAACGCGGTCAGGGACATGAGCAGGCCGTAGAGCACCAGGTAGGTCAGCACCCGGCCGCCCATCCAGAGCTCGGTCAGCTCCTGCCGCAGGACGAGCCACCAGACCGGCGCGGACGACCGGTGGGCCGGCGCCAGCGGGGCGGCCAGCGTCCCGGTGGTCACCGGATCGCCTCGGCGGTCAGCTGCAGGAAGACGTCCTCCAGGCGCCCGCTGCCGGCGTCCAGCCCGAGGATGGGCGTGTCCGCACGGATGAGCGACTCGAGCATCGCGTTGACCAGTCGCGGGTCCGCCGCTGTGGCACCGTCGAGCTGGCGCAGCTCCACGCCGATCCAGCCGGTGGAGTCGTCCGGTGTGGCCGCACGGACGCTCGGCAGCGTCGCGATCAGGCCGCAGGCGGCGGGCACCTCGCCGACGGGAACGCGCACCCGCATCGCGATGCCGCTGCGGTGGCTGGCCTGGCCGATCACCTCGGCGACCGTCCCCCGCGCCACGACCTCGCCGGCGTTCATGATGACGACGTCGTCGCAGACGCCCTCGATCTCGGCGAGCAGGTGGCTGGAGAGCACGACCCCCTTGCCCCGGTCCCGGGCGATCCCCTGCACCATCGTGAGGAGCTCCCGCTGGCCGCGCGGGTCCAGGCCCAGCGTGGGCTCGTCGAAGAACAGCACGGCGGGGTCGTTCACGAGCGCGCGGGCGATGCCGAGCCGCTGGCGCATGCCGTGGCTGTAGGAGCCGATGGGGGAGTGGCCACGGTTCTGCAGACCGACCTCCTGCAGCAGGGCCTCGGCCGTGCTGCGGGCCTCGTGCGAGGAGCTGCCGAACAGCTGGCCGTAGTAGCTGAGGTACCGCGCGCCGGTGAGCTCCCGGGGGAACCCCAGCCCTTCGGGCAGCACGCCGATCCGGCGCCGGATCTGCTCGGGGTGGTCCGAGGTGACCCCGTCGACGACGAAGCGCCCGGCGGACGGCGGGAGGATGGTCGTGAGGATGCGGATGGAGGTCGTCTTGCCCGCCCCGTTCGGGCCGAGGAAGCCGAGGACCCGTCCGGCGCGGAGGGTGAACGAGAGGTTCTTCAACGCCTGGTGGGTGCCGTAGCTCTTGCGCAGTCCCTCGGCCGACAGGATGACCCGGGGCTCCTCCACGTGTCCGTTGCTGGTCTCGGTCGTCATGCCACCCTCCTCGCCGCAGTACCTGTGCATCCCCTGTGACCTGTGGTACTCGCGGTTCGGGGCCCCGGGCTCGTCCGAACTGTCTATGCCGGGCGACGGAGCCGGGTGAGCCGGCCTACGGCGGGCAGGGGGAGGACGGCGTAACCCGGGGTGCGCTCGCAGGGTGACGGGTGGGTACGCCGGGTGGCTCCGACCCGCGATCCGCAGCAGGATTCCGGCAGGGCCGGCACGCAGCAGGCTCCGGCCGAGCCGACACGGAGGAGGAGCGCGTTGATCTTCATCACCGCCAAGTTCCAGGTCAAGCCCGAGCACGCCGACGCCTGGCCGCAGATCTCGCAGCGCTTCACCGAGGCGACGCGGGCCGAACCGGGATGCCTGTGGTTCGACTGGTCCCGCAGCCTGGACGACCCGCAGGAGTACGTCCTGGTCGAGGCGTTCCGTGACGAGGCCGCCGGCGGCGCGCACGTGCAGAGCGAGCACTTCCGCACGGCCACGGCCGAGCTGCCCGCCTACCTCGTGCGCACCCCGAAGATCGTCAACGTCACGGTCGAGGGGACCGACTGGTCCGAGCTGGGTGAGATGGCCGTTCCCGGAAGCTGACCGGTGTCCGCAGATGCCAGGAGGGTGGCCGTCCCCATGTCGGCCACCCTCCGCTGCGTGGCGCTCAGAGGTCGAGCGGCCGCAGGACCCGACTGATGCCGTGCGCGATCTGCCGGTTGCCCTCGTTGATGTCGGGCACCGTGACCGCGGGGTTGGCGCTGTTCGGGTCCTTGTCCACCAGCGAGATCCGGCGGCCGTCCACGTCGACGGTCACCGTCGCGCCACCCAGCGCGGTGGTGAGCCTGGCGCCGTCCGAGTGCCGTGCCGTCGCCGCGTCGATGGTGGCGCCCGGGACGACGTGGTAGAGCAGCACCGACTCGATGGTGTTGACGCCGGCCTTCTGCACCAGCGCGTCGAAGACGGCCTGTTCGCTGTGCAGCTCCCGGCCGGTGAGGTCCTGCGCCAGGCGCCGGAAGGCGCGGTCGTCCGGCAGGAAGGCCGTCAGCGGCCGGGTCCCGTCGGTGAGCACCGTGACGGGGCTGTGGGGCTTGGCGGCGAGGACCGCCAGGACCGCGTGGGTGAGGATGTCGTAGTCGTGCCAGTTGTGGTCGAAGGCGTATCCGCGGGACGTCAGCACGGCAGCCAGGCTGCGCGTGCCGGACGGGTTGGCCGCGTGGGCCGGGGCCGCCGAGGCGACCGGGGCGGCGGCGACCGGGGCCAGCAGCGCGGCCAGGGCGACGGACAGGCGACGGAGCTTCATCAGGTGATCCTCTCGTGACGGGCGACCGGTCCGGGGACGACCGGTCCACCAGGTGTTCGGAGGCGGGCGGATCGTGGATGGCGCCTGCTCACGTCGTGGCCGGCGTGCCGGCCGGCGGCCGCCCGTCCGGGCTCGCGCGCCGGGACGGGAACGGCGCGGGCGGGCCGCCGTGGCCCATCCCGCGCCGTCGCGCGGTGAGGCGGCCTAGCTGGTGACCACCACCGTCCCGACCATGCCCAGGAAGTCGTGCAGTCCGCAGATGTAGGAGTACTTCCCGGCCTTGGTGAACGTGACCGTGAAGTCGTGTCCGGGCAGCAGGAGGCCGGAGTTGAGCTGCCCTCCGGCAAAGTGCTTCGGGTCGCCGTAGGGCACGAAGATGTTCGACCGCTCCGGCCCGAAGGTGATGGTGTGCGGGACGATCATGCCCGGGTCCTTCCAGGTGATGCTGTCGCCCACGTGGACCGTCACGTGCCGGTTGATGAACCGCATCACCATGGCGACGTCATCATCGGCGCCGGCATAGACCGTGCCCTTGGCCGCGTCCGCCTTGTCCGACGTGGCGTCCCACAGGCGGTGCCCGTCACGCAGGTCGGCCGCCTTCTTGTGGTCAGCCTGGCGGTTGTAGTCGGCCTGGCTGAAGGGGTACTTCGTGCCGGCGGCGCGCACGTGCACGGTGCCCTTCATGAACATGCCGTGGACGAGGCACCAGTAGGTGAAGGTGCCGGTGTTGGGGAACGTCAGGGTGTAGGTGGAGCCGGCCGGGAACCCCGAGTTGCTGCCCTGGTTCGAGAGCAGGCCGGAGTTGTAGTACGAGTGGCCGTCGTACCTGCTCCCGCCCTGACGCTTCACGTGCATCGGGTCGAAGGGGTTGAACTCCGGCAGCTTCTGGCCGGAGGCGAGGAAGGTGACGGTGTGGAACTCGCCGGCACGGACGGTCCACAGGATGCTGTCACCGGCGTTCACCCAGATCGTGCCGGGCATGAACGCCATGGTCTGGATGGCCATGTCGTGGGACTCCGCCCCGACGGACACGCGCCAGGTGCGCGCATGGGACGTCGAGGCGCTGGTGGCGCTCGCCGGCGCGGTGAACGCGACGGCCAGGGTCACGGCGCAGAGGGCGGCCAGCACCCAGCGCAAGCGCCGCAGGGGGCGTGGGGGTCGTGGGGAACTCATGGGTCTCCTCCGGGGGATGACGGGCAGCCCGTCGGGGACGGACGGGCTGGGAGGGCTCCCGCCTGAGGTCCTGGCGCCGGTCTCGGGTGCGGCGGCCGACCGGCGCGGGCGGGCCGGTGGGGGTCATCCGTGGCCGATCCTCGTCCGTGCCAGAGGGGCGCGGCTCCCGCAAAGGGGCGAGCGATGACGCAGGCCCGTCAGTGGCTCGCCGGGCGCCGTCGGTGGCTCAGTAGGCGGGGGCGACGCCGGTCTGTGCCGTCACCGGGACGGCGACCGGGTGCCCGGGGGCAGCCGGCCGGCCGTCGAGCGTGAGGGCGACGACGGTGACGTCGTCGCGGTGCCAGTTGTCGGCGTGCTGGCGCACCGCCTCAAGGATCTCCGCGACGGCCCGCTCCGGTGACCACGCGCCCAGCCCCCCGAGGGTGGCCAGCACTCCGTCGGTCCCGAACTCCGCAGACCCCGCCTCATGGCCCCGTCGCGCCTCGCTGACGCCGTCGGTGAAGGCCAGGAGCAGCTCGGTGGGCTCCATGGTGGTGTGCTCGACCTGCCACCCCGAGCTGACCGAGCTCAGGAGCGGACCGGTGGGCCCGAGCTCGCGTGCCTCGAGGCCGGTCCGGTGCCGCTGGACGATCACCGCCGGGGGGTGGCCGGCGTTGATCCACCCCAACGTCCCGGTGAGCGGGTCGACGGCGATGACCAGGCAGGACAGGAACCGCTCGTCGTCGCCGCCGAGGTCCTCCGCGGCGGTGGCGAAGACCTCGTCCAGCTCCAGGCGGGTGTCCAGCAGAGCGGTCAGCCGGTGCTTGAAGCGCGCGGCCACGAGGCCGGCGTCGGCGCCATGGCCGGAGACGTCGGCCAGGAGCACGACGACGGTGCCGTCCGGTCGCCGTACGGCGTCCCACCAGTCGCCGGCCAGGACCCCCTCGGCCGGACGCAGCGCACCGGCGAGGGTGACTCCCGGCAGGGTCCCGCCGGTCCGGGCCGCGAGCTCGGCGCGCAGTCCAGCCACGACGGGGCTGTGCTGCGCGAGGGCGGCCCCGGCGGCCCTCGCCGCGTCGACCTCGTCGAGGATGCGGCGCCGCATGCTCTCGGCGTCCGTGCCGATGGCCGCGACCTCGGGTGGGCCCAGGGCCTCGACGGGCTCGTCCAGGTGGCCCTCGGCGACCCGGCGCATGCTGGCGCGCAGCGCCTCGATGGGTCGCAGCACCCAGAGCCGCAGCAGCAGCCCGGTCCAGAGGACCAGCAGCACGAGCAGGCCTGCGCTGGCGGTGATGGTGCGGGCCAGCACGGCGTTGGCCTCCTGCACGGACCGGGTGGCGCCGGCATGCAGGCTGTCGATGCGGGTCTGCAGGTCTGCGAGGTGGCTGCGCAGCGCGTCGAACGCCGCCTTGCCCCGGCCCTGGGCGATCAGCGCCCGGGCCCGTGCGGGGTCGCCGGCCCGGGCGGCGGCGATCTCCGGGTCGGCCCCCAGGTGGTGCCACTGCGCCAGGTCAGCCTCGACCTGGTCGACGACCCTGAGGACCCCGGGGTCGGCGTCGAAGGTGCGACGCAGCGACGCGATCCGCGTCTCGCCGGCGGTCTGGCCGAGCTTGTAGGGCTCCAGGAACGTCGGGTCGCCGGTGATGACGTAGCCACGCTGACCGGTCTCCTGGTCGACGACGTCTGCGAGCAGGGAGCGCACCTGCTCGCTGCCCGGCTGGAGGCGCTGCCGCACCAGGTCCTGCTGGGCCTCGACCCGCCGCAGCGCCGCGCCCACCGCCAGCGCGGTACCGGCCAGGAGCAGCGCGAGGACACAGGCTGCGACCAGCACCCGCCGGTGCAGCGAGGGCTGCGCGGCGGTGCCCATCCCCCTGTGCGGGCTGTGGCCCATGCCCCTCACCGTAGAGCGGTCACCCCGACCGGGGGTACCGCCTCGCCGGGTGAACCCGTCCCGGTGACGCCTCGTGGATACCGGTATGGCGTCGCGCCACCACCCGGGAGGCGCGTGCCCCCCACCGCTCCCCGAGGGAGGCCCTCATGTTGTCGAGCCCCTGGACCCTGCGCGGGTCCGTACCGGCCCGGCGTGCCGTCATGGCCGCCGGCGCCCTGGCCCTGGCCCTGGCCACGGCGGCCCTGCCCGTGGCCCACGCCGGCGCGCCCACCGACCGCTTCCGCCAGCTGAACCTCGTCGCCGACACCTCCGGCCACGCACGCCTCACCGACCACGACCTCGTCAACGCGTGGGGCCTGTCGGCCGGGCCGACCACGCCGGTCTGGGTGTCGGACAACGGCAGCGACCGTGCCACGCTCTACACGGGCGCCCAGCCCGGCAAGAGCGTGTCCAAGGTCCCGCTGACCGTGACCATCCCCGGCGGCGCGCCCACCGGGAACCTGTTCAACCCCACCACCTCCTTCGTCCTGCACGGTGGTGGGCGCTCCGGACCGGCCCGGTTCGTCTTCGCCGGCGAGGGCGGGGACCTGACGGCGTGGAACCTCACCGGGGACACCTCCCACGCCGTGGAGGTCGCCCACCCGGCCAACACGGTGTGGAAGGGCATCGCGCTGCTGCAGCGCCCGGGCCACCCGGTGCTGCTGCTGGCCAACTTCCACTCCGGACGGGTCGACGTCTACGACGGTGCCTTCCACAAGGTCACGTCCGCCGGACAGTTCTCCCCGGTCGGCGTGCCCGCCGGGTACGCCCCGTTCAACGTGGCGGTCCTGGGCGGCCGGGTCTACGTCAGCTACGCCAAGCAGGACAGTGCCCGGCACGACGACGTGGCCGGTGCCGGCAACGGCTTCGTCAACGTCTACGACCGCTCCGGCCACTTCGTGCGCCAGCTGCTGCACCGAGGGTTCCTGAACTCCCCGTGGGGGTTGGCCATCGCCCCCGACGGCTTCGGCTCGCTGGCCGGTGACCTGCTCGTCGGGAACTTCGGCGACGGGCGCATCCACGCGGTGGACCCGCGCACCGGCCACCTCGAGGCGACCCTGCGTGGCTCGAACGGCAGCCCCCTCGTGATCGACGGCCTGTGGGGCCTGCTGCCCGGCAACGGCACCGCGGGCGCCAGGAGCGACGTGTGGTTCAGCGCCGGCCCCGGCAGCGAGGCGCACGGCCTGCTCGGGATCCTGCGGTCCCAGGGCTGAGCGTCCCGGGATTGGGCGCAGGGAGGGGATGGGCCCCGGTCGCGGCGACCGGGGCCCATCCTGTGCCGGGGCGTGCCGCCGGGGAACCTATGATCGCCGCGTGGACCTCGCCCGCTTCACCGACTGGGAGGCCAGGGGGGTCCTCGACGTGCGGCACGACCTGGCCTGCCTCGACGAGGGTGGGTTCTGGGCCGTCGTGGTCACCTTCGAGGGTCAGGCCACCTGTGTCCGCTTCGCCGACGTGCGCCCCACCACGCGTATGCCGTGGGCCGCGCCGTGCGTGGACTGGTCGCCGCTGGAAGGGGAGTGGCAGATGACCCTGGACGGCACGGCATACCGGGAGGGTGTGCGTTCCATCCGGCGGCACGTGGCCGCCGGTGACGTCTACCAGGTCAACCTCTGCCGGGTGATGAGCCACCCGCTGCCCGAGGACGCGGACCTCGAGGCGCTCGCGGGCCTGCTGGCCGCCGGCAACCCGGCCCCGCACGCCGCGCTCATCCGGGTGCCGGGCGCGGGGCTGGAGGTGGCCTGCGCGAGCCCCGAGCTGTTCCTGAGCCGGCGGGGGGACCGGCTGGAGTCCCGCCCGATCAAGGGGACTGCGCCGGCGGCGGGGCAGATGCTGGCCAAGGACTACGCCGAGAACGTCATGATCGCCGACCTGGTCCGCAACGACCTGTCCCACGTGTGCCGGGAGGGCACGGTCCGCGTCGACGCCCTCTGCGCCACCGAGGAGCACCCCGGGCTGGCCCACCTGGTCACGACGGTGTCCGGCTCGCTGCGCCCCGGGGTCACCTGGCCGCAGATCGCCGCGGCCACGCTCCCGCCGGGCTCGGTGTCCGGGGCGCCGAAGTCCTCGGCGCTCGCGGCCATCGCGGCGCTGGAGCCGGGCCCGCGCGGGCCGTACTGCGGGGCGGTGGGCTGGGTCGACGCCGACCGGGACGAGGCCGACCTCGCCGTGGGCATCCGCACCTTCTGGGCCGAGCGGGACGCGGCGGGGCAACGGTGGCTGCGGTTCGGCACCGGTGCGGGCATCACGTGGGGGTCGGACCCCGAGCAGGAGTGGGAGGAGACGCGGCTCAAAGCCGCTCGCCTCATCGGACTGGCATCTGGAAGGGTCAAGGCATGAGCAACGACGTGCGCGTGTGGGTCAACGGGCAGCGGGTGGACGCCGGTGCGCCCTCGATCGCGGCCCTGGACCACGGGGTGACCGTGGGGGACGGGGTGTTCGAGACGGCCAAGGTCGCCGACGGGGCGGTGTTCGCGCTGACCCGGCACTCCCGGCGCCTCGACCGGTCGCTGGCCGGCCTGGGCCTGCCGGCCGCCGACCACGACCTCATCGCCAAGGGCATCGAGGACGTGCTCTCCGGCGAGCCGATCGCGTTCGGGCGCCTGCGCTGGAGCGTCACGGGGGGAGCGGGGCCGCTGGGGTCCGACCGCGACGAGTCGGCCCTGACCTACATCGTCACCGCCGGCGCCCAGCCGCTGCCCCCGGCGTCCTGCAAGGTCGTCACCGTGCCGTGGACCCGCAACGAGCGCAGCGCGACGGTTGGCCTGAAGACCACGTCGTACGCCGAGAACGTCGTCGCGCTGGCCTACGCCAAGGAGCGTGGCGGGCTGGAGGCGATCTTCGCCAACACGCGCGGCGAGCTGTGCGAGGGCACCGGGTCCAACGTGTTCGTCGTCGTGGACGGCGAGGTGCTCACCCCACCGGTGGAGTCCGGGCTGCTGCCGGGCATCACCCGCGGGCTGGTCATCGAGTGGTGCCGGGAGGCGGGCATCCCGGTGCGCGAGGCGACGCTGCCGATGGACCTGCTCACCACCGCCGACGAGGTCTTCATCACCTCCTCCACCAAGGACGTCCTGCCCGTGCACGCCGTCGACGGGCGCGAGCTGCCCGTCGGCCCGGTGACGCAGGCCGCCGCCGACGTCTTCGCCCGACTGTCCCGCGAGAGGAACGACCCGTGAGCCTGCAGCTGGACCCGATGACCGAGGCCGAGGTCGACGACTACCGGGTCCGGTCCGAGGAGGGCTACGTGCGCCAGCGCGTGGACCTCGGCGGGGAGGACGAGGGCGACGCCCGGCGCATCGCCGCCGAGCAGATGGCCGAGTACTTCCCCGAAGGCCGGCCGGGGGAGGGTCACCACCTGTTCCTCGCCCGCGACGGCGAGACCGGCGAGGTGGCCGGTCAGCTGTGGCTGCACGAGCGCCCGCACGCCGTCGGCACCGCGGTGTGGGTCTTCGACGTGGAGGTGGCCCAGGCGCACCGCGGCAAGGGGCTGGGGCGCGAGCTGATGACCTGGGCCGAGGGCTGGGCGCGGGACCGCGGTGCGGCCGAGATCGGGCTCAACGTCTTCGGCGGCAACACCGTGGCCCGGGCGCTGTACGGCTCGCTGGGCTACGCCGAGACCGCGGTGAACATGGCCAAGAAGCTGATGCCGTGAGCCACGACGCCGACCACGACACTCCCATCGAGGCCGACGACTGGGCCTGGCGCCGCCGGATCCGCTCGAACCCGCACTCCCGCCGCATCTACCGGATCGCCGTGGCACTCGTCGGTGCCGCGATCACGGTCGGGGGCCTGGTGCTCGTCCCGGCCCCCGGCCCGGGGTGGCTCATCGTGTTCCTCGGCCTGGCCGTGCTCGCCTCGGAGTTCGCCTGGGCCCAGCGGCTGCTGCACCACGCCCGCCGGCGGCTCGACGCCTGGACCGACTGGCTCAAGCTCCAGCCCTGGTGGGTCAAGGTCGCGGTCTCGCTGCTGACGTGCGCGTTCGTGCTGGCCGTCGTCTACGCCTACCTGCTCTGGCAGGGCCCGCCGGGGCTGCTCCCGGACTCCTGGGAGCACTGGCTGGAGAGCACGCTGGGGCTGTGAGATCCGGTGCCGGGTGGGGCGATTGGTGCGCCGGCCCGTCGAGCGGCTATTGTTCCACTCCGTCGAGACGGCTCCGGCCGGATCGCCCGGACGTGTAGCTCAGTTGGTTAGAGCGTTCGCTTCACACGCGAGAGGTCAGGGGTTCGAGTCCCTTCACGTCCACCACATGACGAAGGGCCACGACCGAGGTCGTGGCCCTTCGTCATGTGCGGCGAGGTGCGCAGCGTCCCGGGTGAGCGGTCCCGGGCCCGTGCCGGGTCCGGGACGTGCGCCCTCACGCTCAGCTCGTCGTGGTGGTCTGCGCGGTCGTGGTCGCCTGCGCCGTGGCCGCCGGCTGGGCGGCCGGTGCGGTCTGCTCGGCCCGCCGCATGTCGTCGGCGAGCTGGTCGGCGGCCATGTCCGTGGCCTTGGAGATGACCCGGTTGGCGGCCTTGATGTTGGCGGCGACCTGGTCGGCCAGGTTGGTCTCGTAGACCACGATCAGCCCGGCCTGTCCCGCGTCCAGCGTCTCCCCGAGCTCCTTGAGGTCTCCCCGGGACATGCCCCCGCTGGCGTGGCCGGCCACCGCGCCGATCGCTGCCCCGCCCGCTCCGGCCGTGGCCAGGCCGATGCCGACGGGCGGGAACAGTGCGGCCGTCACACCGACCGCGAGGCCCCACCCCAGGCCGACGGCCGCGCCGTGGCGGGTCGGCTGCTCATGCTTCTTGACGATCTTCACCTTGCCGTCGTCGTCCTTGGCGACGACGGCGGCGTCGAAGTCGTGCGAGGTCTTCACCTCGTGGTAGATCTCCTTGACCGCCTCGTAGTCGGCGACGGCGGCGTCGACGTCGTCGTACGCCGCGGCGATCACGTAGAGGGTGTCCTTCTCACTGGCCATGTCGCGCCTCCGGGTCCCGGCTTGTCCGAGCGTCCATCGTGACCGTGGCGGCGGGCCGCGGAATCATGCTGCGCGGATGACCCGGTGGGGGTGCCCCGGCGAGGGTGCCGGGCGTGGGTGCCTGGTGGGGGTGCCCCGGAGGGGCAGCGCGACTAGCCTCGGAGCATGAGCGCCGAGCTGCCTCCCCACGTCACCGAGATCCGGATCTACCCGGTCAAGGGCGAGCCCGGCCAGGTGCTCGAGGACGTCGAGGTCGAGGCCGGGGGCCTGGCGGGCGACCGGCGCAAGAAGGCCGCCCTGCACCTGGTCTCGGTGGAGGAGGACGTCGCCACCCACCCCCGCGCCAACCTCGTCGTGGCCACGCCCACGGCGCTGCTCGAGGCCAGCGTGGGACAGCGCCTGCGCATCGGCGGGGCCGAGGTCTTCGTGACCGGCAAGCCGTCCGGCTGCCCCGGGGTCTACGCCGACGTGGTCGCGCCGGGCTCCCTCCGCGTGGGCGACGTGCTCCTGGCCGTCGGCGCGGGCGAAACTGCTGCGCCCACCGCCTGAGCGGGCCGATAGCATCGTCAGCACGTCACCGGAGGTGACGTGACGCCACCGCCCGACCGGGCGGCATACGCACACCCGACCCAAGGAGCTCATCGTGCCTGCCGACATCACCGTGGTCATCGCTGGAAGCGAGCGATCGGTCGCGGCGGGCACGACGGCCGGTGACCTGTTCGAGGGCGACAAGGCCGTCGTCGTCGCCCGGGTGGGCGGCGAGCTGCGCGACCTCGCGCACGTGCTGGCCGACGGCGACGTCGTCGAGCCGGTGACTGTCGACTCCGAGGACGGCCTGGCCGTGCTGCGCCACTCCGCGGCCCACGTGCTGGCCCAGGCGGTGCAGGAGGTCAACCCCAAGGCCAGGCTGGGCATCGGCCCGCCGATCCGCGACGGCTTCTACTACGACTTCGACGTCGAGGAGCCGTTCACCCCCGAGGACCTCAAGGCCCTCGAGAAGGTCATGCAGCGGATCATCAACGAGGGCCAGACCTTCTCGCGCCGGCCGGTGTCCGACGACGCGGCCCGCGCCGAACTGGCCGACGAGCCCTACAAGCTCGAGCTGATCGGGCTCAAGGGCGGCGCGGCCGAGGCGGCCGAGGGCGCCTCGGCCGAGGTCGGTGCCGGCGAGCTGACCATCTACGACAACCACCGCCGCGACGGCGAGCTGGCCTGGCGTGACCTGTGCCGCGGCCCGCACCTGCCCAACACCAAGATCCTGGGCAACGCGTTCAAGCTGATGCGTTCCGCGGCCGCCTACTGGCGCGGGTCGGAGAAGAACCCGCAGCTGCAGCGCGTCTACGGCACCGCCTGGCCGACCAAGGACGACCTCAAGGCCTACCTCGACCGGCTCGCCGAGGCCGAGAAGCGTGACCACCGCAGGCTCGGCAGCGAGCTCGACCTGTTCTCCTTCCCCGAGGAGCTCGGCTCCGGTCTGCCGGTGTTCCACCCCAAGGGCGGGGTCATCAAGCGCGAGATGGAGGACTACGTCCGCCGTCGGCACATCGAGGAGGGCTTCGAGTACGTCGGCACCCCCCACATCTCCAAGGAGCAGCTGTTCCACACCTCCGGACACCTGCCGTACTACGAGGAGGGCATGTTCGCGGCGTTCGACGTCGACGGCACGGACTACCGCCTCAAGGCGATGAACTGCCCGATGCACAACCTCATCTACCGCTCCCGGGGCCGCTCCTACCGTGAGCTGCCCCTGCGGCTGTTCGAGTTCGGGCACGTCTACCGCAACGAGAAGTCGGGTGTCGTCCACGGCCTGACCCGGGTGCGCGGGTTCGCCCAGGACGACTCTCACTCCTACGTCACCGCCGAGCAGGCGCCGGGCGAGGTCAAGCACCTGCTCGACTTCGTCCTGTCGCTGCTGCGCGACTTCGGGATGGACGACTACTACCTCGAGCTGTCGACCCGCGAGACCGAGGGCGAGAAGAAGGACAAGTTCATCGGCTCCGACGAGCAGTGGGAGCTGGCGACCGAGGTGCTGCGCGACGTCGCGACCGAGTCCGGCCTCGAGCTGGTCATGGACCCCGGCGGCGCCGCCTACTACGGCCCCAAGATCTCGGTCCAGGCCCGTGACGCGATCGGGCGCACCTGGCAGATGTCGACCATCCAGTACGACTTCAACCAGCCCGAGCGCTTCGGCCTGGAGTACCAGGCAGCCGACGGCTCGCGCCAGCAGCCGGTGATGATCCACTCGGCCAAGTTCGGCTCGATCGAGCGGTTCCTGGGTGTGCTCACCGAGCACTACGCAGGGGCGTTCCCGGTGTGGCTCTCGCCGGTGCAGGTGCTGGGCATCCCGGTCGCCGAGGAGTACAACGACTACCTCTCGGGCGTGCTGGACCGCTTGAAGGAGAAGGGGATCCGCGTCGAGCTGGACGCCTCCGACGACCGCTTCCCGAAGAAGATCCGCAACGCCAGCAAGTCCAAGGTCCCGTTCGTGCTCATCGCCGGCGAGGACGACCGGGCGGCCGGTGCGGTCTCCTTCCGCTACCGCGACGGCTCGCAGAAGAACGGCGTGCCGGTCGAGGACGCCATCGCCGAGGTCGTCACCGCTGTGGAGACCCGCGCCCAGGTCTGAGACCCGGCCACACGGCATACCGTGGCGGCCCCGGACACCCGCGGTGTCCGGGGTCGCCCCGTTCGCAGGACAGAGAGGTGACCCGCGTGGACGTCGTGCACGAGGTGTGGCAGCGCGTGTATGCCGTGCAGCCCGCCCCGCCGTCGAACGTCGTGCTCGGGGCGGCGGTGGTCGCGCTCGTGCTGGTGCTCTGGTCGCCGGCCTGGTCGCTGACCCGGCACGTCGTCACCATCGCCCACGAGGGTGCGCACGGCGTGGCCGCGGTCCTGACCGGTCGGCGCCTCAGTGGCATCCGGCTGCACTCCGACACCTCCGGGCTGACCGCGTCCCGTGGCCGACCGCGCGGCCCGGGCATGGTGCTCACCCTGGCGGCCGGCTACGTCGGACCCGGGCTGGTCGGCCTGGGCGCCGCAGCCCTGCTCGGCGCCGGTCACGCGGTCGGCCTGTTGTGGGGGCTGCTCCTGCTGCTGGCGTTGCTGCTGCTGCAGATCCGCAACTTCTTCGGCCTGTGGTCCGTGCTCGTCAGCGGCGCCGTGGTCTTCGCGGTGTCGTGGTTCCTGCCCACGCAGGCGCAGTCGGCGTTCGCCTACCTCGTCACGTGGTTCCTGCTGCTGGCCGCACCGAAGACGGTCGCCGAGCTGCAGGTGCAGCGCTCTCGCGGGGCCGGCGCCGGCTCCGACGCCGACCAGCTCGCCCGGCTGACCCACCTGCCCGGGCTGGCGTGGGTGGGCACCTTCCTCCTCGTCACCGTCGGGGCGCTGCTGCTCGGGGGCAGCTGGATCCTGGTGTGACCCGGGGGAGCCCGTCCCCGCTCGTGGCGCCCGGTGCCCGACCGGGCGGCGGCTCACGCGACGGGCAGACCTGACGTGGCCCTGCGGCCGGCGCAGGACCGGGTCGTTCCCAGCGTGGTCACGTCGTGCTGACCCCGGCCCTGCGACGCTCCAGGAAGGCCCGTTCGCGCGCGTTCCCGGCCAGAGCCAGGGCTGCGTCGTAGGCGCCGGCGGCCTCCTGGCGGCGGCCGAGCCGGCGGAGCAGGTCGGCGCGGACGGCGTGGAACACGTGGTAGTCGCCCAGGTCCAGGTGGTCGACGAGCTCCAGCGCGGGCGCCGGCCCCTCCACCTCGGCCACGGCCACCGCGCGATGGAGCGCCACGACGGGAGTGGGGGAGAGGGCGAGCAGGTGGTCGTAGAGCGCCAGCACCTGCCGCCAGTCGGTGTCGGACGCGGTCACGGCCTCGCTGTGCACCGCGTTGATGGCGGCCTGCAGCTGGTAGGGCCCGGGCCGGTCCCGGCGCAGGCACTGGCGCACGAGCCGCTGGCCCTCGGCGACGAGCGCGGCATCCCACCGGCCCCGGTCCTGCTCGGCGAGCAGGACCAGGTCGCCTCCGGGTGAGGTCCTGGCCGCGCGCCGGGACTCCAGGAGCAGCATCAGCGCGAGCAGACCGACGGCTTCGGGCTCGTCGGGCATGAGCTCCACGAGCAGCCGGCCGAGGCGGATCGCCTCCGCGCAGAGGTCCTCGCGCACCAGCTCCGCTCCCGAGCTCGCCGACCAGCCCTCGTTGTAGACGAGGTAGACCACCGCGAGCACGGCCCGCAGCCGGTCCGGCAGGTCGGCCTCCCGCGGGACGCGGTAGGGGATGCCGGCGTCGCGGATCTTGGCCTTGGCCCGGACGATCCGCTGGGCCATGGTCGGCTCGGGCACGAGGAACGCGCGGGCGATCTCGGCGGTGGTGAGCCCACCGAGCAGCCGCAGCGTCAGGGCGACCTGGGCGGCGGTTGACAGGGCAGGGTGGCAGCAGGTGAACAGCAGCCGGAGCCGGTCGTCGCGCACGGGCCCCTCCTCGGTCGGTTCCGCGGGCTGCAGCTGGGCGTGCAGCAGCACGGCCTGGGCCTGGCGGTCCTCCCGGGTGGCCTCGCGGCGGAGCCGGTCGATCGCGCGGTTCCGGGCGGTGGTGACGACCCACCCGGGCGGGCTGGGCGGCATGCCCGTCTGCGGCCAGGTGCGCAGGGCGGCCGCGAACGCCTCCTGCACCGCGTCCTCGGCGGCGTCGATGCTGCCGAGGACGCGGGTGAGGACGGCCACGGCCCGGCCGTACTCGCTGCGGAAGACGCGCCCGACGTCCTCCGCGGTGACGGCCGGAGGCGTGCCCGGCGGTGGGTGGCCCGCGGGCCGGTCAGTACTCGGCACGGTCGTGGAAGGGGCGCACCTCGATCGGCAAGGTGGTGGCGCGGGACGCCCGCTCCGCCCACCCGAGCGCGACGTCGAGGTCGGGGGCGTTGACCACCCAGAGGCCGCCGAGGTGCTCCTTGCCCTCGACGTAGGGGCCGTCGGTCGTGAGGACCTCGCCGCCGCGGACACGCACGACGGTCGCGCTGGCGGGGTCGTGCAGGCCGCCGGTGAAGACCCATGAGCCTGCGGCCTTGATGTCCTCGTTGAGCGCGTGCAGCTCGCGGCCGACCTTCTCGAGCACGTCGGCGGAGGGGATGGGGCCGTCGGGCTGGTAGATGCTCAGCAGGTACTGCTTCATGGTGGTGTCCCTCCTCGGGTCGTCCGGCACGGTGCCGGCTCTCACCTCCTGTACGAACGGGGCGCGGGCGGATCGACACCCGGCCCGACGTCAGCTCTCGGGCATCACGCAGAACTCGTTGCCCTCGGGGTCGGCGAGCACGTGCCACCGGATGTCGTCGCCTGGCGCGCGCAGCAGGGTGGCGCCGGCGTCTATCAGCGGCGTCACGTCAGCGGCCGTGGTGTCCCAGTGGATCCGGTTCGGTGCCGACTTCGGCTCGGGCACGGGCACGAAGTCGAAGGTGTCGATCGGCATGCCGGGCACGTGCTCGACGGTGGAGAAGCCGCGCGGGTCGTCCACCACGTCACCGCCGAGCACCCGCGCCCACCAGCGGGCCTGGGCCGCCGGATCGGCGCTGTCGACGACCAGTCCGTGCAGCCGCTCGGCTGGCAGCTCCTCGCGCAGGAAGGCGCACAGCTCCCCGCCCTCGGGGTCGGCCATCACCGTCCAGCGGCGGTCGCCGCCCTCGGGCAGCACGATGCTCGCGCCGAGGCCTCGAGGTCGGCCAGGTCGCGGGCATAGATGTCCAGGTGCACCCGGTGCTTGACCTCCCGGGGCTGCGGGACCGCGTTGAACCACAGGGTGTGCCCCGGCGTCGGCCCGAACACCCCACCCTCGCCGCGGCCGTCCGGCTCGAAGGCGCGACCGAGCGCGGCCGCCCAGAAGGCGCCGAGCCTGACCGGGTCCCGGGCGTCGAGGCAGACCTTGCGGAAGCGCGCGAGAGCCATGCTCCGCACCCTAGTGAGCGCCCGGCGCCCGTGCCGGTCGGAGCGTCGCGGCAGCTCGCCGCACCACCGGTATGCCGCGCAGCAGCACCGGGGTCACGAGCACCGCGGCCAGGTCGAACCAGCCGTAGCCGCCGGCGGCCCCGCTCGGCGGGTTGCCGATCGGGATGTGACCGGACGGGTCCATTGGCTGCCAGGCCCAGGTGCCGATGGCCGTGCCGAGCAGCTCGAGGTAGGTCACGACCACGAACGCGCCGACGAACAGCAAGGCCGAGCGGCCCCAGCGCAGGAAGCCGAGCAGGCACACGAACCAGAAGGCCCCGAGCACGTCGTGGCGCGCGGACAGGAGCAGCCCCCACACGGCATACCCGCTGCCACCCACGACGGTGAGGGTGACCAGTGCCCGCCGGTGCGCCGCGAACAGCCGCGAACGTCCCAGGGACAGGGCGCACAGGTACACGAGGCCGTGGCCCGGCGGGACGAAGGAGGGGACGTTGCCGAGGCGGTAGGTGTAGACGCCCAGCCAGCCGGAGAACGTGTACTCCACCGCGGTGGCGAACAGCACCACCACCGCGACCTGGATGCGCACCGGGGTGGTCTCGCGACGGGTCAGCACCAGCAGGAGCAGCCAGGTGGCGGCGCCCAGCAGGCCCTGCGCCGCGAGGGAGGCGTGGCGGTCGAGCAGGAGCAGGGTGGCGATCCACGCCATCACGGTCGCCGGGACGCCGAGGTCCACGGCCGGCGTCGCGGTGCGGGGACGGATGACACCGACGCGCCGGCGCGGGCGCTCCAGCAGCCCGGCGATGGACGTCACAGCCGGCAGCGTCGCAGCGGACCGCTTGGGCGTCCTCGCCCCTTTGGACGAGGCAGGCCGGTCAGCCTCCGGGCGCCGGCCTGGCGTTCGGGCTGCGCAGGCGCTCGGACAGGCCGGCGAACAGCAGCCCGGTGGTGACGGCGTCCACGAGGTCACCGAGCCGGGAGGCTGGCCCGTTGGCGCGCCTCATCCGCAGCCGGACCCGCAGGTGCAGCCGGGTGCGGTCCCCGTCGGCGGGGTCGAGCTGGAGCGCCCAGCTCATGGCCAGGACCGCCGGGTCGGCACCCGTGCCCTCCTGCGGCCAGCGCCAGGCGTTCCGGCGGTCGCGCAGGGAGTGGAAGACCAAGGAGGCAGGTGCGGTGACCGACGAGACCTCGAGAGCTGGCGTGCCCGGACCCCAGTCCGGGACACGGTCGCCGTGGTTCACCTCCAGCAGCGACGGCTCGAGGTGGCGCAGCCCGCGGCGGCGCGGTGGCACGACGACCTCGAACCGGGCGGGGAAGTACCAGCCGGCCCGGCCCTTGCCCAGCTGGAGCAGCCACGGCCAGACCTCCTCCGGCGGGGCGGAGAGCACTCCGACCCGGTCCATGACCACCGTGGCGTCGGGCACCAGGTCGTCCCCGGGAAGTGCCCTGGCGCGGTCGTGTGGCGTCACGCCGGGGGAGCGGTGCCGGAGCCGGGCCGTGGCGACGACGCCGACTCCCAGGGCGATGAGCAGCCCCACCAACGCTCCGGGCACGAACCGATGTCTGCGCACATGGTCATCGTGCCTGTCCGCCGGTCCGGGGCGCAGGCTCTCGTGCTGGACGCACCCACGGAGCCGTTCGACCACCGACAGGCTTTGGAGGTTGCGGTTCCTCGGACGAGGCAGATAACGGGCCCAGGCGCCAATCGGCACTTTCGTACGCCGACACGGGAGAGGCGGCCCCTAGCGACACTCGGCGGCCCGTAAGAGAGCCAGGAGCACGGAGCTGAGCACGCAGGCCGCCTCGGCCCTGCGGCGGCGGCCGGGGTGGGCCCGCGGGGGAGGCGCTCATGCGTGGGTGCGGCGAGTCGGAGCAGGCAGCTACGGCTTGTCGTCGGTTGCGCGAACCGGTCGCCAGAGCCAGCCGAGTCGGCCGCGGCTGGGGCCTGCTGCGCCAGATGCCATGGGCCGCGGAGCCCTGGTGGCAATGGCGTCGCCAGGGACGCGAGCCGCCGGAGTGGCCGGCAACAACCCCGGGCGCGGCCCAGGTTCCAACACCGCGAATAGATAACGGGCCCGAGGCGCGATGCCCATGGGCAACAGACCCACAAGCCAGCCGCAAGGGGAGGGGGCCGCCCGCGCCGCCGGCGGTCCATGGGCAGCGCCCCAGCCCGTGGGCCAGTGGTCTGCGGGCACCGCACCAGCCGCGCGCCGATGGTCGGCGGGCAACGCCCCGGCCACGCCCCGACAACGCCGCTGCATAGGATCGGCGCATGACGCAGGACGTGGACGAGCAGGCCCGCGCACAGGGTGGAGCGACCGAGCCCGCGGCGGAGTTCGCCGGCGTCACGGACGGCTTCGAGCGCCTCTGGACGCCGCACCGTATGGCGTACATCAAGGGCGAGCGCCCGACCGACCACGCCGGCGACGGCTGCCCGTTCTGCGCGGCGCCCACCAAGGGCGACGCCGAGGGGCTGATCGTCCACCGCGGCGAGAGCTGCTACGTCGTGATGAACCTCTTCCCGTACAACCCGGGCCACGTCCTGGTCTGCCCCTACCGCCACGTCAGCCTCTATGTGGACCTCACCGACGAGGAGACGGCGGAGTTCACCGCGCTGACCAAGGCCGCCATCGCCGCGCTCGACGCGTCGTCGGCGCCGGCCGGCTACAACATCGGCATGAACCAGGGCTCGGTGGCAGGAGCCGGGGTGCGCGCCCACCTGCACCAGCACGTGGTCCCGCGCTGGGGCGGCGACTCCAACTTCCTGCCGGTCATCGGCCAGACCAAGGCCCTGCCGATGCTGCTCGAGGACGTGCGCCAGCGCCTCGTCGAGGCGTGGCCGCGCGGGTGAGCGCCGTCGTCGAGGCGGTCTGCGTCAGCGGTGAGCACGCCTTCAGCAAGGAACCCGTCCAGACAGCCACGGTCCTGGAGGGCCTCGGGCTCCAGGGGGACGCCCACGCCGGCGTGACGGTGCAGCACCTCTTCCGCATGGCGAAGGACCCGACGACGCCGAACCTGCGCCAGGTCCACCTGATGCACGCCGAGCTGCACGACGAGCTCCGCGGTGCCGGGCACCCCGTGCAGGCCGGGAGCCTGGGCGAGAACCTCACCACCCGCGGTATCGCGCTGCTCGAGCTCCCGACGGGAGCTCGCCTCCGGGTCGGGTCGTCCGTGGTGCTCGAGGTGACCGGCCTGCGCAACCCGTGCTGGCAGATCGACGAGTTCTCACCCGGCCTGCTCAAGCTCGTCCTGGGCAAGGAGCCCGACGGCACCGTCGTCCGCCGCACCGGCGTGATGGCGGTCGTGCTTGAGGGCGGCGAGGTGCGTCCGGGCGATGCCATCGAGGTCGAGCTGCCGGACGGCCCGCGAGCGCCGCTCCAGCCGGTGTGAGGACCGGCGCCGGGAGCCCGTGGGCAGTCAGTGCGCCTCGAGGTGGGCCTTGGCCAGGGCCGGCGGCATCGGCTCGTAGCGCAGCATCTCCCGGGTGAAGACGCCCGTGCCGTGTGACACCGAGCGAAGGTCGATGGCGTAGCGGGTGATCTCCGTCTGCGGGACCTCGGCGTTGATGGTGGTGCGGCCGGGCACCCCCGGCTCGGTGCCGATGACCCGTCCGCGGCGGGTCTGCAGGTCGGTCATGACCGCGCCCACGTGCTCGTCGGCGACGACGACGGCGACCAGGTCCACCGGCTCGAGCAGCACCACCGTGGTGGGTGAGGCCGCGTCCTTCAGCGCGAGCGCCCCCGCCGTCTGGAACGCCATGTCGCTGGAGTCGACCGAGTGGGCCTTGCCGTCGGTCAGGGTGATGCGCACGTCGACCATCGGGTAGCCGGCGATGACGCCCTTCTCCAGCTGGGCGCGCACCCCCTTCTCCACGCTGGGGATGAACTGCCGGGGCACGGCCCCGCCGACCACCTTGTCCACGAACTCGAAGCCCGCGCCGCGCTCCAGCGGCTCCACCGTGATGTCGCAGATGGCGTACTGCCCGTGCCCGCCGCTCTGCTTGACGTGCCGGCCGTGCCCGCTGGCGGCGGCGACGAAGGTCTCCCGCAGGGCCACCTTCAGCGGCTCGGCCTCGACGTTGACGCCGTAGCGCTCCCGCAGCCGCTCGAGCAGCACGTCGACGTGGGCCTGGCCCATGGTCCAGAGCACGACCTGGTGGGTCTCGGCGTTGTGCTCCATCCGCATCGTCGGGTCCTCGGCGACCAGCCGCTGGAGGGCGGCCGCGAGCTTGTCCTCGTCGGACTTGGTGACCGGGTGGATCGCCACGGGCAGCAGCGGGTCCGGCAGCACCCACGGCTCGACCAGGGCGGGGGAGTCCTTGTCGCTCAACGTGTCGGCGGTCTCGGCCCGGGTCAGCTTGGCCACGACGACGATGTCCCCGGCGATGGCCGGCCCCTTGGGCCGCAGCACCTCCCCGAGCGGGGAGGACAGCACGCCCACCTTCTCGTCGGCGTCGTGGTCGGGGTGGCCCTCGATGTCGTGCCCGGCGAACCGCTCCAGGTGGCCGGACACGTGCACCGTGCTGTCCGGGTGCAGCGTCCCGCTGAACACGCGCACCACACTGACGCGGCCGACATAGGGGTCACTGGTGGTGCGCACGACCTCGGCGACCAGCGGCGCGGACGGGTCGCAGCGCAGCGCCGGCAGCGGGTCCCCGTCGGGGGTGGTGGCGCCCGGCAGCGGGTGCATGGTCGGGGGCGGGAACGCAGCGGCGACGAGGTGCAGCAGCTCGTGCACGCCCACGCCGGCCAGCGTTGACAGCGGCACGACGGGGTAGAAGGAGCCGCGGGAGACCGCGGTGAGCAGGTCGCTGATGACGGTGTCCAGCTCGACCTGCTCACCGGCGAGGTAGCGGTCGAGCAGGGTGTCGTCCTCGGACTCCTGGATGATCGCCTCGATCAGCTCCGAGCGACGCGGGTCGATGGTGGTGCGCTCGGCGTCGCTGGCCTCCCGGGCATGGCGAGCGCCGGAGCTCACGTCGTGCACCTGCTGGGTCAGCAGCCCGATGTTGCCGGTGACGGTGCCGTCGCCACCGGTCAGGGGCAGGTAGAGCGGCATCACCCCCTCACCAAGAACACGCTGGCAGGTTGCCAGCGTGTCCTCGAAGTCGGCCCGGTTCGCATCGAGCCGGGAGACCGCGATGGCCCTCGGCATGCCCACCGCCGCGCACTCCTCCCAGAGCAGCATCGTCGCCCCGTCGACGCCGTCGGTGGCAGACACGACGAAGATCGCGGCGTCGGCGGCGCGCAGTCCCGCCCGGAGCTCACCGACGAAGTCGGGGTAGCCGGGGGTGTCGATGAGGTTGACGACGACCTCGGGTCCGGCGGCGTCGGTGGCGACCGAGGCCACGGACAGCTGGATCGAGCGGTCGTCGCTCGCCCGCGGCCGGTAGTCGGGGGTCGTCGCTGCGACCATGGCCTCGAACAGCGCCGTCTTGCCGCCCCCGCTGTTGCCGACCAGGACGACGTTGCGCAGCTCCTGCGGCGTGCGAGCCGAAGGTCCGGGGGAGTTCGGGGTGTTCTTCGCGCTCATGTCGACACGATTGCCCCATCGCAGCGCCGACACAACCCCTGAGCGCGCGATCAGTAGTCTGAGGCCACCATGCTGAACCGATTCGCGCGCGCCCTCTTCACCCGCATCTTCACGCCGGTGGCCAGGCTGTTCCTCAAGTGGGGCATCAGCCCCGACGTCGTGACGATCGTGGGGACCATCGGGGTGTGCGTCGGCGCCCTCGCGTTCTACCCCCGGCACCAGTTCTTCTGGGGGACGGTGGTGATCGCCGTCTTCGTCTTCTCCGACACCATCGACGGGGTCATGGCCCGCCTGTCCGGGCGCTCGAGCCGGTGGGGCGCCTACCTGGACTCCACCCTGGACCGGGTCGGCGACAGCGCGATCTTCGGTGGCCTCGTCCTGTACTACGCCTCCGCCGGGCACAGCGCGGTCATGGCCTCCCTGGCGCTGGCCTGCCTCATCCTCGGCAGCGTGGTCAGCTACGCCAAGGCGCGGGCCGAGGGGCTGGGCATGACCGCCAACGTCGGCATCGCCGAGCGCGCCGACCGCCTCGTCGCCGTGCTCCTCGCCACCGGCCTGGTTGGCCTGGGCCTGCCGGAGGTCGTCCTCGGTGTCGTGCTCGGGCTGCTGGCCGTGGCGAGCCTCATCACCGTCTTCCAGCGGATGCTCACCGTGCGCCGCCAGGCCTTCGAGGCCGCGTGAGCCGGCTGACCGACCGGGCCGCGCTCACGGCATACCGGGCCGGGTGGTCCCTGGTCCGGCGCCTGCCCGAGCGCCTCGCGTATGCCGTGTTCGACCTCATCGCCGACATCGCCGCCCGGCGCGGCGGCTCGGGGGTGGCCCGCATGCGCGCCAACTACGCCCGGGTCCGACCCGACCTGGACGCGGCCGGCCTCGACGCCCTCGTGCGCGCGGGCATGCGCTCCTACCTCCGCTACTGGTGCGAGGCGTTCCGGCTGCCCGACCTGACCGAGGCCGACCTCGTGGCGCGGGTGCGCACGGTCGGCGACGCCCCGGTGCGGGCGCACCTCGGCGCGGGGAAGCCCGCGGTGATGTTCCTCGGGCACATGGGCAACTGGGACCTGGCCGGGGCCTGGTCGACGACGCAGCTCGCGCCGGTCACCACCGTCGCCGAGCGGCTCAAGCCCGAGGAGCTGTACGACGAGTTCCTCGGCTTCCGCGAGCGCCTGGGCATGCGGATCCTGCCGCTGACCGGCGGGTCCGACGTGTTCCGGGAGCTGACGAAGGCGTTGCGTGCCAGCGCGTTCGTCGCGCTGCTGGCCGACCGGGACCTGACGGCGGGTGGTGTCGAGGTCGACTTCTGCGGGCACCGGGCACGGATGGCCGTCGGGCCGGCGGCGCTGGCCGTGACCACCGGCGCGGCGCTGCACCCGGTGTCGGTGCACTACGAGCGGCGGGCGACCGGCCGCGGGTACGAACTGGTCATCGTCTTCCACGACCGGGTCGAGGTGCCGGCGACCGGCGCCACCCGCGAGAAGGTCGCCACGATGACCCAGGCGTGCGCCGACGCCCTCACCGGCGCGGTCCGCGAGCACACCGAGGACTGGCACATGATGCAGCGGGTGTTCGTCGAGGACCTCGACCCCGCGCGGACGCCGGTCGCGAGCGCCGAGGGGGCCGCGTGAGGATCGGCATGGTCTGCCCGTACTCCTTCGACGTCCCCGGGGGAGTGCAGTTCCACGTCCGGGACCTGGCCGAGCACTTCATCGCCGAGGGGCACGAGGTGTCCGTCCTCGCCCCGGCCGACGAGGGCACCCCCCTGCCCGACTACGTCCAGGGCACGGGCGGGGCGATCCCGGTGCGCTACAACGGCTCCGTGGCCCGGCTGGCGTTCGGCCCGGTGACGGCGCGGCGCGTCGGGCGGTGGATCGAGCGCGGGAACTTCGACGTGGTGCACATCCACGAGCCGGTCACGCCGAGCACCTCGCTCCTGGCGCTGTGGGCGGTCGAGGGCCCGGTCGTGGCGACCTTCCACACCTCCAACCTGCGCTCCCGCGCGATGCAGGCGTCCTACCCGGTCCTGCGCCCCAGCCTGGAGAAGATCAACGGGCGCATCGCGGTCTCCGAGGACGCCCGGCGCACGGTCACCACCCACCTCGGCGGGGACGCCGTGGTCATCCCCAACGGCGTCTACGTCGCCCGCTTCGCCGAGGCGCCGGTGCGGCCCGAGTGGCAGGGCACCCCGGAGGCGCCGACCATCGCCTTCCTCGGCCGGATCGACGAGCCCCGCAAGGGCCTGCCGGTCCTCAGCCGCGCCCTGCCGCTCATCCAGCGGGCCGTGCCCGGGGTGCGGGTGCTCGTGGCCGGCCACGGTGACGTCGACGCGGCCCGCGAGCGTCTGTCACCCGAGTCCGCCGCCGCGTGCACCTTCCTCGGCGGGGTCAGCGACGCCGACAAGGCGAGCCTGCTGGCCTCGGTCGACCTCTACCTGGCGCCGCATACCGGGGGCGAGAGCTTCGGCATCGTCCTGGCGGAGGCGATGAGCGCGGGCGCGCCCGTGCTGGCCAGCGACCTGCCGGCGTTCGTGCGCGTCCTCGACGGCGGAGCCGCCGGGGCGACGTTCCGCAACGAGGACGCCGAGGACCTCGCCCGGCAGGCGGTCCGCCTGCTGCAGGACCCGGCGGCGCGGGCCGACCTCGCCGCGCGCGGGCGCAAGCGCGCCGACATCTTCGACTGGTCGGTGGTCGCCGCCCAGGTCATGGCGGTCTACGAGACGGTGACCGCCGGTGCCCCCGTGGTGCGGCCGGCCAGCGAGCCGGCCTCGATGTGGTCGCGCTGGACGCGGGGCCGTGGTGCGGAGGGCGCCTCATGATGTCGAGCACGCTGTTCTGGGTGGTCGTCGTCTTCGCGGCCTGCGCGCTGGTGGCGTGGTACCTCTCCTACACCGCGGCCCGCCTCGACCGGCTGCACGTGCGGGTCGAGGGCGCCCACTCCGCGCTGGACGCCCAGCTGGTGCGCCGGGCCGAGGCCACGCTGGAGCTGGCCAACACGGGCCTGCTCGACCCGGCGAGCGCCCTGCTGCTGGCCGGGGCGTCCTCGGAGTCCCTGGAGTCCACCGACGCGGCGCTGCAGGGTCGGGAGGTGGTCGAGAGCGGGCTGTCCGAGGCCCTGCACCTGGCGCTGACCCCGGAGGTCGTGGCCGGCCTGCGCGCCGACGACGCCGTCGGTGCCCTGGCCCTCAAGCGCCTGGTCACCGCCGGGCAGCGGGTGCAGCTGGCGCGGCGCTTCCTCAACGACGCCGTCATCGACGTGCGCCGGGTCCGCCGCAAGCTGGTGGTCCGCTGGGTGCGCCTGGCCGGCCACACGCCCCTGCCGCAGACCTTCGAGATCGACGACGACCTGCCGGCGGCGCTGCGCGACGCCTGAGCGGCGCACAGCCCGGGGAAGGCCGGGGGTTCCGCACGCCCGGGTGACGAGCACCGCACCTGTCCTGACCGGGCACGGACCGACCGTGGCGTGCCTCTACGATGGCGAGTAGTCCCGTACCACCCTGAGACAGCGAAGAAGAGGCTCAGCCGTGTCTGCGCAAGAGAGCACCACCGCCACCGCACCCACCACTGGCACCTCGCGCGTCAAGCGCGGCATGGCCGAGATGCTCAAGGGCGGCGTCATCATGGACGTCGTCACCCCCGAGCAGGCCAGGATCGCCGAGGACGCCGGCGCCGTCGCCGTCATGGCCCTCGAGCGGGTCCCCGCCGACATCCGCGCCCAGGGCGGCGTCTCGCGCATGAGCGACCCCGACATGATCGACGGCATCATCGAGGCCGTCTCCATCCCGGTCATGGCCAAGGCCCGCATCGGCCACTTCGTCGAGGCCCAGGTGCTGCAGTCCCTCGGTGTGGACTACATCGACGAGTCCGAGGTGCTCACCCCGGCCGACTACGCCAACCACATCGACAAGTGGGCCTTCACCGTCCCCTTCGTCTGCGGTGCCACCAACCTTGGCGAGGCCCTGCGTCGCATCACCGAGGGCGCGGCCATGATCCGCTCCAAGGGCGAGGCCGGCACCGGTGACGTCTCCAACGCCACCACCCACATGCGCACCCTGCGCGCCGAGATCAACCGGCTGCGCTCCATGAGCCCCGATGAGCTCTACGTCGCCGCCAAGGAGCTCCAGGCCCCCTACGAGCTGGTCAAGGAGGTCGCGCAGGCCGGCAAGCTCCCCGTGGTGCTGTTCACCGCCGGCGGCATCGCCACCCCGGCCGACGCCGCGATGATGATGCAGCTCGGCGCCGAGGGCGTCTTCGTCGGCTCCGGCATCTTCAAGTCCGGCAACCCGGCTCAGCGCGCCGAGGCCATCGTCAAGGCCACGACCTTCTTCGACGACCCCGACGTCATCGCCAAGGTCTCGCGCGGCCTGGGCGAGGCCATGGTCGGCATCAACGTCGACGAGCTGCCCCAGCCGCACCGCCTGTCCGAGCGGGGCTGGTGACCCGGCCGCACGGCATACCGCCTGGTCTGTGAGGGACCCCGGCACCCCTGGTGGGTGCCGGGGTCGCCTGCTGTCCCGGCCCGGTCGTCCGGGTATGCCGGGTGGCCGGCTCACCGGGGCACCGATGAGTCCTCGCCGTGCCGGACGTTGAACGGGCATGGAGACTGGAACCCTGATGACCCGTCCACCCGCGAGCGCCGCGCCTGGGGAGAGCCGGGCCGGGAACGGCCCGGCCGCGAGCGTCGCCGACCTCAGCGAGGCCGGATTCACGGTCCTGGCCGCTCGGCACCGCCGCGAGCTGCACGTGCACTGCTACCGCATGCTCGCCTCGTTCGAGGAGGCCGAGGACGCGGTCCAGGAGACGTTCCTGCGTGCATGGCGCGGCCGGGACGGCTTCGACGGCAGCACCCTGCAGCGGGCCTGGCTGTACCGCATCGCCACCAACGTCTGCCTCGACGCGATCCGGCGCCGGTCACGGCGGCCCGTGGCCGCCTCGAGCCACGCCGAGGTGCCGTGGCTGACGCCCTACCCGGACCGGCTGCTCGACGAGGCCGCGCCGACCGGCGAGCAGCCCGAGGCCATGGCCGTCGACCGCGAGACGATCGAGCTGGCCTTCCTCGTGGCGATGCAGGCCCTGCCGCCGCGCCAGCGCGCCGCGTTCATCGTGCGCGACGTGCTGGGCTGGCCGGCCAGCGAGACCGCGGACCTGCTGGGCACGAGCGTGCCCGCGGCCAACAGTGCACTCCAGCGGGCCCGGGCGACGCTGCACGACCGGCTCCCGCAGCGCCGCGGCGAGTGGTCCGCACCCGAGCTGGACGAACAGGACCGGGCGCTGCTGGCGGCGTTCATCGACGCGCACGAGCGGTGTGACGCGGCGGCCGCGGTGGCGATCTCGGCCCAGGACCTGAGGGTCACCATGCCGCCCTACCCGATGGTCTTCGACGGCCTGCAGCAGGTTGCGGCGCTGCTGGAGCGGGCGTTCGGCCCCGACCGCGACGGCGACTGGCGCCTGCTGCCCACGGCGGCGAACCGGATGCCCGCCGCGGCGAGCTACCTGCGCCGCCCGGGCGACACGGCATACCGGGCGTTCAAGCTCGACGTGCTGCGGGTGCGCGACGGCCTGGTCGCCGAGATCACCACGTTCGGGCCGCAGCTGTTCGCCGAGCTCGGGCTGCCGGCGACCCTGTGAGGGCCGGCGCTGTGCCGGTCGCCGCGGTGACGTCCGAAAACCGCCAGTTCCTGGTGTCCCGCCGCGCCATGATGGTGGCGTGACCGAGACCTTCGAGGCCCGCTACGCCGCGATCGCCAGCCGGGACCGGCGCCACGACGGGCGGTTCTTCACCGCGGTGCGCACCACCGGCATCTACTGCCGGCCCAGCTGCCCGGCGCGCACGCCGTACCCGGAGAACGTCACGTTCTTCACCACGGCGGCGGCCGCGCAGGCGGCGGGGTTCCGGGCGTGCAAGCGGTGCCGGCCCGAGGCGGCACCGGGGTCGGCGGACTGGGACGTGCGCGCCGACCTCGTGGCGCGGGCGCTGCGGCTGGTCAACGACGGGGCGGTCGACGAGGGCGGGGTCGCCGCCCTGGCCCGGCGGCTGGCGGTCAGCGAGCGCCACCTGCACCGGGTCATGGTCGCCGAGGTCGGTGTCGGCCCGCTCGCCCTGGCGCGGATGCGGCGGGCGCAGACGGCCCGGCTGCTGCTCGAGGCCACCGAGCTGCCGGTGACGTCCGTGGCGTTCGCGGCCGGCTACGCCAGCGTCCGGCAGTTCAACGACAGCATCCGCGAGGCGTTCGGCGCGGCGCCCACGGACCTGCGCCGGGGACGGCGGGCGGCCGCCGACGGCACCGGTGAGGTCGTGCTGCGGCTGGCCCACCGGCTGCCGCTGGACCACGCGCCGCTGATGGACTTCCTCGGGCTGCGGGCGGTGCCCGGCGTGGAGGAGTGCGACGGGAGGAGCTACCGGCGGGCGCTGCGCCTGCCGCATGGTGCCGGCGTCGTGACCGTGACACCCCATCCCGGCGAGGGACACGTCACGGCCCGGCTGCGGCTGGCGGACCTGCGCGACCTCACCCCGGCCGTGCAGCGCACCCGGCGGCTGTTCGACCTCGACGCCGACCCTGAGGCGGTGTCCCGGGCGCTGTCCCGCGACCCGCTGCTCGCCCCGCTGGTGCGGCGTCGCCCCGGCGTGCGGGTGCCCGGCCACGTCGACGGCTTCGAGCTGGCGGTGCGGGCGGTCCTCGGCCAGCAGGTCACGGTCAAGGGGGCGCGCACCCTGGCCGGGCGCCTGGTCGAGCGGCTCGGCAAGCCGATGGACGCCCCCAGCGGTGCGGTGACCCACCTGTTCCCCACGGCCGAGTCGGTGGCGGAGGCCGACCTGTCGGGCCTGGGCCTGACCACCGGGCGGATGGACACGCTGCGGGCGGTCGCGAGCGCCGTGGCCGGGGGTGAGGTCGTCCTCGACCCGGGGGCCGACCGGGAGGAGACCCGCCGGGCACTGCTGTCCCTCAAGGGCATCGGGCCGTGGACGGCCGACTACGTCGCGATGCGGGCACTCGGCGACCCCGACGCCTTCCCGGCCGCCGACCTCGGCCTGCGCCAGGCGCTGGAGCGGCTCGGCAGCCCGATGGACGCCCGGGCGCTCACCTCGCGGGCGGACGCCTGGCGCCCGTGGCGGGCCTATGCCGCGCTGCACCTGTGGTCCTCCCTGGCCGACGAGCCGGGGCGGGCGCCCCTCAGGTGACCGCCGCCCGGGCCGCGAACTCGGGCCGCTCGAACTCCTTGTCCCGCAGCACCTCCAGCAGGTGCTGGGCGGAGGCGAGGACGTCGGCGTGGGACAGGTAGAGCGGGGCGAACCCCAGCCGCACGACGTCAGGCTCGCGGAAGTCGCCGATCACCCCGCGGGCGATGAGGGCCTGCACGACGGCGTAGGCCTCGGGGTGGCGCAGCGAGACCTGCGAGCCGCGGCGCTCGGGATCCCGCGGCGTGACGACCGGCAGGTCGAGGCCGAGGCCGTCGAGGCACTCGAGGAAGAAGCCCGTCAGCGACTGGCTGTGCGCCCGCACGTCGGCCATGGACAGCCCGTCGTATGCCGTGAGCGCGGCTTCCAGCCCCAGCAGCGACAGCAGGGGAGCGGTGCCCACGCGGGCCCGGGTGATCCCGTGGGCGGGGGCGTAGTCCGGGCTCATCGCGAACGGCGCCGCGTGGCCCTGCCAGCCGGTCAGCGGGTGGTCGAAGGCGTCCTGGTGGCGGGCCGCCACGTAGAGGAACGCCGGGGCGCCCGGGCCGCCGTTGAGGTACTTGTAGCCGCAGCCGACGGCGAGGTCGACCCCGTGCTCGTCCAGGCCGACCGGGTGCACGCCGGCGGAGTGGCACAGGTCCCAGCAGGCAAGCGCCCCGGCGTCGTGCGCGGCCCGGGTCAGCCCGGGCAGGTCCCAGAGCTCGCCGCTGCGGTAGTCCACCTGGGAGAAGGCGATGCAGGCCAGCCGGTCGGCGTGCTCGGCGATGGCGCCGGCGGCCTGCTCGTGGGTCACCCGCACGACCTCGAGGTCCATCAGCCGGGCGACCGAGGACAGGATGTGCAGGTCGGTGGGGAACGACCCGCCGTCGGTGAGCACGACGGGGCGTCCGGGGCGCATCCGCCCTGCGGCGACGAAGACCTTGAACAGGTTGACCGAGGTCGAGTCGGTGACCACGACCTGTCCCGGGGCGGCGCCCACCAGGGCGCCGATGCGGTCACCGGTGCGCTCGGGGGCGCCCCACCAGTCGAACTCGTTCCAGGACCGGATCAGGCGCTGGCCCCACTGGCGGGTGACCACGTCCTGCACCACGTCGGGCACGGCGGCCGGCAGCGCCCCGAGTGAGTTGCCGTCGAGGTAGATGACGCCCTCGGGGACGAGGAACCGCTCCCGGGTGCCGGACAGGGGGGAGGTGGCGTCGAGGTCGCCCGCGCGGGCTGCCAGGTCAGCGTGCTGGGACATACCCCGCAACGTAGCGTCACCGGCACGGCATACGCTGGCGGGCGTGAGCCCTTCCCCCCTTCGCATCGGCGTGCTGGCCGTCCAGGGTGACGTCCGCGAGCACGTCCACGTCCTGTCCTCCCTCGGTGCCGAGGCCACCGGCGTGCGCCGGCCGCGCGAGCTCGACGAGGTCGACGCGATCGTCATCCCCGGCGGGGAGTCGACGACGATGGACAAGCTGGTGCGGGCGTTCGAGCTCTACGACCCGCTGCGCAAGCGGATCGCCGACGGCATGCCTGCCTACGGCTCCTGCGCCGGGATGATCATGCTCGCCGACCGGATCGCCGACGCGCGGCCCGACCAGCAGACGCTCGGCGGGCTGGACATGACGGTGCGCCGCAACGCCTTCGGCCGCCAGGTCGACTCGTTCGAGGAGGACCTGCACATGCCCGAGGTCGTCGGGGCCGACGGCGACCCGGTGCGCGCGGTCTTCATCCGGGCGCCCTGGGTGGAGCAGGTCGGCGAGGGCGTGCAGGTGCTGGCCACCGTCGAGTCCGGGCCGGCCGCAGGGCACATCGTGGCGGTGCGCCAGGGCAACCTGCTCGCGACCTCCTTCCACCCCGAGGTGACCGGCGACCACCGGGTCCACGACTACTTCGTGCAGATGGTGCGCGCGGCCCGGGCCTGAGCCACGCGCCGACAGCCGGGCGGCAGTCAGTAGGATCGTGCGGATTTCACGGATACCGAGCAGGGATAGGGAGACTCGATGAGCGGCCACTCCAAATGGGCGACGACCAAGCACAAGAAGGCTGCGATCGACGCCAAGCGGGGCAAGCTCTTCGCCAAGCTGATCAAGAACATCGAGGTCGCGGCCCGCACCGGCGGCGGTGACCCGGCGGGCAACCCGACGCTCTACGACGCCATCCAGAAGGCCAAGAAGACCTCGGTCCCCAACGACAACATCGACCGCGCCGTCAAGCGCGGCTCCGGCGCCGAGGCGGGCGGCGCCGACTGGCAGACGATCATGTACGAGGGCTACGCCCCCAACGGCGTGGCCGTGCTGATCGAGTGCCTCACCGACAACCGCAACCGCGCGGCGGCCGAGGTGCGCACCGCGCTGACCCGCAACGGCGGCCAGCTCGCCGACCCGGGCAGCGTGTCCTACGTCTTCACCCGCAAGGGTGTCGTCATCGTGCCCAAGGGCGACCTGACCGAGGACGACCTGCTCGAGGTGGTCCTCGACGCCGGCGCCGAGGAGGTCAACGACCTCGGCGAGTCCTTCGAGATCATCAGCGAGGCCGGTGACTTCGTCGCCGTCCGCACCGCCCTCCAGGGCGCGGGGATCGACTACGACTCGGCCGAGGCCTCCTTCGTGCCGACCCTGCAGGTCGAGCTCGACGCCGACGGCGCCCGCAAGATGTTCCGCGTCATCGACGCCCTCGAGGACAGCGACGACGTGCAGAACGTCTGGGCCAACGGCGACGTCAGCGACGACATCCTCGCCGAGCTCGACGAGGAGTGACCGGTGGGCGGCGCGTCGCTGTCGTGGCGCGCCGCCGGCACGGTAGGTTTCTCTCCGAACAGGTGTTCGGTGATCGTCGTGGCAAGGAGCCGGTTGTGCGCGTGCTTGGTGTCGACCCCGGCCTGACCCGCTGCGGCATCGGCGTGGTCGACGGTGGGCTCGGCCAGCCGCTGCGGATGGTCGGCGTCGGCGTGATCCGCACCCCGGCCGCCCAGGAGACCCACCTGCGCCTGCACACCCTGCGCAGCGAGCTCGAGCAGTGGCTGCACCGCTACCAGCCCGACGCGATCGCCGTCGAGCGGGTGTTCGCCCAGGCCAACCTGCGCAGCGTCATGGGCACCGCCCAGGCCTCGGCCGTGGCGATGCTCGCGGCCGCCGAGCGCGGCCTGCCCCTTGCCATGCACACCCCGAGCGAGGTCAAGGCTGCCGTCACCGGCAGCGGCCGCGCGGACAAGGCCCAGGTGACCACGATGGTGACCCGCATCCTGCGGCTCGACACCCGGCCCCAGCCGGCCGACGCCGCCGACGCCCTGGCCCTGGCCATCTGCCACGTATGGCGTGGCGGGGCCCAGGACCGCCTGCAGCGCGCCGCCGCGGCGGCGCGGGGCGGTGCCCGGTGATCGCCTCCGTCCGCGGCCCGGTGCTGTCCGTGGGCCTCGACTCGGCCGTGGTGGAGGTCGGGGGAGTGGGGCTGCTCGTGCACACCACCCCCGGCACCGCCGCCGGCCTGCGCCCCGGGTCCGCGGCCAGCCTGGCCACCACCCTGGTCGTGCGCGAGGAGTCGCTGACCCTCTACGGCTTCGCCGACGAGGACGAGCGCCAGGTCTTCGAGCTGGTCCAGACCGTCTCCGGGGTCGGGCCGCGCCTGGCCCTGGCCATGCTCGCGGTGCACGCCCCGGACGCCCTGCGCCGCGCCGTCTCCGACGGCGACATCCACGCGCTGACCAAGGTGCCCGGCATCGGCAAGAAGGGCGCCGAGCGCATCGTGCTCGAGCTGCGCGACAAGATCGGCCTGCCCACCGGCGCCGCCCCCGTCGTGGTCAGTGGCAATGGCAGCGGCGCCCCGTGGCGGGGCCAGGTCCACGAGGCCCTCGTCGGCCTCGGCTGGTCGGCCAAGCAGGCCGACGACGCCGTCGAGACCGTCGCGGCCGACGCCCCCGCCGATGCCACGGTGGCCACGCTGTTGCGCGCCGCGCTGCGGGAGCTCGGGCGATGAGCCGCGACCTGCCTGCGGGCACCTACGAGATCTACTCGGACGGCTCGTTCGAGGCGACGACCAACCGGGTCATGGACTCCGGCAGCGACGACGACGAGCGCCGCGTCGAGGCGGCCCTGCGGCCCCGGCGCCTGGCCGACTACGCCGGGCAGACGCGCGTGCGTGACCAGCTCGGCCTGGTGCTCGAGGCCGCCCGGCGCCGCGGGGCACCCCCGGACCACGTGCTGCTCTCCGGTCCGCCCGGCCTGGGCAAGACCACCCTCGCCATGATCGTGGCCGCCGAGCTCGAGCAGCCGATCCGCATCACCAGCGGCCCGGCGATCCAGCATGCAGGCGACCTCGCGGCGATCCTGTCCTCGCTGGCCGAGGGCGAGGTGCTCTTCCTCGACGAGATCCACCGCATGTCCCGGGCCGCCGAGGAGATGCTCTACCTGGCGATGGAGGACTTCCGGGTCGACGTGGTCGTCGGCAAGGGCCCCGGCGCCACCGCCATCCCGCTGGAGCTGCCGCCGTTCACCGTCGTCGGCGCCACCACCCGCTCCGGCCTGCTGCCGGCTCCGCTGCGGGACCGGTTCGGCTTCACCGGCCACCTCGACTACTACGCCGCCGAGGACCTCGAGCAGATCCTCATGCGCTCGGCCCGGCTGCTGGAGGTCAAGGCCCACCCGCGGGGCATCTCCGAGATCGCGGGACGCTCGCGTGGCACCCCCCGCATCGCCAACCGGCTGCTGCGCCGGGTCCGCGACTGGGCGCAGGTGCACGGGCGCGGGGTGGTCGACGAGAAGGCCGCGCACACCGCCCTGGCCCTGTTCGACGTCGACGACAAGGGCCTGGACCGGCTCGACCGGGCCGTGCTCGAGGCCCTGTGCCGCCGGTTCGCAGGCGGGCCCGTCGGCCTGTCCACCCTCGCGGTGGCCGTGGGTGAGGAGTCCGACACGGTCGAGACGGTGGCCGAGCCCTACCTCGTGCGCGAGGGCTTCATGATCCGCACCCCGCGTGGCCGGGCCGCGGCCCCGCTGGCCTGGCAGCACCTCGGCCTGACCCCGCCAGCCCCGGCCGACCTCGGGGTCGCCCAGCCGCTGCCGTTCGGTGACGGCGAGGGTGGCCGCTTCGGCGGCTGAGGGCGCAGGGGTGGCCACCTGCCGGGTTGCCGGTCCAGCCGCGGTGGCGGGCTCGCGGCATACCTCCGGGTTCATCACGAAATGGCCGCGCATGGGTGGGGTTCCTTGGTGCCTGTGGTGCCGCTCACCTAGACTCACGCGAACGCACCGGCCCCGTCCGGGACTTCCGCGCGTCCGGGGACGTTGTCCCCAGTGGTGCGTGTCAACCCAACTGTCGTGAAGGACTGACTCATGTCGTCACTGGCCCCCGCGGCCGCCTCTTCGGGGGCCGGCCTCGGCAACCTGCTCATCTTCGCCCTGCCGATCCTGCTGATCGCGTTCATGTTCATGACGCAGCGGCGTCGCCAGCGCGAGGTGCAGGCCGTGCAGAGCGGCCTCAAGGTCGGCGACGAGGTGACCACGACCTCGGGCCTGCTCGGGCGCATCAGCGCCATCGACGACACCGTGGTCACCCTCGAGGTCAGCCCGGGCGTGCTGGTGCGCTTCGACCGCCGCGCCATCGGTGGCCCCGCCCCGGCCGCGGCCACGTCCTCCCCGGAGGCCGCCGCGTCCGAGCCCGCCGAGGCACGCACCGAGACTCCCGCCGAGACGCCCGCCGACGTGCCGGCCGAGGGCAGCACGCCGGCGGAGCGCCCGGACACCACCGGGGAGCGGGACTGACCGTGGCGATCAACCCGCGCAACCGCAAGCCGCTGCGCACCCTGGCGGCGCTGGCCGTGCTCATCGTGGGCCTCTACGGCCTGCTGGCGGCCGTCGTGACCTGGGGCAGCGCCCAGTGGACCCCCAAGCTCGGCCTCGACCTCGAGGGCGGCACCCAGCTCATCCTCAAGCCGGTCATCACCAACGGCGGCTCCATCAGCCAGGACCAGATCAACCAGGCCGTCGACATCATGCGCCAGCGCGTCGACAGCACCGGCGTCTCCGAGGCCGAGGTGACCACCCAGGGCGGCTCGAACGTCGTGGTCTCCCTGCCCGGCACCCCGGACAAGGCCACGATCGACTCCCTGAAGCGTTCCTCGCAGCTGCGCTTCCGCGCCGTGCTGGTCGAGGCCGCCGGCGCCCCGCAGCCGACGCCGACGTCCACCGGCACCGCCACCGCGCCGTCGGGCACGCCGAGCGCCACGCCGAGCTCGGGCTCCAAGGCCACCGCGCCGGCAGGCACCGCGACCACCAGCGCCAAGTCGGCCTTCCCGCCGGCGCTGAGCCAGGACACCACGCCCACGCCGACCCCCTCGGCGACCGGCACCACGGGCTCGACCGGCACGACCGGCACCAAGCCCAAGGACGCCAGCGACCTGGCGTGGATCACCCCCGACATCGAGAAGCAGTTCACCGCGCTGAACTGCTCCGACAAGGCGGTCGAGGCCAAGCTGGCGACGCTGGTCGACGACCCGGCCAAGCCGCTGGTGACCTGCTCCCAGGACCGCACCGCCAAGTACATCCTCGGCCCGGCCGAGGTCGTCGGCACCGACATCGCCGACGCCACCTCCGGCTTCCAGACGACGCAGCAGGGCGCCCAGACCAACCAGGTCGAGATCCAGCTGAAGTTCGACTCCAACGGCACCAAGAAGTTCGGTGACGTCACCTCGCGCCTGGTCTCGCTGCCGCAGCCGCGCAACCAGTTCGCCATCGTGCTCGACAGCCAGGTGCTCTCCGCGCCGGTCACCCAGAGCGCGATCACCGCGGGCACCGCGAGCATCACCGGCAACTTCACCGAGGCCAGCGCCAAGACCCTGGCCGACCAGCTGAAGTTCGGCGCCCTGCCGATGTCGTTCACCCCGCAGACCGAGGAGCAGGTCAGCCCCACGCTGGGCACCGACCAGCTCCAGAAGGGCCTGCTCGCCGGCCTCATCGGCCTGCTGCTGGTCGTCATCTACTCGCTGTTCCAGTACCGCGCGCTGGGCTTCGTCACGGTCGCGTCGCTGGTCATCGCCTCGTTGCTGACCTACGTGACGGTGGCACTGCTGGGCTGGTCGCACGGCTTCCGGCTCACCCTCGCCGGCGTCACCGGCCTGATCGTGTCGATCGGTATCACCGCCGACTCGTTCATCGTGTTCTTCGAACGCGTGCGTGACGAGGTGCGTGAGGGCCGGCTCCTGCGCCAGGCCGTGGAGACCGGCTGGGCCCGCGCCCGCCGCACCATCCTGGTCGCCGACGGCGTCAACATGCTGGCGGCGATGGTGCTCTACATCCTGGCCACGAGCAACGTGCGCGGCTTCGCCTTCACGCTGATGCTGACGACCATCATCGACGTGGCCGTGGTCTTCCTGTTCACCCACCCGATCGTCGCCATCCTCGCCAACACGAAGTTCTTCGGCGAGGGCCACAAGTGGTCGGGCTTCGACCCCGAGCGCCTCGGCGCGAAGCAACCGCTGTATGCCGGTCGCGGCCGGGTCACGATCGCTGCGCGCCGCGCGGCAGAGGAGAGCGCGCAGTCATGACGAGCTTCGCCCAGTTCGGCAACGACCTCTACACCGGCAAGCGGTCGATCGACTTCGTCGGGCGCCAGAAGACGTGGTACGCCATCTCCGGCGTGATCCTCGTGCTGGCCCTCGTGGGCATCTTCGCCCGGGGCCTCAACCTCGGCCTGGAGTTCCGCGGCGGCTCCGAGCTGCGCGTCTCCGGTGTCAGCACGACGCAGGGCTACGAGGCCAAGGCCAAGGACGCCCTCGGCGGCCTGAACCAGGGCGCCGACGTCGTGGTCACCAAGCTCGGCAGCGACTCCGTGCGCGTCCAGACCGAGAAGCTCAGCGACACCCAGACCGAGGACGCCCGGGCCAACCTGGCCAAGGCGTTCGGCGTCGACGAGAACAAGATCTCCGCGTCCTTCATCGGCGCCTCCTGGGGTGCCTCGGTCAGCCAGAAGGCGATCACCGCCCTCATCTGGTTCCTCGTGCTCGTCGCGCTGACCATGGCGTTGTACTTCCGCACCTGGAAGATGTCCGCGGCCGGCCTCATCGCGCTGGTCCACGACCTGGTCATCACCGTCGGCATCTACGCGCTGTTCGGCTTCGAGATCACGCCGGCGTCGATGATCGGCTTCCTGACGATCCTCGGCTACTCCCTCTACGACACCGTCGTCGTCTTCGACAAGGTGCGCGAGAACACCGGCCAGGCAGTCGCCAACGGCCGGATGAGCTACTCCCAGGCCGCCAACCGCGCGGTCAACCAGACCCTGGTGCGCTCGATCAACACCTCGGTCGTGGCCCTGCTTCCGGTCGCGGCGATCCTCGTCATCGGCTCGGTCCTGCTCGGCCCCGGCGTGCTGGTGGACCTGAGCCTGGCGCTGTTCGTCGGTATCGCGGCCGGCACCTACTCCTCGATCTTCATCGCCACCCCGCTGCTCGCCGACCTGCGTGAGCGCGAGCCGGCGATGAAGGACCTGGCCAAGCGCGCCAAGCGCTACCAGGCGGCCCGGACTCGCGACGAGGCCAGGGCCGAGGAGGCCGGCGAGGCCGACGCGTCGGCCACCGCCGGGGACGAGACCGCGGGCTCCCACCGGGAGCCGGCCGCGGCCGGCGCCGGCCGGGCGTCGCGCCCGGTGCACCCCTACGTCAGCGGCGGACCCCGCAACCAGCCCAAGCGCCCGCCCAAGAGCAAGCGCTGAGGAGAGCTTTGAGCACCGAAGAGCAGTCCATCGCGCAGGTGGTCTCCGACCACCTGCGCGACATCCCCGACTTCCCCGAGCCCGGCGTGGCCTTCAAGGACTTCACCCCGTTGCTGTCCGACGGGGCGGCTCTGGCCGCAGTCGTCCGCGACATCGCCGACCGCTACCGCGGCCGGGTCGACCACATCGTCGGCATCGAGGCGCGCGGGTTCATCCTCGGCGCCGCCGTGGCCTACGAGCTCGGCATCGGCTTCGTGCCGGTCCGCAAGGCGGGCAAGCTGCCGGGGGAGACCCTGGGCGTGGAGTACGACCTGGAGTACGGCAGCGCGCACATCGAGGTGCACGCCGATGCGTTCGTCGCCGGCGCCCACGTGCTGGTCATCGACGACGTGCTCGCCACCGGCGGCACGGCCGAGGCGACCTGCACGCTGCTCGAGCGCGCCGGGGCCGAGGTCGTGGCCTTCGAGGCCGTCATCGAGCTCGGCTTCCTCGAGGGCCGGGCCAAGCTGGCGGGTCGTGAGGTCCACACCATCCTCACCGTGTGAGGGCACATAGACTCCTGTCATGAACGAGGACGTCGCGGGCGGCACGACCGGAACCTCCGCCCCCACGCAGGTCGAGCCCATGACCGGGCCGATCCCGCGCGTCCGCGCGCGGCTGGCCCGCTTCGGCGGTCCGCGCCAGGGGACCTACCGCGTCCTCGAGCCGCTGCTGCGCACCGTCCGGGCGACCCACCCCAAGGCTGACCTGACGGTCATCGAGCAGGCCTACGCCGTCGCGGAGCAGGCCCACCGCGGCCAGCTCTGCAAGAGCGGCGACCCCTACATCACCCACCCGCTGGCCGTGGCCACGATCCTGGCCGAGCTGGGCATGACGCCGGCCACGCTGGCCGCCGCGCTGCTGCACGACACGGTCGAGGACACGGCATACAGCCTGGAGGACCTCACCCGCGACTTCGGGCCCGAGGTCGCGATGCTCGTGGACGGGGTGACCAAGCTCGACAAGGTCACCTACGGCGACGCGGCCCAGGCCGAGACCGTGCGCAAGATGGTCGTGGCGATGGCCCGCGACATCCGGGTGCTGGTCATCAAGCTGGCCGACCGGCTGCACAACGCCCGCACCTGGCGCTACGTCTCGCAGGAGTCGGCGCAGCGCAAGGCCCGCGAGACCCTGGAGATCTACGCCCCGCTGGCGCACCGGCTGGGCATGAACACCATCAAGTGGGAGCTGGAGGACCTGTCCTTCGCGACCCTGTACCCCAAGGTCTACGACGAGATCGTGCGCCTGGTGGCCGAGCGGGCGCCGGCCCGGGAGGAGTACCTCGCCGGGGTGCGCGAGCAGGTCAACAACGACCTGCGGGCGGCCAAGATCAAGGCGACGGTGACGGGCCGGCCCAAGCACTACTACTCCGTCTACCAGAAGATGATCGTGCGCGGCCGCGACTTCGAGGAGATCTACGACCTCGTCGCGGTGCGGGTGCTGGTCGACACGGTCCGCGACTGCTACGCGGCGCTCGGCGCGCTGCACGCCCGGTGGAACCCGGTGCCTGGGCGGTTCAAGGACTACATCGCGATGCCCAAGTTCAACATGTACCAGTCGTTGCACACGACGGTCATCGGGCCCGAGGGCAAGCCGGTCGAGATCCAGATCCGCACGCACACCATGCACCGGCGCGCGGAGTACGGCGTCGCGGCGCACTGGAAGTACAAGGAGGACGCGCCGGGCAGCGGCCAGGCCCAGCCCAAGGACGGCGAGACCGGGCCGATCAGCGACATGGCGTGGCTGCGCCAGCTGCTGGAGTGGCAGCGGGAGACCTCCGACCCGGGCGAGTTCCTGGACTCGCTGCGGTTCGAGATCAACGCCCGCGAGGTCTACGTCTTCACGCCCAAGGGCGAGGTCATCGCGCTGCCGGCCGGCTCGACCCCGGTCGACTTCGCCTACGCGGTGCACACCGAGGTCGGCCACCACTGCATCGGCGGCCGGGTCAACGGCCGGCTGGTGCCGCTGGAGAGCCCGCTGGAGAACGGCGACGTCGTCGAGGTGCTCACCTCCAAGGCCGACGGTGCCGGGCCCTCGCGCGACTGGCTGACCTTCGTCAAGAGCCCGCGCGCCCGCAACAAGATCCGCCAGTGGTTCTCCAAGGAGCGCCGCGAGGAGGCCATCGAGCAGGGCAAGGACGCGATCGCCAAGGCGATGCGCAAGCAGGGTCTGCCCCTGCAGCGCCTCATGTCCCACGAGTCCCTGGCCGGCCTGGCCGGCGAGCTGCGCTACGCCGACATCTCCGCCCTGTATGCCGCGGTGGGCGAGGGGCACGTCAGCGCCCAGCACGTGGTGGGCCGGCTCGTGGCGTCCCTGGGCGGGGAGGAGGGTGCCAGCGAGGACCTCGCCGAGGCGACCATGCCGACCCGCGGGGTGCGTCGCCGCAGCGGCGACCCCGGTGTCGTGGTCGTCGGCACCGCCGACGTCTGGGTCAAGCTGGCCCGGTGCTGCACGCCCGTGCCCGGCGACCCGATCATCGGCTTCGTCACCCGGGGGAGCGGCGTGTCGGTGCACCGCGCCGACTGCACCAACGCCGAGTCGCTGCTCGCCCAGCCGGACCGGCTGATCGACGTCGAGTGGGCCCCGTCCGCCGGCAGCGTGTTCCTCGTGCAGCTGCAGGTCGAGGCGCTCGACCGCAACCGGCTGCTCTCCGACGTCACCCGGGTGCTCTCGGACCACCACGTCAACATCCTGTCGGCGAGCGTGCAGACGACCCGCGACCGCGTGGCGATGAGCAAGTTCACCTTCGAGATGGGCGACCCCGGCCACCTCGACCACGTCATCAAGGCGGTCCGCAAGATCGACGGCGTCTTCGACGTCTACCGGATCACCGGCGGCAAGGCGCCCGTCAAGCAGCAGTAGCCCACGCGCCGAGAGGGACGTTTCTCGGGTTTGGAGGGCCTCCAAACCCGAGAAACGTCCCTCTCGGGGCCGACTGGTTCAGTCCACGAAGATCCGCGCCAGCTCGGCGGCAGCCTCGGCGGCGGTCCACTCCATCGTGGCCGGGCCGACGGTGAACTCGGTCCACGACCAGCCCGGCACCTCGCTGGCGTCCCACGTTGCCGACGCCATGAGGTGGTCCTGCTCCATCGCGGTCACCAGGCGCTCGTTCAGCGAGTCCGCGGGCGCCTCGACGAAGATCCGGAACGCGTTGGTGTGCGGCTCCTCCGGGAGGACGCGAATGCCCCGCTCCGGCAGCAGCTTGGCCATCTCCTGCGCCCGCTCGTGGAACTCGGCCATCCGGGGGAGGTGCTGGTCCAGCCCTCGCAGGGCGGCCACGGCGTAGGGCATCAGGCTGAAGAGGGTGCCCCCGTGCCGGGTGCGCCAGGTGCGGGCCTGCTCGATCTCGTCCTCGGGGCCGGCCAGCGCGGCGCCGGCGAGGCCGCCGAGGCCCTTGTAGAACGAGACGTAGACGCTGTCGGCCAGCCCGGCGACCTCGGCCAGCGATCGGCCCAGGTGCGGCGTGGACTCCCACAGGCGGGCGCCGTCCAGGTGCAGCGGCACCCCGCGCTCACGGCAGGCCGCCGAGAACGCCTCGAGGTCCTCCCACGAGGGCAGGAGGTAGCCCGCGTCGCGCAGCGGCAGCTCCAGCAGCACTGCGCCGAGCTGCCCGGGGATCGCGTCCAGGTCGTCCACGCCGGGCACCCGGGCGCCCTCGGTGAGCATCCGGAAGTCGAAGCCGTGCAGCAGCCGCGGGCCGTCCTCCTCGTGGTGGAGCAGGTGCGACAGCGCGGGGATGGCCACCCGGCGGGAGTCCTGACGGTCGCACCAGACCCGCAGCATCGACTGCTGGGCCATGACTCCGCTGGGGAAGAACGCCACCGCCGGCTTGCCGAGCAGCTCGGCCAGCCGGCTCTCGAGGAGGGCGACCGGGCCGCCGGTGCCGTAACGGTCCCACCTGGCTCCGTCGCCGAGGCCGGCCACGACGTCAGCCAGGTCGCGCAGCTCCTGCTCGGGGGTCACCGGCGGGCGGAACAGCAGCCAGCGGGTGATGCCGGGCTGGGCTGCCCGCGCGCGCTCGGCCAGGGTGGGGGTCGGGGTCTGCTCGGTCACGGCGTCATCCTCTCGGGCGAGCGCCGTTGGTGCACAGGGATTTCCCGCACCCAAGGCGCCCGGGGCGTGCCCGCCGCGAACACGGGTATGCCGTGCCCCTCACGGCGAGGGGCACGGCATACAGGCGTGGCAGGGGAGTGGCCTCAGCCGCTGAACTCCTGGACCCCGGCGCGGGCCTGCTCGAGCCACTGCTCGCGCGCGGCGAGAGCCGCCTCGGCGTCGGCCACCTTGCGGGCGTTGCCGGACTCCCTGGCCTTCGCGAGGTCCTCGCGCAGGCCCTGCACGGCAGCCTCCAGCTGGTCGACAAGGCTCTGGGCCCGGGCGGCGACCTCGGGGTTGGTTGCGGCCCAACGCTTCTCGTCGGCCTCGCGGACCGCCTGCTCCACCCGGCGCAGGCCCTTCTCGACCCGCTCCATGTCGGCGCGCGGGACCTTGCCGGCCCGGTCCCACTTCTCCTGGACCGCGCGCAGGGCTGCCTTGGCCGCATCGATGTCGGTCACCGGCAGGATCGCCTCGGCCTCGACGAGCAGTGCCTCCTTGACCACGAGGTTGGCCTTGAACTCCTCGTTCTCGACAGCCGCGACCTCGTCCTTGGCGTGGAAGAAGGCGTCCTGCGCGGCCTTGAACCGGGCCCAGAGGGCGTCGTCGTCGGCGCGGGAGGCCCGGCCGGCCTGGCGCCAGCGGTCCATGAGGCGCTTGTAGGCGGTGGCCGTCGGGCCCCAGTCGGTGCTGCCGGAGAGGGCCTCGGCCTCCTCGACCAGCGCCTCCTTGGCCGCCTTCGCCTCGCCCTGGGTCGCGTCGAGCTGGGCGAAGTGGACCCGGCGGGCCTTGTCGAAGCCGTTGCGTGCGGCGCTGAACCGCTGCCACAGGGCGGTCTCGGTCTCGCGGTCGAGGCGGGCGCCGGCGCGCTGCTCGGCCTTCCACTCCTCGAGCAGCTCACGCATGCGGGCGCCGCTGGTCTTCCACTGCACCGAGGCCGGGGGCTGGGCCGCGATGCGCTCGGCCTCGGCCACGATCTCCTCGCGCCGGGCCTTGCTCTTCTCGCGGGCCGCGCTGCGCTGGGCGCCCTCGACCTGCTTGCGGGCCTCGGTGGCCGTGGCGATCTCGGCGACCTTGGCCTCGATGAGGCTCAGGTCGCCGACCACGTTGGCCTCGGCGACGTGCTCGCGCAGCCGGGTCAGGCCGTCGACGGCGTCCTTGGCCGGCAGGTCGGTCTGGGTGACCCGCTGCAGCAGCAGCTCCGCCGAGGCGAGCAGCTCGTCGTACTTGCGGGTGAAGTAGGCCAGCGCCTCCTCGGGCGTCGCGCCGGGGTAGGAGCCGACCTCGCGCTCACCGTCAGACGTGCGGACGAAGACCGTGCCGTCCTCGGCGACGCGGCCGAACGTGGCCGGTGCGGCAGGGCGCCGGGTGCCGGCGAGGCTGGCCGGGCTCGGCATGCCGGCGGGGCTGGCAGGGCGCTCGGTGTGGTCGGACTGCTGTGACACGGTCTCAGGCCTTCTTCTCGGTGACGACAACCTTCTGGATGCTGATCGGCTGCGCCGGGGGCCCGTCGGTCTGGCCACCCTGGACGCCGGCAGCGGCGGTCTTCTTGACGATATCGAGTCCGGAGGTCACCGTGCCGAAGATCGTGTAGCCGCCGCCGTCGGTGGGCAGCTGGGTGTCCTTGTACACGATGAAGAACTGCCCGCCGTTGGAGTTGGGGTCCGACGTGCGCGCCATCGCCAGGGTGCCGGTGGGGTACTTGCCGTCCTTGGGCGCGTTCTCGATGCCGTAGCCGTAGCCGGGGTTGCCGTTGCCGGTGCCGGTCGGGTCGCCGCACTGCAGGACGAAGATGCCGGCGGTGGTGAGGCGGTGGCAGCGGCTGTTGGCCCAGTAGCCGTCACCGGCGAGCTGCAGGAACGAGGCCACGGTCTGCGGGGCCTTGGTGCCGTCGAGCTGGACGGTGACCGGGCCGCGGTTGGTCGTGATCGTCGCGACGAAGGTCTTGCCTGCGGCCAGCGACTTCGGCGGCAGCGTGCGGGTGGCCGACGGGCTCGGCGACGCGGACGGGCTCGAGGCCGCCGGCGCGGCCGGCGTGGCCGTGTCCTTGCCGCGGTTCACCGCATAGCTGGCACCGACCAGGCCACCGACCACGAGCAGCACGGCGAGGACGACGGCCACGACCTGGCGGTTGCGGGCGCGCTCGGCGGCACGCCTCTCGAACACGGCCTGGCGCTTCTCGGCCCGGCGCTTGGCGCGGGCGCGGTCGCGGGCTTTCGGCGACACGGGTGAGCTCCTCGGGAGGTCGGTGAGGGGCCGCGAGGGCCCGGGCCCGGTCAGTCTAGGCACCGGTCCCCGCACGGGCGGCGGTGCGTGGTCACGACTCCGTGACGGTTAGGCTCGGCTGCGTGCTGACCGTCGGATTCCCCGCAGCGGCTTTCGCCACCAACTGCTACGTCCTCGCGCCCGCCGCGGGCGAGGAGTGCCTCATCGTGGACCCCGGCATCGGGGTCGAGGACCGGCTCGCCGAGGTGCTGCGCCAGCACCGGCTGCGCCCGGCCGCGGTGCTGCTCACCCACGGCCACGTCGACCACGTCAGCTCGGTGACGCCGGTGTGCGCGGCCGGTGGCGTCGCGGCATACATCCATGCCGACGACCACTACCGGCTCAAGGACCCCCTGGGCACGCTCGCCCCCGAGCTGCTGGCGATGCTGCAGCAGCAGTTCGGCCCGGCCGCGACGTGGCAGGAGCCGAGCGAGGTCGTCGACCTCGCCGGTGGCCAGCGCCTGACCCTGGCCGGCATGGACATCAGCGTCCTGCACGCACCGGGGCACACGGAGGGCTCGGTGATGTTCGGCGTGCCCTACGTGCCTGACGGCACCGCCGACGAGGCCGGCGTGCGGACCACCATGCTCTCCGGCGACGTGCTCTTCGCCGGGTCCATCGGGCGCACCGACCTGCCCGGCGGCGACGGCGCGGCGATGACCCGGTCGTTAACCGATGTCGTGCTGCCGCTGCCGGATGACACCCTTGTCCTGCCGGGACACGGCCCGGCCACCACCATCGCCCGGGAGCGGGCGACCAACCCCTACCTGCAAGGACTGACCCAGTGAGCCAGACCAAGGTGACGCCGATCAGCGGCTTCCCGGAGTACCTGCCCGGCGAGCGGATCGTCGAGCAGCACTTCCTCGACGTCATCCGGGAGACGTTCGAGCGTCATGGCTTCGCCTCCGTCGAGACCCGCGCGGTCGAGCCGATCGAGCGACTGTCCAGCCAGGGCGAGGACGCCGACAAGGAGATCTACGCGATCCGCCGCCTCGGCGCCGACGCCGACGAGGAGGGCCCCGGCCTGGGCCTGCACTTCGACCTCACCGTGCCGTTCTCGCGCTACGTCCTGGAGAACGCCGGCCGGCTCACCTTCCCGTTCCGCCGCTACCAGATCCAGCGGGTATGGCGCGGCGAGCGCCCGCAGGAGGGCCGCTACCGCGAGTTCACCCAGGCCGACATCGACATCGTCGACGTGGGCGAGCTGCCGTTCCACTACGAGGTGGAGCTGCCGCTGGTCATCGCGGACGCGTTCTCCCGCCTGCCGGTGCCGGAGTTCCGGATCCAGGTCAACAACCGCAAGATCCCCGAGGGCTTCTACCGCGGCCTCGGCCTCGACGACGTCGCCGGTGTGCTGCGTGTGGTCGACAAGCTGGACAAGGTCGGCCCCGAGAAGGTCACGGAGATGCTCGTCGGGATCGGCGCCACCGAGGCCCAGGCCAAGGCGTGCCTGCAGCTGGCCGAGATCGCGACCCCGGACGACACCTTCGTCGAGCAGGTGCGCTCCCTCGGCGTCGAGCACCCGGTCCTGGACGAGGGTCTGGAGCAGCTGGCCGCGGTGATGCGCGCCGCCGCCGAGCACGCGCCCGGTCTGCTCGTGGCCGACCTGCGCATCGCGCGCGGGCTGGACTACTACACCGGGACCGTCTACGAGACCCAGCTCGTCGGCCAGGAGCACTTCGGCTCGATCTGCTCGGGCGGTCGCTACGACGCCCTCGCCAGCGACGGGAAGACGACCTACCCCGGCGTGGGCATCTCGATCGGGGTGTCCCGGCTGCTCGGCAAGCTCCTCGCCCAGGGCAGCGTGCGGGCCAGCCGGTCCACGCCCAGCGCCGTGCTCGTCGCCCTCAATGACGAGGACAGCCGGGCCGGTGCCATGCGCACGGCTGCGGCGCTGCGCTCCCGGGGCATCGCCTGCGAGGTCGCCCCGGCGGCGGCGAAGTTCGGCAAGCAGATCCGCTTCGCCGAGCGCCGAGGCATCCCGTTCGTGTGGTTCCCCGGCGCGGGGGAGCACGGCGACCAGGTCAAGGACATCCGCTCCGGCGAGCAGGTCGACGCCGACGCCACGACGTGGGCCCCGCCCGCCGAGGACCTGCTCCCGCAGGTCCTCACCGTCCCGTCTGACTGACCGGGAGCGGGGGCGGCCGCAGCCCGGCCTCCTTGAGCTCCATGGCGGCCAGGGCGCGTATGACCTGCCGGTCACCGGAGCGCCACGCGCCCACGGGGTCGTCGCTGACCCGTGCCAGGCGGGGGAGCGGCTGCCGGCTCATCGCCCGCAGGGCGAACAGGTCCACGTCGGCGTCGGAGTCGACGAGGCGTTGTGCAGCCCTGGCGCGGCGGGCGAACCTCAGCCGCCAGACGAACCAGGTCCCCGCCACCAGGAGGATCGGCACGAGTGCTGTGGCCCAGCCGAGCACCAGCGCCAGGTGCGCGACCGCCGTGACCAGGTCGTGGCCGGCGCCGGCGATCCCCGTCCCGGTGGCCGCGGCACGGTCGAAGGGCGCGTGCAGCTGGTCGCCCACGACCGGCACCTGGTGCAGGGTGCGTGACGCGTCGCCCATGGACCGGCCGAAGCCGGCGCCGGCGGACTCCAGCCGCCGGGCCGGCGCGGCCAGCCCCAGCACGGCGTCGTGCACCACGCGGCCGAGGTGGGCCCAGAGCGCCACCCAGGCCACGACCAGCACGTCGGAGGCGAGCTGGGTGGTCCGGCGGCCCGGCAGGTCGGCATACAGCTTCATCGGCACATCCGCTTCCTGGGCGACTTCGGGTGGGGGTCTGCGGGTCTACACTCGCAGCCGCTGCCCTCGGGCGGCCGATCGGCGTGGCAACGGGGCCACGCCGACCGCACAGCACCACCACACAAAGGAACTGATATCCGGTGAAGATCGGAATCCCTCGCGAGGTCAAGAACCACGAGTACCGCGTGGCCATCACGCCGTCCGGCGTGCACGAGCTCGTGCAGCACGGCCACGACGTCTACATCGAGACCGACGCGGGTGTCGGCTCCTCCATCCTCAACGAGGACTACGTCGCCGCCGGCGCCACGATCCTCGACACCGCGGACGACGTGTGGGGCACCGGTGACCTGATCCTCAAGGTCAAGGAGCCGATCGCCTCCGAGTACCACCGCATGCGGGAGGGCCAGACCCTCTTCACCTACCTCCACCTCGCTGCCGACAAGCCGCTCACCGAGGAGCTGGCCAAGCGCAAGGTCACCGGCATCGCCTACGAGACCGTCGAGCTGCCGGACCGCTCGCTGCCGCTGCTGGCCCCGATGTCCGAGGTCGCGGGCCGTCTCGCCCCGCAGGTCGGCGCCCACACGATGATGCGCGCCCAGGGTGGCCGCGGCATCCTCATGGGTGGCGTCTCCGGTGTCTACGCCGCCAAGGTCGTCGTCATCGGCGCCGGCGTCTCCGGCATGAACGCCGCCGCGATCGCCCTCGGCATGCAGGCCGAGGTGCTGCTGCTCGACCGCAACGTGGCGCGCCTGCGCCAGGCCGACGCGATCTACCAGGGCCACTGCCAGACGGTCGCGTCCAACGCCTACGAGGTGGAGCGGGCGATCATGGACGCCGACATGGTCATCGGCGCCGTCCTGGTGCCGGGCGCCAAGGCCCCGACGCTGATCACCAACGAGCAGGTCTCCCGGATGAAGCCGGGCTCGGTGCTCGTCGACATCTCCATCGACCAGGGTGGCTGCTTCGAGGACTCGCGTCCGACGACCCACGCGGACCCGACCTACCAGGTCCACAACTCGATGTTCTACTGCGTCGCCAACATGCCCGGCGCGGTGCCGCACACCTCCACCTACGCGCTCACCAACGTGACGCTGCCGTATGCCGTGGAGCTCGCCAACCGTGGCTGGCGCGATGCCCTCAAGGCCGACCACGCCCTGGCGCTGGGCCTGAACACCTACGACGGTGCGGTCACTTACGGCCCCGTCGCCGACGCGCACGGCATGCAGTCCGTGTCGCTGGACGAGGTGCTCAGCTGAGCGCTGCGCCCACGCAGCAGACCACCCCACCGGCGCCCCTGACGGCGCTGGACCGCTCGGTCCGCGGATGGCTCGACCACCTGCGGATCGAGCGGGGGGTGGCCGACAACACCCTGGCCTCCTACCGCCGCGACCTGGCCCGCTACCGCGAGTTCCTCGCCGGGCGCGGGATCGTCGACCCCGCGGCGGTGCGGGAGGCCGACGTCACCGACTTCCTCGCCGCCCTGCGCGAGGGCAGCCCGGAGCGGCCCGGGCTGTCGGCGTCCTCGGCCGCGCGCACCCTCGTCGCCGTGCGCGGCTTCCACCGGTTCCTGGCCCTCGAGGGCGTGGTGGGCGCCGACCCGGCCGCGGCGGTCAGCCCGCCGCGCCCGCCCAAGCGGCTGCCCAAGGCGATCGGCGTCGACGAGGTCGAGCGGCTGCTGGAGGCCGCGAGCCTGGGTGACACCCCCACCTCGCTGCGCGACCGTGCCCTGCTCGAGGTGCTCTACGGCGCCGGCGCCCGGATCAGCGAGGCGGTCGGCCTCGACCTGGACGACATCGACCTCGACGCGGGCGCGGTGCGCCTGCTCGGCAAGGGCGACAAGGAGCGCATCGTCCCGCTGGGGACCTACGCGCGGGAGGCGGTCACGGCATACCTGGTGCGGGCGCGGCCCGCGCTGGCCGCGCACGGGCGGGGGACGGCCGCGGTCTTCCTCAACCAGCGCGGGTCGCGGCTGTCCCGGCAGAGTGCCTGGGCCACGATCAGCGCCGTCGCCGAGCGCGCCGGCCTGTCGGCTCACGTCAGCCCGCACACGCTGCGGCACTCCTTCGCCACCCACCTGCTCGACGGCGGGGCCGACGTCCGGGTCGTGCAGGAGCTGCTCGGCCACGCCTCGGTGACCACGACGCAGGTCTACACGCTGGTCACGGTGCAGAAGCTGCGGGAGGTCTACGCCCAGGCCCACCCGCGGGCACGCTGACGCGACACGCCGCACCCTGCCTTGAAGCGCGTTGTCGGTCGCGACTAGGGTCGTCGCGATCAGCGAGATGCTGACCGACGAGGACGATCAGCGTGAGGCTGACCGACGACACCACGGCGCTGGGAGTGGAGCACCTGTGACTTCCGAGGTGATGGACGCCACCGACACCGAGACCGACCGGTCGCCCCGCCCGCTGCCCGGCGCCGAGAGCGTCGGAGCCGGCCAGATGGACGCCACCGGTCGCCCGATGCCGGACTTCCCCGACCCGCAGCCGCTGACCGGTCACGGCCCAGCGCGCATCATCGCGATGTGCAACCAGAAGGGTGGCGTCGGCAAGACGACCACCACGATCAACCTGGGCGCGGCGCTGGCCGAGTACGGCCGCAAGGTGCTGCTGGTCGACTTCGACCCGCAGGGCGCCCTGTCCGTCGGCCTGGGCATCCGCACCCACGAGCTCGACTCGACGATCTACGACCTGCTCATCTCGCGCGGTCACGACGTGCACGACGTCATCCAGCAGACGCGCACCCACAACCTCGACATCCTCCCCGCCAACATCGACCTGTCCGCGGCCGAGGTCCAGCTCGTCGGCGAGGTCGCCCGCGAGCAGATCCTGTCCCGGGTGCTGCGCGGGGTCGTCGAGGAGTACGACGTCATCCTCATCGACTGCCAGCCCTCGCTGGGCCTGCTCACGGTCAACGCGCTCACCGCGGCGCACGGCGTGATCATCCCGCTGGAGTGCGAGTTCTTCGCCATGCGCGGCGTCGCCCTGCTCGTGGAGACCATCGACAAGATCTGCGACCGGCTCAACCCGCGCCTGCAGGTCGACGGCATCCTCGCCACGATGTACGACGGGCGCACCCTGCACAGCCGCGAGGTCGTGCGCAGCGTGGTCGACCACTTCGGCGACCAGGTGTTCCACACGGTCATCAGCCGGACGGTGAAGTTCCCCGACGCGACCCTGGCCGCCGAGCCGATCACCTCCTACGCCTCGGCCCACACCGGGGCCGAGTCCTACCGCCAGCTGGCCCGCGAGCTGATCTCCCGGGGCGGGGCGGCCTGACCCCGATGAGCTCAGCCCCCGGCACGCTCGACTCCTCGCCGGCGGTCGCAGCAGCGCCTGACGCACCGGCCGGTGCCGGCGAGCCCGGCGGTCCCGACCGTCCGGTCGCCGACGCCACCGGGCCGGCCCGGACCGACGTCACCCCCGGTGGGGTGCTCACCCGCCGGGGCGCCAGCACGCCGTTCCAGGTCAACCTCGACGTGTTCCAGGGGCCGTTCGACCTGCTGCTCGGCCTGATCAGCAAGCACAAGCTCGACATCACCGAGATCGCGCTGGCCAAGGTCACCGACGAGTTCATCGCCCACATCCGCGCCCACCAGGCCTCCGACCGGGACTGGGACCTGTCCCAGGCCTCGGAGTTCCTGCTCATCGCCGCGACCCTGCTCGACCTCAAGGCGGCGCGGCTGCTGCCGCAGCTGAGCATCCAGGACGAGGAGGACCTCGCCCTCATCGAGGCCCGCGACCTGCTCTTCGCCCGGCTGCTGCAGTACCGCGCCTTCAAGGACATCGCGGCCGCCTTCGGCCAGCAGATGGCGCAGGCCGGGCGGATGACCGCCCGCCAGGCCGGGCTCGAGCCGCAGTTCGCGGCGCTGCTGCCGGAGCTGGTCATCGGGATCACCCCCGAGCAGCTCGCCATGATCGCCGCGCGGGCGATGACCCCCAAGGTGGCCCCGACGGTCGGCCTGGAGCACCTGCACGCCCCGGCCGTCAGCGTCCGCGAGCAGGCGGCGCTGGTCGTCGACCGGCTCCGGCGCGACCGCATGGTCTCCTTCCGCTCGCTGGTCTCCGACGCCGACTCCACCCTCGTGATCGTGGCGCGCTTCCTGGCCCTGCTGGAGCTCTTCCGCGAGTCGGCCATCGCCTTCGAGCAGGTCGAGGCGCTGGGCGAGCTGACCGTCCGCTGGACCGGCGCCGACGACGGCGAGGTCGGCGTCAGCGACGAGTTCGACGAGGGTGACGAGGCCGCCGGCGACCCCGCTGGTGACGGCCCCACCCCCGACACGCAAGACTGAGCACGGACCCGGCGCCCCGCGCCGGTGTCGGAGCACGAGCAAGGAGAGCACCTGTGAGCGAGACGAGCGCCGGCGCGGCACCAGCCGCCGAGGCCCCCGTCGCCGAGGTCGACGAGACTGCCGAGGAGCAGATCGCGTTCGACATCAACGACTTCCCGGCCGGCGCACGTGGTGCGATCGAGGCCGTGCTGATGGTCGTCGACGAGCCCGTCAGCGAGGTGGCCCTGGCCTCGGCCCTGGAGCTGCCGGTCGAGGACGTCCTCGGCCACCTGCAGGCCCTGGCCGACGACTACGAGCTGGGCAACCGCGGCTTCACCGTGCGCAACGTCGCCGGTGGGTGGCGGGTCTACAGCCGCCCGGAGTACGCCCCCGTGGTGGAGAAGTTCCTCCTCGACGGCCAGCAGGCCAAGCTGACCCAGGCCTCCCTGGAGACCCTGGCCGTCATCGCCTACCGCCAGCCGATCTCCCGCTCCCGCGTCAGCGCGGTCCGCGGAGTCAACGTCGACGGCGTGGTGCGCACCCTGCTCACCCGCGGCCTCATCGCCGAGGTCGGCGCCGAGGGCGAGAGCGGTGCCACCCTCTACGGCACCACCGACTACTTCCTCCAGCGCCTCGGGCTGCGCTCCCTCGACGAGCTGCCCGCGCTGGCCCCCTACCTACCCGAGGTCGACGTGCTGGACGAGCTGGCAGAGCAGGGACGCGCATGAGCCCCCAGGCACCCCGCAGTGGCGGGGCCCCCCGAGGCGGCAAGGGCGCCGGCTCCGGCAAGGGCGGCCCCGCGGGTCGTGGCGGCCGCCCGGCCGCGAAGGGCACCGGCGGCGCGCGCAAGGCGGCCCCCGGAGCCGGTCGTGGCTCCGGCGCACCCCGCCGCGGCAGCTCCGGCACCACCAAGCCCAGCCAGCCCACCCGCCTGCCGCAGCGCCCCACCCCGGTCCCGGTCGACGTGCACGACCCCGACGGCGTGCGCCTGCAGAAGCTGCTCGCCGCCGCCGGCGTGGGCAGCCGTCGCACCTGCGAGAACCTCATCGCCGCCGGGCGGGTCGAGGTCGACGGCCAGGTCGTGACCGAGCTCGGCGTCCGCGTCGACCCGGTGCGCCAGACCGTGCACGTCGACGGCGAGCGGGTCCAGCTCGACGAGTCCCGCCTCTACCTCGCGTTCAACAAGCCGCTGGGCGTCGTCTCCACGATGAGCGACGACCTCGGCCGGCCCTCGGTCGGCGACTACGTCCTGAACCGCAAGGAGCGGCTGTTCCACGTCGGGCGCCTCGACGCCGACACCGAGGGCCTGCTCCTGCTGACCAATGACGGCGACCTCGCGCACCGGCTGCAGCACCCGGCATACGGCGTGCCCAAGACCTACCTCGCCCAGGTGCCCGGACCGGTCGCCCGCGACGTGGGCAAGCGGCTGCGGGCCGGCATCGACCTCGAGGACGGGCCGGTCAAGGTCGACTCGTTCAAGCTCGTCGACTCGGCGCCGGGCAAGGCGCTGGTCGAGGTGATCCTGCACGAGGGGCGCAAGCACGTGGTGCGCCGCCTGCTCGAGGCGGTCGGCCACCCGGTCATCACCCTGGTGCGCACCGACGTCGGCCCGATCCACCTCGGTGACCTCAAGCCGGGACGCATCCGGGCGCTGTCGCGCGACGAGGTCGGCAAGCTGTACTCAGCTGCTGGACTCTGACGACGGGCGCCGCGGGCGCGTGGATACGGTTGCTCCCGTGACTGACACCGGTATGCCGTCCGGCCCGGTCCGCGCGGTCCGCGCGGTCCGCGGCGCGATCCAGCTCGACGTCGACGAGCGCGACCACGTGCTCTCGTCGACGCGGGAGCTGGTGACCGCCGTGATGGAGGCCAACGACCTGACCACCGACGACGTCATCTCGATCGTGTTCACCGCCACCCCCGACGTGCACAGCGAGTTCCCCGCCGTGGCCGCGCGCGAGCTCGGCATGGGCGACGTGCCGCTGATGTGCACCCAGGAGCTCGACATCGCCGGAGCGATGCCCCGGGTGATCCGGCTGATGGCCCACGTGACGACGCCGTTGACGCGTCAGGAGATCACCCACGTCTACCTGCGCGGCGCCGCGGCCCTGCGCCGGGACCTGGCCCAGTGACCACCCCGGCGCCGGGGGAGGGCCACAGGGACGGGCGCGGCGTCCGCATCGTCGGGACAGGGCTGATCGGGGCCAGCCTCGGACTGGCGCTGACCGCCCGCGGCTACCGTGTCGCGCTGGAGGACGCCTCGCCGACGGCGGCCGCGCTGGCCCGGGACCTGGGCGCGGGGCAGCTCGCCTCCGAGGTGTCCGACGAGCCGGACCTCGTCGTGGTGGCGGCGCCACCGGACGTCGTGGCACGCGTCGTCGCCGAGGAGCTCAAGCGCTGGCCGCGCGCGGTCGTCACCGACGTGGCCTCGGTCAAGAGCTCGGTGCTGGCCGCCCTCGTGGCGACCGGGGCCGACCTGGGCCGCTACGTCGGGTCCCACCCGATGGCCGGCCGCGAGCGCTCGGGGGCGATCGCGGCCCAGGCGGACCTGTTTGCCGGCCGGGCCTGGGTCGTGGCACCCGGGCCGCAGGCCGACCCGGAGGCGGTGGCGGCGGTCCGTTCGCTCGGCGAGGCGGTCGGCGCGGCCGTGACCCAGATGTCGCCTGAGGAGCACGACGCGGCGGTCGCTGCGGTCTCGCACGTGCCCCAGGTAGCCGCGTCCCTGGTCGCCGGCCGGCTGCGCGACCTGCCCGCGAGCGCCGTGGCCCTCTCGGGCCAGGGCATCCGCGACGTGACCCGCATCGCCGCGAGCGACCCCGCGATGTGGACCCAGATCCTGGCGGCCAACGCTCCGGCCGTCCGCGCCGTGCTCCTGGCGCTGCGCGCCGACCTCGACGGCGTGCTGGGTGCGCTGGAGGCGCTCGGCGCCGGGGACGAGGCCGGTGGCCCGGGGACCGACCCGGCGGACAGCCGCGTCCCCGGAGCCCCCGAGCGCGGAGTCGGGGCCCGCGCGGTGCTGGCCCGCGCCGTGGCCGAGGGCAACACCGGCCACGCCCGGATCCCCGGCAAGCACGGTGCCGCGCCGACGACCTACGCCACGGTCGCGGTGGTCGTGCCCGACGAGCCCGGCGCGCTGGCCCGGCTCCTGCACGACGTCGGCGAGGCGGGGATCAACCTGGAGGACCTGCACCTCGAGCACGGCCTCGGCCAGCCGGTCGGCCTGGCCGAGCTGTCGGTGCTGCCGGCGGCGCAGGAGCCGCTGACCGCGGCGCTGGCGGCCCTCGGCTGGCGCGTGCACGACTGACCACGGCCCACACACACCGCCGCCATACGCGCCGAGCTGGACGTTGGTGCCCCTTCAGCGGTGCTGAAGGGGCACCAACGTCCAGCTCGGCGCGGCGTGCTCACAGGACGTGGGCGAGTGGCCACACCTGGCCGGTGCCGCTGTCGACCAGCGCCGCGCGGGAGGCCCGGGTGGCCAGGGGCAGCACCTCGAAGACCACCGCGGCCACCGCGGGGACCTGGTCGAGTCGGACCCGTGGCGCCAGGGTGCAGTGCGGCACCCACGACCCGGGCAGGTAGGCGCGGTGCAGGTCGAACTCGGCGAGCGCCGTGGCCACCTGCTCCTGACGGCGCAGCACCTCGCTGGTCAGCGCCGGCAGCAGCCACACCCGGCCCCGCCGGAACGTGCCAAGGGCGTCGAAGCGCAGGCGCACCGGGTCTCCCGGGGGCAGCCCGGCCAGCACCTGGCACACCTGCTCGGGCTCACCCCGCCGCAGCACGGCATACGACAGGTGCGGCAGGTGGTGGCGGTGGGTGTGCGAGGCCATGCTCGGCACGCCCTGGTCCTCGATGCGCTGCCACAGCCGGCGCACCGCCCGGTCTCCGGGCGGGTCGAGCAGCAGGCACACGGCCAGGGCCATGCCTGTCACGGTACGACCGATAGGCTCCGGGCAATGAGCAGGTCCTCCGCCCCCCTCGTCATCGCGATCGACGGCCCCTCCGGCTCCGGGAAGTCCAGCGTCTCCCGCGCCGTGGCCACCCGCCTCGGGCTGGCCTTCCTCGACACCGGCGCCATGTTCCGCGCCCTTACCTGGTGGTGCCTGGAGCGGGGACTCGACCTGCACGACGAGGCCGCCGTGGCGCAGGCGGCGCGTGAGCTGCCGCTGACCATGGTCACCGAGCCGCAGGCGCCCGGCGTCGCCGTGGACGGCACCGACGTCGGCGCCGCGATCCGCGAGTCGCGCATCTCCGAGCAGGTCTCGGCGGTGGCCACGAACCTCGAGGTGCGTGCCGAGCTGCGTCGTCGCCAGCGCGAGATCATCGCCGAGTGCCGCGACCGGGTCGGCGGCGTCGTGGCCGAGGGGCGCGACATCACGACGGTCGTCGCGCCCGACGCCGACGTGCGGGTGCTGCTCTACGCCAGCGAGGAGGCGCGCCTGCGCCGGCGGGCCAAGGAGCTGCACGGCCACGCCGAGGCCGAGGCCGTGGCCGCGACCCACGCGCAGGTGGTGCACCGGGACCGCAAGGACTCCACCGTGTCCTCGTTCATGGAGGCCGCCGAGGGCGTCACCACCGTGGACACCTCCGACCTGGACTTCGAGCAGTCGGTCGAGGCGGTGCTGGAGGTCGTCGCCGCCACCGTCGGCACCCGTGCCTGACGCCCCATCGGCCCGGGGCGCCGCCGCCGGGTGGCGGTTCGGGCGGGCCCTCCTGCGCACCCTGTGGCGGGTGCGGGTGGTCGGCGCCGAACGAGTGCCACGGGACGAGCCGGTCGTGCTCGTGTCCAACCACCTGGGCTTCCTCGACGGCCCCCTGGTCTTCTCCGTCGGACCCCGCCCGTCGCACTTCATGGTCAAGCGCGAGATGTTCACCGGCGTCCTCGGCCGGCTGCTGCAGGCCGTGGCGCAGATCCCGGTCGACCGCACCACCGGCGACCGCGAGGCGCTCGGCAGTGCGCTGGCCGTGCTGCGCCGCGGGGGAGCGGTCGGCGTGTTCCCCGAGGGCACCCGGGGCCGGGGCGACGTCGCCTCCGTCCAGCAGGGCGCGACCTGGCTGGCCCTGCAGTCCGGGGCACGCGTGGTGCCGGTGGCGTGCCTGGGCACGCGCCGCACCGGCCGCGGCACGGGCACCCTGCCGCCGCTGCGGTCACCGGTCGCCGTGGTGTTCGGTGAGCCGTTCCGGCTGCAGCCCCCGGCCGGTATGCCGGGCCGCGAGCGCCTGCGCGTGGCAACCGAGCAGCTGCGTCGGCAGCTCGCCGACCACGTCGCGCAGGTCAGCGTGACCACCGGGATCGGCCTCCCGGACGAGGCACCCCTGTCGATGCGGGACAATGGATGATCCCCACCCCCGCGAACCACCATGAAGAGGACCCTGCCGTGAGCGAGCACCCCGAGACCATCGACGCCATCGAGAGCGATGACGCCTCGGTCGAGCGTGCCCTGCGCGCAGGGCTGGACGAGTTCGAGCTGAGCGAGGAGGACCGCGCGCTCCTGGAGCGGGACGGCGCCGAGTCCGGAGCCGACACCGACGGCGGGCCGCTGCCCGTCGTGGCCGTGGTCGGCCGGCCCAACGTCGGCAAGTCCACCCTCGTCAACCGCATCCTCGGCCGCCGCGAGGCGGTCGTGGAGGACGTGCCCGGCGTGACGCGTGACCGCGTCGCCTACGACGCCGAGTGGTCCGGGCGCCGGTTCACCCTGGTCGACACCGGCGGCTGGGAGGTCGACGCGACCGGCATCCACCTGCGGGTGGCCGAGCAGGCCGAGGTCGCCGTCGAGCTCGCCGACGTCGTGATGTTCGTCGTCGACGCCACCGTCGGCGCCACCGACACCGACGAGGCCGTGGTCAAGCTGCTGCGCCGCTCGGGCAAGCCGGTGGTGCTGGTGGCCAACAAGGTCGACGACATCCGTGCCGAGGCCGACGCCGCGATGCTGTGGTCCTTCGGCCTGGGCCAGCCGTGGCCGGTGTCGGCCCTGCACGGGCGCGGCAGCGGTGACGTGCTCGACGCCGTCCTGGACGTCCTGCCGGAGGTCTCCGCCGCCGGTGGGGCCTACCAGCGTGGCGGTCCCCGGCGCGTGGCCCTGATCGGCCGCCCCAACGTGGGCAAGTCCTCCATGCTCAACAAGCTCGCGGGTGAGGAGCGGGTCGTCGTCGACAACGTCGCCGGCACCACGCGCGACCCGGTCGACGAGATGATCGAGCTCGGTGGCCGGACGTGGCGCTTCGTCGACACCGCCGGCATCCGCCGTCGCGTGCACCAGACCCGCGGCGCCGACTTCTACGCCTCGCTGCGCACGCAGACGGCGCTGGAGAAGGCCGAGGTGGCGATCGTGCTCATCGACGCCGAGCAGCCCATCGCCGAGCAGGACATCCGCGTGGTGCAGCAGGTGATCGACGCCGGCCGGGCCCTGGTCGTGGCCTACAACAAGTGGGACCTGCTCGACGAGGAGCGCCGCTACTACCTCGAGCGCGAGATCGAGAAGGAGCTCGTGCAGATCCCGTGGGCCCCGCGGGTCAACGTCTCGGCCCGCACCGGGCGGCACATGGACAAGCTCGTGCCCGCCCTGGAGACGGCGCTGGAGTCCTGGGACACCCGCGTCCCCACCGGCCGCCTCAACGCCTTCCTCGGCGAGGTCGTGGCCGCCCACCCGCACCCGGTGCGTGGTGGCAAGCAGCCCCGCGTGCTCTTCGCGACCCAGGCCAGCACCCGGCCGCCGCGCTTCGTCCTGTTCGCCAGCGGCTTCATCGAGGCCGGCTACCGCCGCTTCATCGAGCGCCGCCTGCGCGAGGAGTTCGGCTTCGAGGGCACCCCGATCGAGGTCTCGGTGCGGGTGCGCGAGAAGCGCCGCAAGTAGCCGCCCGGGGCAGGGTGGACACCTCGGTGACCACCCGCGATACCCCTGCAGGGTGGGCGATTCGGAGCACCGGGCACCGGTGCGCTAAGGTTTCGTCTCGCTCACCCGAGCGGTTCCGGGACGTGGCGCAGCTTGGTAGCGCACTTGACTGGGGGTCAAGGGGTCGCAGGTTCAAATCCTGTCGTCCCGACGGAACGCAGTACGACGAAGGCCGTCGCCGGTCCACCCGGTGGCGGCCTTCGTCGTCGGCGGCGAGCCGGCTGACGCCGCCGCGGGGGACTCGCATAGGCTCGTGACGTGGAGGAACCGGTGGACCTGGCGCACTCGCAACGCCCCGTGGTGGTCGTCAGCGACCGCGTCTTCACCCTCCCCAACATCCTGTCGATGCTGCGGCTGGTCGGGGTGCCGCTGTTCCTGTGGCTGATCCTCAGCGGCCACGACGGCTGGGCGCTGACCGTGCTCGCGCTCTCCGGCATCAGCGACTACCTCGACGGCAAGATCGCGCGGCGGTTCGGGCTGATCTCGAGGGTCGGCCAGCTGCTCGACCCGCTGGCGGACCGGCTCTACATCCTGTCCACGCTGCTGGGCCTGGCCTGGCGCGAGATCATCCCCTGGTGGCTCGTGGTGGTGCTCCTCGCCCGCGAGGTCTTCGGCACCGTGCTGCTGCTGATCGTCCGCCGCCAGGGCGTCATCGGGCTGCCGGTGCACTTCGTCGGCAAGGCCGCCACCTTCAACCTGCTCTACGCCTTCCCGCTGCTGCTGCTCGGCGAGGGCAGCAGCGCCTTCGCGGCCGTGGCGCGCCCGGTCGGTTGGGCCTTCGCGTGGTGGGGCGTGGCCCTCTACTGGGTGGCCGGGATCATGTATGCCGTGCAGGTGCGTGACCTGCTCCGGTCCCTGCGGCAGGCACGGGCATGAGCGGCGGGACGTCCGGGGTGCCCGGGGCCGGCACGCCGCCTCGCCGGGTCGACGCCTCGATGTCCCTGATCAACGAGATCATGCAGCGCCCGCTGGACCCCGGCTACGCCGCGGCGGCCGACGCCCGGGTCCGGGCCGGTCTGCCGGCCTCGACCGGCCTGCGCACGCCCACGCTGCTGGTCGGGGCGATCCTGCTCGGGGCGCTCCTGGTGACCGGCGCGCTGTCCCTGCGCGTGCCGGCCACGGCCGCCAGCAAGGCCAAGCAGCAGCTCATCACCGAGATCGACTCGCGCCGCCACAACGTCGACGCGCAGACCGCGCGCGTGGCCCGGCTGCGCGCCGAGATCGACGCGGCCCAGGCGCAGTCGCTGCAGCTGGCCAGCCAGGGCCAGCTGCTCACCCAGCTGCGCGACACCGAGCTCGTGACCGGAGCGGCGCCCGCCGTTGGCCCGGGCCTGACGCTGACCATGGACGACGCCCCGGCAAACAAGAACGACCAGGGCAGCGCCGTCGACCCGCGCACCAACGCCACCACCGACCAGGGCAAGGTCATCGCCCGCGACCTGCAGATCGTCGTCAACGGGCTCTGGGCCGCCGGGGCGGAGGCGATCTCCATCAACGGCCAGCGGCTGACCTCCCGGTCGGCGATCCGCTTCGCCGGGCAGGCGATCCTCGTCGACTACCGGCCGCTGACCCGGCCCTACGTCATCACCGCCCTCGGCGACTCCAGCTCCCTGCCGGCGGAGTTCGCCGGCACCGACGGCGGCAGCTACCTGCAGTCGCTGACCGACAACTACGGCATCCGCGCCGACCTCAAGCCGGGGGACCGGCTCCGGGTCCCGGGTGACTCCTCGCTCAACACCCGCCTCGCCCGCCCCCAGGGTGCGGGCACCGCCCCCGCCACGGGCGGCCCGACCTCGAGCGGCACAGGCTCGAGCACCACATCCCCGACCACGACGGAGACCGCACCGTGATCCCCGCACTCGGCCTGCTCGCCGGCATCCTCGCCGGTCTGCTCCTGCACCCCACGGTGCCGCTGTGGCTGCAGCCCTACCTGCCCATCGCGGTGATCGCCGCCCTGGACGCGGTGTTCGGGGCGGTGCGCGCCGTCATGGACGGCATCTTCAACGACAAGGTCTTCGTCGTGTCGTTCCTGTCCAACGTCGTCGTGGCCGCCCTCATCGTGTTCCTGGGCGACCAGCTCGGCGTGGGGGCCCAGCTGTCCACCGGCGTCGTGGTCGTCCTCGGCCTGCGGATCTTCTCCAACGTCGCCTCCATCCGCCGACACCTGTTCCGCGCATGAGCGAGCAGCCCGGACGCCACGAGGCCCCCGCCGTCACCGAGCCCCCGCCGACGGCAGACACCGCCTGGCGCCGGCTCGGCGCCGTCGCACGGCCCAAGGCCACCCGCGCCAACGCCTTCGCCGCGCTGCTGGCCCTGCTGCTCGGGTTCGCGATCGCCACGCAGGTGCGCCAGACCCAGGAGCAGGGGCTGGAGTCGCTGCGCCAGAGCGACCTGGTCGGCATCCTCGACAACGTCACCCAGAGCCAGGCCCGGCTCGACACCGAGGCCCGGACCCTGCAGTCGACCCGGGACCAGCTCGTCAACGGCTCCAGCGCGGCCGCGCTGTCCGCGGCCCGCGAGCGGCTGGACGCCCTGGGGGTGCTGGCCGGCACGCTGCCGGCGCGCGGTCCCGGCATCACGATGACCATCGACGACCCCGGCCACAAGGTCACCGCGCCGGTGCTGCTGGACGCTCTCGAGGAGCTGCGGGACGCCGGCGCGGAGGCCGTGCAGATCGGCCCGGCCCGCGTCGTGGCGAGCACGTCGTTCACCGACGCCGGCAACGGCATCGACATCGACGGCACCCGCCTGACCCCGCCCTACACCCTCACCGCCATCGGCGACGCGCCCACGATGGCGGCGGCCATGGACATCCCGGGCGGGATCAGCGAGACCCTCCGAGGTCTCGGCGCGACCCCCCGCGTGACCCAGTCCCAGGACCTGCGGATCGACGCGTTGCAGACGCTGCGCGAGCCTCGTTACGCTCGCCCGGTGCCCACGCCGACCCCGTCGTCGTGACCCCATCCCGCCTGAAAACCCCTGCTGTGCCAACGCCTTCAAGGAGCACCATGAGCGACCTGGACTACCCCGCCGACCTGCGCTACACGGCGGAGCACGAGTGGGTGGCGGCCGAGGCCGACGGCGTCGTCCGCATCGGCATCACCGCCTACGCCCAGGACGCGCTCGGTGACGTCGTCTACGTCAGCCTTCCGGCCGTGGGGGACACCCTCGAGCCGGGTGCCGCGTGTGGCGAGGTCGAGTCGACCAAGTCGGTGAGCGACATCTACGCACCCCTGGCCGGCGAGGTCGTCGAGGTCAACGCGGCGCTGGACTCCTCCCCGGAGCTGGTCAACACCGACCCCTACGGCCAGGGCTGGATGTATGCCGTGAAGCTCGCCGACGCGAGCGCCCTCGAGGGGCTCCTCGACGTGGAGGCCTACCGCGCCCAGCTGTCCTGACGGGGGAGGGGTTTGGGCCGATTGTCCAAACCCCTCCGTCATCCTCAAGTTGTGGTCTAGGGTTGGGGCACCCTGGGCCGACCGGCAGCCCCGAAAGACAGAGGTGCTCACCCGATGACTGACAGCGAGCAGGAGCGTCCGATCCGCTCCGGCGAACCGACGACGATGCGGTTCCCCGGGATCGGCGACCTCGAGCACGTCGAGGGGGCGCCCGAGGAGGGTGGCCTGACCGCCGCCGACCAGGCGACGGTGGACGCCCTGCGCGAGGGCACCGCCCTGCTGGTCGTGCTGCGTGGCCCCAACACCGGCGCGCGCTTCCTGCTCGACGCCGACGAGGTCAGCTCGGGTCGACACCCCGACTCCGACATCTTCCTGGACGACGTCACCGTCTCCCGCAAGCACGCGACCTTCCGTCGCGAGGGCGGCAGCTTCATCGTGCGCGACGTGGGGTCCCTCAACGGCACCTACGTCAACCGCCAGCGCATCGACGAGGTGGTCCTGCACACCGGCGACGAGGTCCAGATCGGCAAGTTCCGGCTGGTGTTCTATGCGGGCTCGGGCGCATCCTCCGCGTGAGTCCATGGTCGAGGCGCCCGACCGGGCCGCCCGGCGGATGACCATCGGGGCGGTGCTCTCCGCCCTGCAGGAGGAGTTCCCGGACGTCTCCATCTCCAAGATCCGCTACCTGGAGGCGGAGGGGCTGGTGACGCCGGAGCGCACCGGCGCCGGCTACCGCACCTTCGGTGAGGCGGACGTCGAGCGCCTGCGCTACATCCTGCGCGCCCAGCGGGACCGGTTCTGGCCCCTGAAGGTCATCCGCGAGGCCCTCGACGCCATGGACCGCGGCCTCGAGCCGCCGTCCGGGAGCGACGGCCCGCCGACCCCGCGGGTGCCGGTCGTCCCCGGTGACCCGGCGGTGCCGGATGCTGCGGAGCTCTCCCTGCCGGGCACGTTGAGGCTGACCGCGCGTGAGCTGCGCGAGGCCGCCGGGCTCGACCTGCGAACCTTCGAGGCGCTGGAGACCTTCGGGCTGGTCCGGCCCGACCGCTCGGGGCACTTCGGCGAGCCCGACCTGGCCGTCGCCCGCGCGGCCGGTGCCCTCGCCGACTTCGGCATCGAGGCGCGACACCTGCGGCCCTTCCGCACCGCTGCCGACCGCGAGATCGGGCTGGTGCAGCAGGTGGTGTCGCCGATGCGTGGACGGGGCAAGACCAGACAGGCCAACGGTTCTGCCGACCCGACGGCCGAGATCCTCAGCCAGTGCATCGCCCTGCACGCGGCGCTGGTGCGGTCGGGGCTGCGCACAGAGTGAGCGAGTACCGTTGAGCCCGTGAGAGAGCTCGACGTCCTCGGTGTCCGCGTGGAGATGCCCACCAACCAGCCCATCGTCCTGTTGAGGGAACGTGACGGCGAGCGCTACCTGCCCATCTGGATCGGTGCCGCCGAGGCCACGGCCATCGCCTACGCCCAGCAGGGCGTGGTGCCGCCGCGGCCGCTCACGCACGACCTGCTCAAGAACGTCATCGACGACCTGGGACACACGCTCTCCGAGGTGCGCATCGTCGCCCTCAAGGAGGGCGTCTTCTATGCCAGCCTCATCTTCGACGGGAGCCTGGAGGTCAGCGCGCGGTCCTCGGACGCCATCGCCCTGGCGCTGCGCACCGGGACCTCGATCATGGCCGAGGAGTCACTGCTCGACGAGGCCGGCGTCGCCATCGCCCAGGACGAGGACGACGAGGTCGAGCGGTTCCGCGAGTTCCTCGACCACGTCTCGGCCGAGGACTTCCAGCAGGAGGCGGGCGAGGCGGCGGAAGGCGAGGGGACCGGTGACGAGGCCGGCGGTGAGGCTGAAGGCGAGGACGAGGGAGAGGGCGGCCCGCGCGCCTCGTGAGGTGCGACGCGGCATACCCTCAGTCTTGACCTGACGTCGAGGGTTGGCTCGCGGGTGGGCGACACGTCGCGACGCACCCTCGAGAGGTGATTGACGCACCCCCCGGGCGGCCCTACCGTCAAAAGACGAACGACGGCGATGTAGTTACACGGGAGGTAGGCGTGAACCCCACCGGAGACGCGCAGCACGGCAGCCCCACGGTGCCGGTTGCTGCCCAGGGGTTGCTCTTCAGCGACGACCTCCCGACGCTGAGCGAGGACACCGGCTACCGCGGGCCCACGGCCTGCAAGGCCGCCGGCATCACCTACCGCCAGCTCGACTACTGGGCTCGCACCGGGCTGGTCGAGCCCTCGGTGCGCGGCGCCACCGGCTCGGGCACCCAGCGGCTCTACAGCTTCCGCGACATCCTCGTGCTCAAGGTCGTCAAGCGCCTGCTCGACACCGGCGTCTCGCTGCAGCAGATCCGGGTCGCGGTCACCCACCTGCGCGAGCGGGGCGTGGAGGACCTGGCCCAGATCACCCTCATGAGTGACGGCGCCAGCGTCTACGAGTGCACCTCCGCCGACGAGGTCATCGACCTGGTCCAGGGCGGCCAGGGCGTCTTCGGCATCGCCGTGGGCCGGGTCTGGCGCGAGGTCGAGGGCGAGCTGGCCCAGCTGCCCAGCGAGCGGCCGGAGGACGAGACCCCCGCCGCGCACCCTGGCGACGAGCTGAGCGCGCGCCGGTCGGCCCGCCTCATCAGCTGACCCCACCACGGAGCACACCGGCCCGGGCCTCGCGGCCCGGGCCGGGTCCTGTCCGCCGGTGGTAGATTTCCCGGTGCTGACAACCCTGCGTGGGAGAGACCTCGCGACCGGCCGCCGCCGGTCGGCGGGGCGCCGAAGGGGCAAACTCCCCGGAACCTCTCAGGCGCCAGGACCACGCGGGTGAGGCAACTCTGGAGTGCGCGGTCCTGACCGGCCCGCGGCGACAGAGGGGGAGGCGACACCTCAACCAACGGCCGGCGTCTGCGCTGGTCCCGCGACAGGAGCCTCATGTCCCACGCCCAGTCCTCCCACAGCGCTCTGCCGCCGGAGCCGGACTTCGTCTCGCGCCACATCGGCCCCTCCGACGACGACACCGCCGAGATGCTCAAGGTGGTCGGCCAGCCGAGCATCGACGCGCTCATCGACGCCGCGGTGCCCGGTGGCATCCGCTCGGAGCGCCCGCTGCGCGTCGAGGCCGCGCCGAGCGAGGAGGCGGTGATCGAGGAGCTGCACCGGCTCGCCTCCCGCAACACCGTGCTGACCTCGATGATCGGCCTGGGCTACTACGGCACGGTCACGCCGCCGGTGGTGCGCCGCAACGTGCTGGAGAACCCTGCCTGGTACACCGCCTACACGCCCTACCAGCCTGAGATCTCCCAGGGCCGACTCGAGGCCCTCATCAACTTCCAGACCGTGGTCACCGACCTGACCGGCCTGGCCACCGCCGGTGCCTCGCTGCTCGACGAGGGCACCGCGGCGGCCGAGGCCATGACGCTGATGCGCCGCACCAGCAAGGTCGCCCAGGACGCGGTGCTGCTCGTCGACGAGCACGTGCTGCCGCAGACCATCGCCGTGATCCAGACCCGCGCCAAGCCGCTGGGCCTCGGGGTGGTCGTGGCTGACCTGACCCCGGTGGCCGACGCCGCCTCCCTGACCGCGGCCGCCGGTGACCGGGCCGTGTTCGGCGTGCTGGTGCAGTACCCCGGCGCCGACGGCGAGCTGCGCGACTGGTCGGCCCTGGCCGCCGCCGCGCACGAGGCCGGCGCGCTGGTCACCGCCGCCGCGGACCTGCTCGCGCTGACCCTCGCCACCCCGCCGGGTGAGTGGGGCGCCGACGTCGCGGTCGGCAGCAGCCAGCGCTTCGGCGTGCCCATGGGCTTCGGCGGCCCGCACGCCGGCTACATGAGCGTGCGCGCCGGCCTGGAGCGGTCGCTGCCCGGCCGCCTGGTCGGGGTGAGCGTCGACGCCGACGGGCATCAGGCCTACCGGCTCGCGCTGCAGACCCGCGAGCAGCACATCCGTCGCGAGAAGGCGACCTCCAACATCTGCACCGCCCAGGTGCTGCTCGCCGTCATGGCCAGCATGTATGCCGTGTGGCACGGCCCTCAGGGCCTGGCCCGGATCGCCCGTCGCACCCACGCCCACGCCGCTGCGCTGGCGGAGGGGCTGCGTGCTGGTGGCGTGGACGTGGCGACGACGCACTTCTTCGACACGGTCACCGTCGCCGTGCCCGGCCGTGCGGCCGAGGTCGTGGCCGAGGCCGCCGCCCGCGGGGTCAACCTGTGGCCGGTCGACGCCGACCGCGTGTCGGTCAGCACCGACGAGACCACCGACCTGGCCGACCTGCAGGCCGTCTGGGCGGCGTTCGGCGTCACCGGGCTGACCGAGGTGCGCGACGCGGAGCCGTCCTGGCCCGCCGCGCTGGTGCGGGAGACGGCATACCTGACCCACCCCGTCTTCCACACGCACCACAGCGAGACCGCCATGCTTCGCTACCTGCGCCGGCTCTCGGACAAGGACTACGCGCTCGACCGCGGCATGATCCCGCTGGGCTCGTGCACGATGAAGCTCAACGCCACCACCGAGATGGAGGCGGTGACGTGGCCGGAGTTCGCCGGGCTGCACCCGTTCGCGCCGGCGTCGCAGACCGAGGGCATCCGCGAGCTGGTCACCGACCTGGCCTCGTGGCTGTGCGAGGTCACCGGCTACGACGAGGTGTCGCTGCAGCCCAACGCCGGATCCCAGGGTGAGCTGGCGGGCCTGCTGGCGATCCACGCCTACCACGAGGCCCGCGGCGACGCCGCCCGCACGGTGTGCCTCATCCCGGCCAGCGCGCACGGCACCAACGCGGCGAGCGCCGTGATGGCCGGCATGAAGGTCGTCGTCGTCAAGACCGCCGAGGGCGGCGACATCGACATGGACGACCTGCGCGCCAAGGTCGAGCAGCACCGCGACCAGCTCGCGGCGATCATGGTCACCTACCCCTCCACGCACGGGGTGTTCGAGGACACGATCAGCGAGCTGTGCGAGCTGGTGCACGACGCGGGCGGCCAGGTCTACGTCGACGGGGCCAACCTCAACGCGCTGGTCGGGATCGCCCGCCCGGGCAAGTTCGGTGCCGACGTCTCGCACCTCAACCTGCACAAGACGTTCTGCATCCCCCACGGTGGCGGCGGCCCCGGCGTCGGTCCGGTCGGCGTGCGCGCCCACCTCGCGCCGTACCTGCCCAACCACCCACTCGCCCCGGAGGCCGGCCCGGCGACCGGCGTCGGGCCGATCTCGGCAGCCCCCTACGGCTCGGCCAGCATCCTGCCGATCTCCTGGGCCTACGTGCGGCTCATGGGCGGCGCCGGCCTGACCAAGGCCACGCAGACGGCGATCCTGTCCGCCAACTACGTGGCCGCCCGGCTGCGCGACCACTTCCCGGTCCTGTACGCCGGCCCCGAGGGCCTGGTCGCGCACGAGTGCATCCTCGACGTCCGCGAGATCACCCGCACCACGGGCGTCACGGTCGACGACGTCGCCAAGCGGCTCATCGACTACGGCTTCCACGCGCCGACGATGTCCTTCCCTGTGGCCGGCACGCTGATGGTCGAGCCGACCGAGAGCGAGGACCTCGCCGAGCTCGACCGGTTCTGCGACGCGATGGTCGCCATCCGCGGGGAGATCGAGCAGGTCGCCCGCGGTGACGTCGCCGTCGCCGACAGCGCGCTGCGGCACGCCCCGCACACGGCGCTGTCCCTGGCGGGGGAGTGGGACCACCCCTACGACCGGCACACCGCCGCCTACCCGCACGGGGTCGACCCGCGGGCGAAGTACTGGCCGCCGGTGCGGCGCATCGACGGGGCGTTCGGCGACCGCAACCTCGTCTGCTCCTGCCCGCCGCCGGAGGCGTTCGAGGACTGACCCCCGGTCCACCCGGACCCGGTGCCCGTTGCGCCGCGTTTCCCGCCCTGACCGGCGCGGGTTCGCGGCGTGGCGGGCACCAGGTCGTGCCGGGGGTGGCGCCGACGGTGGGGAGTCGGGCGAGGGGGTCGGCGGTGTGGCGGGGAGCTAGCGCCGGGTGAAGGTCACGTGCGTGACCCCGGCGGGGGTCGACACCGACTCAACGTCGAACCGCTCCTCGAGGGCCTCGAGACGGTCCCACAGCCGCACCCCGCGGCCGAGGAGGATCGGCACGACGACGACGTGCAGGTGGTCGACCAGGTCGGCGGCGAGGAAGTCGCGGACCGTCGAGGGTCCGCCGCCGATCCGCACGTCCAGGCCACCGGCGCCGTCACGCGCCTGGCGGAGCACCTCCTCGGGCGTGCCGTCGACGAAGTGGAAGGTCGTGCCACCCTCCATCCGTACCGACGGCCGGGGGTGGTGGGTGCGGACGTAGACCGGGGTGTGGAACGGCGGGTTAGGACCCCACCAGCCGGTCCAGTCGTGGTCCTCCCACGGCCCGCGCTGTGGTCCGAACTTGTTGCGCCCCATGATCTCGGCGCCGATGCCTGCGTCCCACGTCTGGGCCATCGCGTTGTCCACGCCGGTGCTGCCGCCGTCGTTGCCCTGCATGGCGCGGAACGTGCGGGTCGGGAAGAACCACTCGTGCAACCGGCCTCCGGCGTGGCCGAACGGCGACTCCAGGCTCTGTCCCTCGCCGGTGCCGAAGCCGTCGAGGGAGACCGCGAAGTTGTGGACCCGGACCAGCGACATGGCGCGACCTCCTGCTCCCCATCGGGGCGACGGCTCACGGCGAGCGCCCCCGGGGCAGGAGTGTATGCCGGGTCGCAGCTCCCAGCCCCCGGAATGGTGGGTGCAGCTCAGGCGGCGGGGGCGTCCTCGATGCGCACGGCGAGCTCGGAACCCCGCTGGGTCTTGGTGACCCGCAGCTGCACCGGGATGCGCTGACGCAGCTCGGCCACGTGGCTGACGATGCCCACCGCCCGGCCACCCTCGCGCAGGCCGTCGAGCACCGCCATCACCTGCTCGAGGCTGTCCTCGTCGAGGGTGCCGAAGCCCTCGTCCACGAACAGGGTCTGCAGGTCGAGGCCGCCGGCCTCGGCCTTGACCGCGTCGCCGAGCCCGAGCGCGAGCGCCAGGGAGGCCATGAACGCCTCGCCGCCGGAGAGGGTGGAGGTGTCCCGGGGCAGGCCGGTCCAGGCGTCGCGCACCCGCAGGCCGAGACCGCTGCGTGCTCCGCGGGCCGCGAGCGCATCGGTGTACTCCAGGGCATAGCGGCCGTCACTCATGGTGCGCAGCCGCTCGTTGGCCAGGAGGGTGACCTCCTCCAGCCGCGCGGCCAGCACGTAGGACGACAGCCGCATTCGCAGGGCGTTGTTGGTGCTGGTGCCGGCGACACACTCGGCCAGCTCCTGCACCAGCGCGGCCTCGTCCTCGGCCGGACCGAGCCGGTCGAGGACCGCGCGCACCGCGGTGTGCAGCTGGCGCAGCTGGGAGCTGGCGCGCTCGGCAAGCGTGTGTCGGTCGCGCGCGGCCCCGAGGGCCCGGCCTGCCGCGTCGCGCTCGTGGGTGAGCCGGTCGAGGTCGGGCACCGCCGCGTCGCGGGCGGCGACGACCTCGGGGTCGGCCAGCCGCGCCTGCGCCTGGTCGCGCCGGCGGTCGAGCTCGCGCAGCCGGGCCTCGAGCTCGCGAACGTGGTCCTCGGGCACCGAGGCCTCGCGCGCCGCGGCCACATCGGTGAAGTCGTTGGCCCGCAGGGACTCCTCGAGCCGGGCGGTGGCCGCGGCAGCCGTGGCCGCGGCGGCCGCGTGCGCCCGCACCGCCCGGGCCAGCGCGTCGACCCCGGCGACCAGGGCCTGGTGTGCGCCCAGCCGTCCCTCCAGCGTGACGTCGCCCTCGTCCGCGGCAGCCGTGTCCGGTGAGGCGGTCGCGCAGGGGCAGACAGCGTCGTGCTCGGCCTGGAGGGCACGCACCCGCGCGGTGACCTCGAGCAGTCGCTCCCGCGCCCCGGACGCCAGGGCTCGGGCCGTGTCGCGCTGGGCGGTCAGCTCGCCCTGCCGGGTGCGCAGCCCCTCGAGGTCGCGGCGCCGCGCCTCGACCCGGGTCTCGGCGGCAGCCAGCCCCGTCGCAGCGGCCATTGCCTCGTCCAGGGCTCCCCTCGCCCGCGCGAGCTCGTCGGCCAGCTCCTCGGTCGTGGCGTCGACACCGGCAAGCTCCTCGTCGCGGGCCGCGACCGCCCCGGCCAGGGCGGCGACCTCGCCGGCCCGGAGCGTCTCGGTGGCGCCGGCGTCGGTGACCGCGCGCTCGGCCGCGGCGACCTGCTCCGAGGTGACCAGGTCGCCGCGGGTCGCCGGGGACGGGTGCTCACACGCACCGCACACCGGGCACTGCTGACCGTCGGCCAGCGCAGCCGCCAGCTCACCGGCCATGCCCTCGAGCCGCCGCTCCCGCAGCGACACCGCCTCCTCGCGTGCCTGCAGCGTCGCCGCGCGCGCGGTGGCCAGCTCGGCCTCGAGGGAGGCCAGTCGGGGCCGGGCCAGGTCCTGCTCCGCACTGAGCCGGTGGGTGCGGGTCAGCCGTTCGACCTGCGCCTGCGTGGCGTCGACCACCGCCGCCTGCCCGCGCAGCCCGGCGAGGGCCTCCTCGGCCCGGGTGACGGCCTCACCGGCGGCCACCACCTGGGTGGCGACGCCGGCCGCGGCCTCGTCACGGGCCGCTGCGTCGGCCTCGTGCGCCTCGGCCTCGCGGTGAAGGCGGGCCAGCTCCTCGGCCACGGTGCCGGCGCGGTCCAGGGGCTCGCCGGCGGCGCGCAGGCCTGCGGCCAGAGCCTCCACCGCCGACAGGTCGGGCAGCCCGTTGCCCTGGACCAGCCCTTCGCCGTCGGGCTGCCTGCTGAGCAGCTCCGCCAGCGGGGCGGCGCGGTCGAGCACCTCGCCGCTGGTGGTGGCCAGGACGGCGGTGGCGTCGTCAGCGGCCTTGAGGTGGCCGCTGACCACGGCCGCGCGGCGTGCTGCCGCCACGGTGTCGGCGGCAGCGTCGTAGGCGGGCCGTGCCGCCTCGAGGGCCTCGAGCTCGGCGCCGGCCCGCGCGGCGGCCTCCTGCAGCTCCAGGGTGCGGCGCCCGGCGTGCCAGGCGACGTCGGCGGCCTCGTGGCGGTCCTCGGCCAGGGACCGGCTGGCCAGGGCGGCGCCGGCGTGCTGGGTGACCGCGGACTCCAGCCCGGTCAGCGCGGCCGCCACCGCGGGGCGGGGCAGGCTGCCCCAGTCCGGCAGCGCCAGAGGCAGCTCGGCGGCGGCCGCCTCGCTCTCGGCCCCGGTGTCGTCGAGGTCGAGCAGCTCCACCGCGGTGTCGACCTGGGCCAGGTGTCGTCCCAGCTCGGCCCGGCTCTCGGCGAGGCCGGCGGCCAGGTCGCGGCGACGGTCGGCCAGCCACGCCTCGATGTCGGTGAACCGGCTCGTGTCGAACAGCTTGGCCAGCACGGTGCGCCGGTCCTCGGGGCTGGCCCGCAGGAACGCGGCGAAGTCCCCCTGCGGCAGCAGCACCACCTTGACGAACTGCTCCAGGCCCATGCCGACGACGTCCTGGACGACCTGTGCCACCTCGTCGTTGCGGGTGCCCCGGTTGACCCACTCCCCGTCGACCCGCTCCTCGAGCACGACGCTGGCCTGGACCTTGGTCGTGCCGGTGCCGCGCTTCTTGGGCCGCTGGAACTCCGGGGAGCGCACGATGAGGAACCGGCGCCCGCCGGCGGTGAACTCCAGCCGCACCTGGGGCACGGCGCCCTCGGCGGCGTGGTCGCTGCGCAGGTTGGACCGGGCGCCCGACCGCGCCCCGGGCAGCGCGGCGTACAGCGCGAAGCAGATGGCGTCGAGGACGCTGGTCTTGCCGGCGCCGGTGGGGCCCTGGATGAGGAACAGGCCGCTGGAGGAGAGCTCCTCGAGGTCGACCTCGCACTCGGCGGCGAACGGCCCGAACGCCGTGATGCCCAGGTGGTGCAGCCTCATGCGGCACCACTGCGCGCGTCGCGCGCGTCGGTCTGTCCCTCGTCGTCGTGCCGTGCGCGGTCGCGGCGTGAGCCCTCGACGGCGGAGCCCAGCAGGGTCCGCTCTGCCTCGGTGGGCGGGTTGCCGCCGCGGACATGGGCCAGGAAGTCACAGCACAGGTCGAGGTCGTCGCGCTGCCTCACGGCGGCGGCGTAAGGGGTGGGCAGCTCGCGGACCCCCTGCGGGTCGAACTGGAGCACCAACGTGTCGGGGAAGCGCTCGCGCAGCCGGTCCATCGCCCCCAGCGGGCGCACGCTGTCCGTGAGCGTCACCTGGCACCAGGCCTTCTCGGCCCCGGCGTGCCGGGGGTCGGCCAGCAGCTCCTCGAGGGTGCCGCGCAGCACCGCGAGCGGCTTGTGCACCGGCGCCTCGACCGCGCTCACCTCGACACCGGCGGGGTCGAGCTCCACCAGCCAGGACCCCTTGGTGTGGTTGACCTCGGAGAAGGACAGCGGCACCGGGGACCCGGAGTAGCGCTGCCCGTCGTCGACCTGCTGGCGGCCGTGCAGGTGGCCCAGGGCGACGTAGTCGACACCGTCGAACGTGGAGGGGTGAACGGCGCTGACCCCGCCGACGCTGATGTCGCGCTCGGACTCGCTGGTCGCCCCACCGGTGACGAAGGCGTGCGCCATGACCACCGAACGCCCGCCGCGCCCGGCCAGGTCGGCGCGCACCCGCTCCATGGCCGCCCCCAGCACCGCGGCGTGGGTGCGCTCGCCGGCCCCGAGCCGGTCGGCGGCCACCGACGGTTCGAGGTAGGGCAGCGGGTGCACCGCGACGTCGCCGACCATCACCGGCCGGCCGATCGAGGACAGCCCGGTGCGGATGTGCAGCCCGGCGCGCTCGAGCAGCTCCGCGGCGAAGCCCAGCCGGATCGCCGAGTCGTGGTTGCCGCTGGACAGCACGACCTGTGCGCCGGCGTCGATGAGGCGGGTGACCGCCTCGGAGAGCAGAGCGACCGTCTCCGGCGCGGGCAGCGCCCGGTCGTAGACGTCGCCGCTGACGAGCACCGCGTCGACCCGCTCGGCCCGGACCACCTCGACGAGGTGGTCGACGAAGGCCGCCTGGGCGTCGAGCAGCCCCACCCGGTGGAAGGACCGCCCCAGGTGCCAGTCGGAGGTGTGGATCAGACGCACGCCTGCAGGCTAGGGGGAGTCGCCGACAGGCCGGTGCACCCTCCCCGGCGTGCCACCCGGCCGCCTGCTGCTACACGGCATACCGGGGTCGCGTCCGTGCGGAGGAGACACCCGCAGGTATGGCGTGCACCACCACCCCTGTGCGGCCCCCTGCCGCCATCTGGCAGGGCGCTCGCCGGTGTGGTTGGGTCACGCTCAGGGGACGACTCGCCCAGGGAGGACACCATGGGAGCTGAGGTCAGCGGCACGGGCTACACGCGGGAGCAGCGGCAGCGGTACCGCGAGAAGGTCCAGCAGAACCTCGACGTCTTCGAGCGGATGCTCGCCACGAGCCACTTCGAGTTCGACCGGCCGATGACCGGAATGGAGATCGAGCTCAACCTGGTCGACTCCGACTACCTGCCCCGGATGGGCAACGCGGACGTGCTGGAGAAGATCGCCGACCCCGGCTACCAGACCGAGCTCGGGCAGTACAACATCGAGTTCAACGTCAGCCCCCGGCCACTGCCCGGCGACGCGGCGCTGGAGCTGGAGGAGCACCTGCGCGAGAGCCTCAACCGGGCCGAGTCCCGGGCCAACGAGGTCGGGGCCCACACCGTGGCCATCGGGATCCTGCCGACGCTGACCCCGGAGCACTTCACCACCGAGTGGATGAGCATCAACCCCCGCTACACCGCGCTCAACGAGGCGATCTTCAACGCCCGCGGGGAGGACATGTTCATCGACATCGAGGGGCCCTCCGGGGAGCGGCTGGCCACCTACGCCGACTCCATCGCGCCCGAGTCGGCCTGCACCTCGGTGCAGCTGCACCTGCAGGTCGCGCCGCACGACTTCGCCGCGCACTGGAACGCCGCCCAGGCCCTGGTGGCACCGCAGGTCGCGGTCGGGGCCAACTCGCCGTACTTCTTCGGCAAGCAGCTGTGGGCCGAGACCCGCGTGGAGCTGTTCGCCCAGGCCACCGACACCCGCTCGATCGAGCTGAAGAACCAGGGGGTCAGGCCGCGGGTGTTCTTCGGCGAGCGCTGGATCACCTCGATCTTCGACCTGTTCGAGGAGAACGTGCGCTACTACCCGGCGCTGCTGCCGGAGACCACCGACGAGGACCCGGTCGCCAGGCTCGAGGCCGGGGAGGCGCCGGCGCTCGCGGAGCTGCGGCTGCACAACGGCACCGTCTACCGGTGGAACCGGCCGGTCTACGACCTGGTCGACGGGATGCCCCACCTGCGGGTGGAGAACCGCGCGCTGCCCGCCGGCCCGTCCATCGTCGACATCCTCGCCAACGCCGCGTTCTACTACGGCGTGGTCAAGATGCTGGCCGAGGAGGACCGGCCGGTGTGGACCAAGATGAGCTTCCCCGCAGCCGAGGAGAACTTCCGGACGTGCGCCCAGAAGGGGCTGGACGCGCGGCTGTACTGGCCCGGCTACGGCGAGGTGCCGGTCGACGAGCTGGTGCTGCGCCACCTGCTGCCGCTCGCGCACACCGGGCTGGAGCGCTGGGGCGTCTCCCAGGCGGTGCGCGACCGCTACCTCGGGGTCATCGAGGGGCGCTGCACCTCGGGCCTCAACGGCGCGTCGTGGCAGGTCGCCTGCGTTCGGCGGCTGGAGGAGCGCGGGGCCGACCGCGCCACAGCCCTGCGCCGCATGCTCGAGCGCTACGTCGGCAACATGCACAGCAACGAGCCGGTCCACACGTGGAAGCTCCCTGACTGACCGGTCCCGGAAAGGCGCTCGCAGCAACCGTTCCCGGCGTATGTCGGCCGGTCGGGCTACCCTTCACCTGACCTCGTCCCCTTGACGCCCTTGACGCGAAGGGGGACAGTGGTGAGGGACAGGGAGGCACACATGGACACCCACACCGGCCGCCGTCGCACCGACACCGACGCCGCGGATCGGCCCGCCGACCCCGCGTTCGAGCGCCGGCTGCTCGCCCAGGTCGAGCGGCTCATCGCCGAGCGCGGCTCGGTGCTGGCCGCTCAGGGCCGGTCCCTGGCCGATCTCGGCGACGTCGAGGAGTTCGCCGAGCGCATGGTCGCCGCCCTGCCCACGCGCCACCCCTACGACGAGTCCCTCGGCCCGTTCTACGACACCGCCGGCCTGGTCACCTGGCTCGGCGTGAGCCGCCAGGCGGTGGCCGACCGGGTCCGCCGGGGCACGCTGCTGGCCTGCCGCACCGCCGACGGGCACCTGCTCTACCCCTCCCTGCAGTTCGGCCGGGACGGTCAGGTGCGCCCGGGGGTCTTCGAGGCGGTGGGGGAGTTCACCCGCCGCGGCGTCGACGGCTGGGCGGTGGCGCTGTGGCTGACCACCGCCTCGGAGGCGTTCGAGGGGCACAGCGCCGTGGACTTCCTCGTGCTGCACCGGTCCTCGGCGGCCGCGGTGCAGCGGGTGGTCGAGGTGGCCACCGCCGACGCCCAGTCCTGGGTCGCATGAGCGCAGGCACCCCCGGCCCCCGCTCGCGCGAGGTCGTGGCACAGCAGGTGCCGCAGACCGCGCTGGCCGGGTTCCCGGCATACCGGCTCGAGCCGCGGACGGTGCTGTGCCGTGCGCACCTGGCGGCCAACGGGCCGTGGTGGTTCAGCCATGACGGCGGGGGCCGGTTCGACCTGCCCGCGCCGCGGGGCACCTGCTACCTCGCCACCGACCCGGCCGTCGCCGTGCGCGAGCGCCTCGGGGCGGTGCTGGGTGGCGTGCCCTACGTGCCGGTGTCCCTGCTGGAGGGGGTCGTCGTCTCCCGCCTGGGGGTCCCGGTCGCGCGGCGGCTGGCCAACCTGCGGGTGGCCCGAGCCGCCGAGTTCGGCGTCACCCGCGAGCTGGAGACGATGGTCCCGTATGCCGTGCCGCAGGCCTGGGCGCGCGCGCTCGCCGACGCCGCGATGGAGGGCGTGCGCTACGGACCGCGGTTCACCCCGGGAGCGGCGTCCTCGGTCGCCCTGTTCGACGAGGCGGGGGCCCGGGAATGGCCGAGCGACCCGACACCCGTTCCGGCCGTCGACGTCCCCGGAGGGCCCCACCCGATGCCCGCGCCGCACCGTGGCGACCTCACCGTGGTGCGACCGCCCGGCACCCGCACCCGGGGCCAGAAGGCCTGAGTGCCAACGATTCTGGCGCGGCGCCGCAACCGGTGACTAGCGCTCGGGGGTGTCCGGGGTGCGGTTCCACGACACGATGGCCGGGGTCTCGCGCTCCCAGCCGAGCTCGCTGAGGGAACCGGCGTGCAGGATGAGCTGCGCGGCCATCCGGGGCTCCTGGCGCAACCACACGGTCGCCAGCACCCGCAGGCAGTGGCCGTGCCCGACGAGGACCACGTCGCCCTCGGCGAGCGCCGGACGCACCCGGTCCAGGACCGCGCGGGTCCGGGCGGCCAGTGCCTCCAGGGTCTCCCCGGGGGTGTCACCGGCGGGGACGCCGTCGTCGAAGACGTTCCACGGCCGGCCCAGGCGCTCGCGGATCTCGGCGGTGGTCAGCCCCTCGTAGCCGCCGTAGTCCCACTCGACCAGGCGGTCGTCGACCTGGACCCCGGTCAGCCCGGCGAGGTCGGCCGTGCGCCGGGCCCGCTGCAGGGGGGAGCTCAGGGCCAGGGCGAACCGCCGGCCGTCGAGCAGCGTGGCCAGGGCCTTGGCGCCGGCCTCGCCCTCGGGGGTGAGCGGGACGTCGGTCAGCCCGGTGTGCCGGCCGGCGCGGGCCCACTCGGTCTGGCCATGACGTACGAGGAACAGCGAGCCGGATGACGGGTCGTGGGCAGCAGTCACTCTGGCAGGCTAGAGGCCATGGCTTCCCAGGAGCAGCACCGGTCCGTGTCCCTGCGCCGCACCGGGGAGGGCGAGCTGGTCGCCACGAACGCGCGTGGGGGAGAGCTCACCTTCGGCACGGGCGAGGAGGGCGGCTTCACCCCGGTGGAGCTGCTGCTGGCGGCGATCGGCGGGTGCACCGCACTCGACGTCGACGCGCTCACGTCCCGGCTGGCCGAGCCCGAGCGCTTCGAGCTCGTCGTGGGCGCCGAGAAGGTGCGCGACGCCGGGGGCAACCGCCTTCAGGACATCACGCTGACCTTCCACGTCACCTTCCCCGAGGGGGAGTCGGGGGACGCCGCCCGGGAGCGCCTGCCCGACGCTGCCGCGCGCTCGCACGACCGGTTGTGCACCGTCTCTCGGACCGTCGAGCTCGGCACCCCGGTGTCGTGGAGCCTGGCCGGCGACGCCTGACCGGGCGGCAGTTCGTCCCTTCTGTCACGATATGGCGCGTGTCTGCGCCAGAACCGTTCCTGTCCGAGCCAGAACCGGTGCTGCCCGCTGCAGCCGCCCCGGTGCGGCTCGCCCCAGCCCCTGCCACCCCGATCGCGGCCTGTCGACCGCTGCACACGGACTCCCTCGACCGGGACCACGCCGGTGCGATCGCGTTCGTGCTCAAGGCGATTGCCGACCCTATCCGGCTGCGGATGGTCAGCATCCTGCTCCGCGCGGAGGGGCGTCAGGCGACCGTTGCAGACCTCACCGCCGAGTTCGACCTGACCCAGCCGACGGTCTCGCACCACCTGAAGGTTCTCCACGAAGCCGGCGTGCTCGAGCGCAGCCGGCGCGGCGTGTGGGTCTGCTACCGCGTCCGGCCCGAGGCCATGGGGGCGTTGTCCCGGGTGTTCGAGGCGCCGCCGGACGGCGCCTGGTGAGGGCCCGCGAGTTCTGACGCGCCCCGGAGGGACGGTCCCGCAACCGCCGTGCGGGACCTCACCTGACTCCGGGTTGCGTGGCCCAGTTGCGCGGCGCAGGCTCGAGACATGGCTGATCTCAACGGCAAGACCATCGCGTTCCTCGTCGCCGGCGAAGGCATCGAGCAGGTCGAGCTCACCCACCCGTGGGAAGCCGCTGCCGCCGCCGGCGCCGCCACCGTCCTGCTGAGCCCGAAGGGCGGCTCGGTGCAGGCCTTCAACCACCTGGACAAGGCCGACACGTTCCCGGTCGACCGCCAGGTCGGCGAGGCCTCGGTCGCCGACTACGACGCCCTCGTGCTGCCCGGCGGGGTCGCCAACCCCGACGCGTTGCGACTCGACCGGGACGCCGTCGGGTTCGTGCGCCACTTCGTCGACTCCGGCAAGCCGGTGGCCGCCATCTGCCACGCGCCGTGGACGTTGGTCGAGGCGGGGGTGCTGGGCGGGCGCACGCTCACCTCGTGGCCGAGCCTGCGCACCGACATCACCAACGCGGGCGGCACGTGGGTCGACCAGGAGGTGGTGGTCGACGGCAACCTCATCACCAGCCGCAACCCCGACGACCTCAAGGCGTTCTCGGCGGCCCTGCTCGACGCCCTCGGCGGCTGACCCGAGCCCACGTCGTACCGGCCGGGACCGGGACCGGGGCCGGGAGCGGCCCGGTCCCGGCGGGGTCCTCTGGCAGGATCGCCGCATGAGCGCCTCCCGCACGTTCTCCTTCCGCACCCTCAACGTCTTCACCACCGGGTCCGACGACCCCTTCTCCGGCAACCCGCTGTGCGTCTTCGAGGACGCCCGAGGCCTGAGCACCGAGGAGATGCAGGCGCTGGCCCGGCAGCTGAACCTCAGCGAGACGACGTTCGTGCTGCCCGCCGGGGACGACAGCGCCACGGCGCAGGTGCGGATCTTCACGCCGACCTACGAGATGCCCTTCGCCGGACACCCGACCCTGGGGACCGCCCACGTGGTGCGTGACCTGCTCGGCACCGGGGACGAGGTCGTGCTGCGGGTGCCCGCCGGCGACATCCCGGTCAGGGCGGTCGGTGACCGCTGGACCCTGCGGGCGAAAGCCCCTGCGGCGCAACCGGTTCAGGCCACCCGTGAGCGGCTCGCCGCGATGGTCGGGCTCCCGGTCGAGGCCATCGGGGCGGAGCCACTGCTCGTCAACACCGGGGTCACCCAGCTCATCCTGCCCTTGCGCAGCGTCGAGGACGTGCGGGCCGCCTCGGCCGACCCACGGCTCCTGCGGGCGAACGCCTCGAGCCTGGGCGACGAGGCGCTGGTCTACGTCTGGGCGCCCGTCGACGACGAGGTGGTCGAGGCCAGGCTGTTCTTCACCCAGGGCGCGTCCGCGATCGAGGACCCCGCCACCGGTTCGGCCTGCGCCAACCTCGGCGGATGGTTCCACCTGCACGGCGAGCGGAGGCTGCGCCGGGTGGTCCACCAGGGCGCGCAGGTGGGTCGGCCCTCCGTGCTCGACCTGGAGGTCGACGACGAGGGGCAGATCCTCGTGACCGGCGAGGTGCGCCAGGTGGGAACCGGAAATTTCACTCTCTGAGTCGGGGACCGCCGGTAGGTTGCGGCCATGCCGACCTTCACCAGCCATGACGGCGCGATCCTGCACTACGACCTGATCGACGACGAGGCCTGCGGTGAGCCGCTGGTCGTCCTGGCCGGCGGCGCAGCACGCCACCCGGCATACCTGGGCGACCTGGCGGGGCTGTCCTCGGTGCGTCCCCTGGTCGTCCTTCACCAGCGGGGTGTCGGCGAGTCCGCCGAGGCTGGCCCGCTGATGGCGTGGCCAGAGCTCGCCCACGACGTCGAGGCCCTGCGCCGCCACCTCGGTGGGGGGCAGCAGGACCTGCTGGCGCACAGCGCGGGCACGCGGGTCGCCTTCGCGTATGCCGCATCGCACCCCCAGCACGTGCGTCGCCTGTGCCTCGTGACCCCTCCGGCGGACTACCTGGTGGACGTCGAGGACGACAGCAGGGCGATGGTCATGGCCCGCAGCGACGAGGAGTGGTTCCCCGCGTTCGCGGAGGCGGTGCCGGCACTGGAGGCGGCCAGCACCCCGCAGGAGCACCGGGCCCTGGCCCACCTCATCGCGCCGCTGGCGTGGGGGACGTGGGACGAGCAGGCCCGGGCGCACGAGGCGGTCGGGGACTTCTACCTCGACGCGGCCGGCGCCTTCTTCTCGGCGCCCGTGCCGGAGGCGTTGGCTGAGCGGCTGGCCTCGTGTGGCGCCCAGGTTCTCGTGCTGGCGGGGGAGCGGGACGCCCTGACCGGGCTCAAGCCGGTGCTCGCGGTGGCCGACCTGTTCCCGCGCAGCGGCGCCGTGGTCATCGAGGGCGCCGGCCACTACCCGTGGGTCGAGCGCCCGGAGGACTTCCGGTCCGCGGTCGACCCGTTCTTCGGCACGGACCGCGGCTGAGGTTGCTGTGCCGACCTACGTTGCCTTCCTGCGCGCCGTCAACGTCGGTGGGCGCTGGGTCAAGATGGCCGAGCTGCGGGATGCATTGCAGGACAATGGTTTCCGCGATGTCGAGAGCTACATACAGAGCGGCAACCTGCGCCTGACGAGCGCGATGCGGTCGGCCGCCCGGGTCGAGCGGGCCGTGGAGGAGGTGCTCCGCGAGGGCTGGAAGCTGGAGGTGCCCACGATGGTGCGCACCCCGGCCGAGCTTCGCTCCCTCGGCACGGCCCTGGCCGGCCTGGACACCCCGCTGCCCGGGCAGCCCCGCCGCTACGTGTCCTTCTTCAAGGACGAGCCGACCGACGGTGCCGTGCGGGCCCTGCACGCGTGGGACAGGGAGCATGAGCGAGTGCGGGTGCTCGGCCGGGAGGCGGTCATGTGGCTGAACCTGCCGGCCCACGAGGCCAAGCTGACCAACGCCAGGCTCGAGCGGCTCGGGGGCGCCCTCGCGACGACCCGCGACGTCAAGGTCGTGGACGAACTGGTGCAGCGCTGGGGCGGCTGAGCACCGCCCGCCCGGAGGACCGGGCGGGCGGTGGCCGTCAGTCGTTGCGGTGGTGGTGCTGACGGTGCGTCACCGCGATCATCGCCCACCAGGTCCGCGGGTCGAGCACGCCGGCCGCGTGGACGCCGTGGCTGCGCTGCCACGCCAGCAGGGACGCCGCCATGGACGGCGTGAACGTGCCGGTCCGCGGCAGGCCCAGGACCTGTTGGGCCGCAGCCACGCCCGCTCCGCTTGCGCCGGGCTCCAGCGTCGACCGTGACTGCTGGTAGAGCGCGCGGATCAGGTCGAGGCGGCTCAGCTCGGAGTAGGAGGGGCTCGGCGCTGGTGCCGGAGCCGGCGCGGGGGAGGGCGACGGCTCCGGCGTTGGTGCCGGGGCCGGCGTCGGCGCTGGTGCCGGGACCGGTGCTGGAGCCGGCGCGGGTGCCGGGACCGGGCTGGGCGTCGGGGCAGGCGCGGGCACGGGCGCGGGCGCGCCGTTGGCGAGGGCCCACAGGGCCGCGACGGTCCCGTTGAAGGCGCTGAGGTCGACCCGACCGCTGATGCCGGCGACCTTGCCGGCGTTGGTGTACTGCCAGAACGTGTAGCGGCTCCACCCGCCGGGCAGCGCGGTCGGGGGCCGGCTCGACCAGCTGGCCACCCACAGGTAGTAGGACCGGAACGCGGTGGAGTTGCCCATCGAGTGGGTCCAGAAATAGGGGGAGACGTAGACCATCGGCGTGCGGCCCGTGGTGGCCTTGACCCGCTTGAGCCAGGTCGAGACCCACGCGGTGAGCTGGGCCGGCTTGAGGCCGCCGGTGACCTCCAGGTCGAGCACGGGCGGCAGGTCGCCGCGTGCGCCGAGCTTGCCGGCGACCCGGACGAAGTAGTCGGCCTGGGCGGTGGCCGAGCCTCCCGCCAGGCTGGGCCGGGCGAAGTGGTAGGCGCCTCGGGCCATGCCCCTGGCGTGGACCGCGGCGAAGTCCCCGCGGAAGTACGGGTTGGTGTAGCCGGTGCCCTCGGTGGCCTTGACGAAGGCGAACGCGGCACCGCCGGTGGCGTTGGCCGCGCCCCAGTCGATGCTGAAGCCGCTCGGGTGCTGGTAGCTGGCGACGTCGGGCCCGATCACCTGGGCGTGGGCGATCGCCGGCCCCGACAGGCCGACGGCCGCGAGGGTTGCTGCCGCGAGCCGCAGCATCCGGACCCGGTTGCGGGCACGACGAAGTAGAGGTCTTGACATGGTTGGCTGGATCCCCTTGTTCCTGCTTGTTCTGCGCAAGCTCTCACGGCACCGCTGCTGGACCGCTCGCCTGGTGGGAGGAGCACCACGGGCGCCCTGGTGGGCGGGATGCTCCGACCCCCATGACGGTAGGTGCCGGGTCGGAACGGGGTGGCCAAACCTGACCAAATGCTGACCTTTCCCCGACCTGTGCCTGCCTTTGGTGTGATCCAGATACGGGCGAAGCGGACAAGAGCGGCATAGACGCCGCAGCACACGCCGCGCCCGGGGTCGGCAGCTGCCCGCTAGTCGTCGGCCATGGGGGAGTGGTCCACGGCGTCGGCCGCTGCGGACATCGACTCGTCCATGTAGATGGAGGTGGTCGACAAGTTGGCGTGGCCGGCGATCTGGGCGACGGTGGCGATGTCCACCCCGGAACGGGCCAGGATCGTCAGCGCGGTGTGTCGCAGCGCGTGGGGCGTGGCCCGGCGGTCGAGCTTGGCGCGGGTGTAGCGCTGGATGAGGTACTGCACGTCGCGGGGAGCCATCCGCCACCCCCGGACGGTGACGAACAGGGCGCGCTCGGCGTCGGCCACCCTGGTGCTGCGGGCCGTGTCGGCCGGGTCGGTCACCGCCGGGGGAGAGGGGCGCCCCTGCTCGAGGTAGGCGTTGATCGCCTCGACGGTGCGCCGCGTCAGCGGCAGGTCACGGTCCTTGCCGCCCTTGCCATGCACCCGCAGCACCGGGCGGTCGGTCTCCTCGTGCATCCGGATGTCGGTGCGGTTGGCGCCGCACAGCTCGGAGACGCGTGGCCCGGACTCGATCAGCAGCCGCAGGATCGCCTCGTCGCGCAGGGTCAGGCTCTGGTTGGCCCGGGGGTGGTCGACCGCCTTGGTCGACGGTGCGGCCCGCAACGTGCGCGCCTCGCCCGCCTGCAGGCCCAGGCGTGCACCGGACGCGCGCTTGGGGGTGCGTGGCGGGCTGAGCTTGAGCGTCGGGTCGACCTGGACGTATCCGCGGTCGGTCGCCCAGCGGAACAGCCCGCGGACCGCGGTGAACCAGCGAGCCCGGGCGTGCGGGCCGCGGCCCTGTGGCTGGCTGCCGTCCTGGCCCATCTTCACGCCCTTGGTGAAGCGGCGGTCGGGAGCCTTGGCCAGGCGGGTGAGGGCCACCTCGATGTCGTCGCCCTCGACGTCGTCGAGGACCGTGTCGGGGCCGAGGAGGGCCACGAACTCGGCGAGGTCGCGGGTGTAGGCGTGCAGGCTCGTGGGGCTCATCTCCGAGCGCATGACCCGGCGCTCGAGGGACTCCTGGTACTGGAGCACGGCGTCACGGACCGTGACGCGAGTCAGGGATGCGGGGGAGGCCATGGCTGGAATGTACCATTTGTTCGTGTATGACACATTACACGCACAAGTAAGACCACTTTCCTGCGTTTGGTCCCATTTGCGCTTCCAGACCCGACAGCCTGCCACGAGGCACTGACAGGCCTGCGGCATCCCGGAGGAGGTGGGCCGACCGGTGTCTGGTGTCCGGCCCGGCTGGCCGATGCCGCCGGCTGTCGGCCCGGTGCGCCGCCGTGGCTGCGTGTCCGCGCCCTGCGCCTGACACCACACGTTGCGCCGATGCCGTGGCGCGTGACGAGCCACCTGGCTGCATCTCGACCCACGGCGTCGTCCCGGTCGGCGTCGTCCCGGCTGCCAGCTCGCCGGTCGCATCATGCGGCTCATCCGCCGCGTCATCCATGGACACCAACAGCTGTCGGTGCGCGCCCAGGTCGGTGCCAGTCGTCTGCCGCAGCTGGCCAGCCGCACGACTCACCAGGAGTCGTCCGGTGGCCATGCTTCGCGTGGACAGGCGGTCTAGCAGTCATGCAGGCGGGTCGTGTTCCCGCCCCCTCGTCCGTCCCGGCGCTCAACCCGTAACGCCGATAATCGACATTATGTCATTTCACGTGGTGAGGGCACTCCTCCGTTCGATGCGGTGATGCTCGCCCGTCCGGCTGTGAGACCTGACCGCCGGCCTGACGCACCTGATGACGGCGCGTTCACGCAGACTGTGCCCCGCCCTCGCGTACGCTCCGCGGCCATGACTCCCGTGACGGCGGCGATCACCGACGACCTGGCACCCACCGGCACCCTGCGCGCCTCGATCAACCTCGGCAACCCGGTCCTCGCCCACGGCACTCCGTAGGCACCCGCCGGTGTCACCGTCGACCTCGCCCGAGAGCTCGCCGCGCGACTGCAGGTCCCCCTGGCGCTCCTCTGCTTCGACGCGGCCCGCCGCTCGTTCGAGGCGATGACCTCCGGGCTGGCTGACGTGTGCTTCCTGGCCATCGACCCGGCCCGCGAGGCCGAGGTGGCCTTCACCGCCCCGTACGTCGTCATCGAAGGCGTCTTCGCGGTCCCGCTCGACTCCCCCGTTCGTGCCCTCGCCGACGTGGATCGAACAGGTGTCCGCATCGGCGTCAAGCGCGGGTCCGCCTACGACCTGTTCCTCACCCGCACCCTCACCCACGCGTCCGTCGTGCGCGGCGTGGAAGGGGTGGCGGTGTTCCGCACGGAGGGCCTGGAGGTCGCCGCCGGCATCCGGCAGCCGATGACATCCTTCGTCGCCGCCCACCCCGACGTCCGGCTGCTCGAGGACCGCTTCATGCAGATCCGGCAGGCGGTGGGCACGACCACGAGCCGGCGCCCCGAGACCGTCGCGTTCCTGCACGACCTGGTCGAGGAGCTCAAGGCCAGCGGTTTCGTCGCCGAGGCCCTGGCCCGGGCTGGGCAGCACGACGCCGCCGTCGCCCCATCGGAGCGTCGCTGACCCCTACTCCCCCAGCCACTGCCCGTCGCGCATCAGGTCCCGGCCGCGCAGCTCGTTCTCCTCGCGCCAGGCCTGCACCCGCCGCGGCGTGACCCGGAAGTACGTGTAGTCCGTCGTGAGCTCGCGCGGGTCGAACCCGGTCCGCGCCGCGAACGCGTCCCCCAGCTCCTCGCTGACCTCGCCGGGACCCAGCGTCACCACAGCACCCTCGAGGAGCACCACGTCACGGGTCGCACCCAGCGCCACCCGCGCCCGGCCCGTGTCGGCCAGGTTGCGTCCCGTCGGGCTGGCGGCCGGCGTCGCGAACAGCAGGGACCGCCCGTCCCAGAGGAACGACAACGGCACGAGGTATGGCGTGCCGTCACCCGGGTGCGCGGTGGCCACCCAGGCGTCCACGTCCTGCTCCAGCCGCGCGATGGTGTCGCGCACACGCTCAGCGGTGCTGCGGGCAGGTGGTGTGGTCATCGCGGCCCTCCTGACTGGCCGCCGGGTGCGGCTCCCCCGCATCCTCCACCGCGCTGCGGGCCCCCGGAGTGAGCCACGCGGTCGCGAGCGCCTGGCCTCGGGACGACCGGGACAGCACGGAGGGCGGCGCCCATGACGGGTGCCGCCCTCCCCTGCGTCGTCAGTCCCGGAAGGCGTCCTTGACCTTCTCCCCCGCCTGCTTCAGGTCCGCCTTGCTCTGGTCGACCTGGCCCTCGGCCTGCAGCTGCTCGTCGTCGGTGGCCTCGCCGAGCGCCTGCTTGGCCTTGCCCTTGGCCGACTCCGCCGCGTTGCCGATCTTGTCGCTGAGTCCCATGTCACTCCTCCTGTCCTTGAGGAACCGAACCCCGCCACCCTCGCACGGACGGCTGAGGGGCGCAGCGCCGGACGGTCGGGATCGCCTCGTCCGTTCGGCCCGAAGACCTGTGGACAGCCCGGGCGACGCTCGCCCCGTGCCTAGCCTCGAAGAGGCGGGGGGCGTCCAGGCAAAGGGAAGGCTCAGCCATGCGGTCGGTATGCCGGGCAGTCGCCAGCGGCGCCCTCGCCGTGTCCCTGCTCGCGGCCGGCCTCGCCGGTGCCGGGGACGCCCTGGCCGCGCCGGCGCCGACCCCCGGCCCCACGGCTTCCCCCTCCCCGGGCTCGACCGCCGTCACCGCTGCGACCCCCACCGCGAGCGCCACACCCACGCCAGGGGTGGACGCCCAGCTGCCCGCCGGTGCCGGGGAACAACCGGCGCTGACCGCAGCGCAGCTGTCCAGCCAGATCGCGGCGGCCGATCGGCTCCGGGCCGGGCTGATCGCCTCGAGTGCCAAGGTCGCCACCGCCACGGCCCGCATCGACCGGTTGTCGAGCCAGTCGGCGACCGTGCTGGCCCAGCTGTCGGTGGCCCGGCGGGCCGAGGCGGCGGCGCGCGCCGAGGCGCTGCGCCAGCTCCAGCGGTTCCGCTCGCTGGACGCGGCGATGCAGGCCGACCAGGACAGCGTGGGCCGCTGGGCGCACGACGCCTACGTCAACGGTGGCCCCCTGGCCGACTACATGACCTTCATGCAGGTGCTGAGCACCCCCGACCCGGAGCAGGCCGCCGACCCCATGGCGATCCTGCAGTACGTCGCTGCGGCCCGGGGTCGGGCGCTGGACCGGCTGCAGGGGCTGACCGCGGCCCAGCAGGACGCCGCCGACCGGGCCGAGAGGGCCAGCCGGGAGGCGATCGCCGCGGCCGCACGGATCCAGGCAGCCAAGGTCCGGCTGGACGCCCTGCTGGCCCAGCAGCGCGCGGCCCTGGCCGACCTGCGCCAGGCCCAGGCCGACCAGCTGCTGGCCGCCGGGTCGGTGCGCGGGGCGCTGCTGCGCTCGCACGACCCCGAGGCACGGGCCGCCGACACCCGCCTGGCGCAGGCGCTGCAGACCCAGGGCGCCCAGGTCCTCGGGGACCCCGGCACCCCGTGCCACGCCAGCACGGCGACCTACCCGAACGGGCAGATCCCCCCCTCGGCGCTGTGCCCCCTGTATGCCTCGCCCGGCAAGGGGCTGCGCCCCGCGGCAGCCGCGGCGTTCAACGCCATGAGCCGCGCCTACGAGAAGGAGACCGGCTCGCCGCTGTGCGTCACCGACGCCTACCGCTCGCTCGCCGGGCAGGTCGCCGTGGCGCAGAGCCGTCCCGGCTTCGCGGCGGTCCCCGGCACGAGCAACCACGGGCTCGGCCTGGCCGTCGACCTCTGCGGCGGGGTGCAGAGCTTCGGCAGCAGCGCCCACTGGTGGATGCAGACCCACGCCCCGCTGTACGGCTGGTTCCACCCCGCGTGGGCGGAGCCGACCGGGGTGCTGCCGGAGCCGTGGCACTGGGAGTTCGCCCAGTGAGGCGTCCCACGGCCAGGACACGCGCCCAAAGCAGGTGGCGGCGCGCCACCGCGTGAGAGCCTGCGCGCATGACGAGCGCGCTGGACTCCGGTGTCGGCCGACGGGCCCGACGCGACACCCCGCACCAACGGGCGTGGTACTGGTACGACTGGGCCAACTCGGCGTACGTCACCACCACCATGACGGTGCTGATCGGCCCCTACCTCACGTCGGTGGCCAAGGCCGCCGCCTGCCCGGGCCTGGCCGACGGGGCGTCCTGCCGGACGGACCTGGACGTGCTCGGCATACCGGTCTCCCCCGGCTCCCTGGCGCCGTACACGCTGACCGTCTCCACGCTGGTCTCCGCGGTGCTGCTGATCTTCGTCGGCGCGGTCGCCGACCGTTCCCCCCGGCCGACCCGGCTGTTCGCCGCGTTCGCGTGGGCCGGCGCGCTCGCCGGCAGCCTGCTCTTCCTCGTCGCGGGCAGCAGCTGGCAGCTCGGGGTGGTGCTGCTCATCGTCGCCAACCTGTGCCTCGGCTCCTCGCTGGTGATCTACGACTCCCTGCTGTGCCGGATCGCCGCCCCCGACGAGCGCGACCGCGTCTCCAGCCGGGGCTGGGCCCTGGGCTACGCCGGCGGTGGGCTGCTGCTGGCGCTGAACTTCGTGCTGCTCAACGTGCACGACGCCCTCGGCCTGAGCCAGGGCATGGCGGTGCGGGTCAGCCTGCTCTCCGCCGGCCTGTGGTGGGGGGTCTTCACGCTCATCCCGGTGCTGGGGCTGCGCGACGTCCACGGCACGACGGCTGCCCCCGTCGAGAAGCAGGCCGGGGTCGTCGGCGGCAGCGTGCGGCAGCTGGCGCGCACGTTCGCCGAGCTGCGCCGCTACCCGCAGACGCTGCTGTTCCTGCTCGCCTACCTGTTCTTCAACGACGGCATCCAGACCGTCATCGGCAGCTCCAGCCTCTACGGCATCGAGGAGCTGAAGTTCGCCCAGAGCACCGTGCTGGGCGTGTTCCTGCTCGTGCAGTTCGTCGCCTTCGGCGGGGCGCTGCTCTTCGGCCGGCTGGCCCGTTCCTACGGGGCGTGGCGGGTCGTCCTGACCAGCCTGGGCGTGTGGACCCTCGTGGTCACCGTCGCCTTCTTCGTGCCCGCGGGGGCCCTGGGCGCCTTCGTGGCGCTCGCCGTCCTCATCGGCATCGTCCTCGGTGGCAGCCAGGCCCTGTCGCGATCGCTGTACAGCCAGCTGATCCCCCGCGGCCGGGAGGCGGAGTTCTTCAGCCTCTACCAGGCGATGGAGCGCGGCACGAGCTGGTTCGGCACGTTCGTGTTCGGCCTGGTGCACCAGCTCACCGACTCCTACCGCTGGGCGATCGTGGCGCTGATCGTCTTCTTCGTGCTCGGTGGGGTGCTGCTCTCGCGGGTGCGCATGGCCGAAGGCATCCGGGAGGCGGGCAACGAGCTGCCCGCCGTGGTGTGACTCACAGTCCCCGCACAACTTCGGATCCGGGCCGCTGAGCAGGAACATTGCGCCCGGTCCCGGCGTTGGAGCAGGTGATTCCCCCACGCACCACCTGTGCTGGCGAGCAACACGTTGGGAGACCTCCGACATGGCCGAACGATCACTGCGCGGTACCCGTCTGGGCGCCCTGAGCATGGAGACCGACGAGAACGTCGTGCCCAGCGAGCGCCAGCTCGTGAAGTACGTCTGCCCTCAGGGCCACGTCAGCGAGCTGCCCTTCTCGATCGAGGCGGACGTGCCGCCGAGCTGGGAGTGCCGCTGCGGCCTCGACGCCAAGCTGGTCGACGGCCCCGAGCCCGAGGCCAAGGCGGTCAAGCCGGCGCGCACCCACTGGGACATGCTGCTCGAGCGCCGCTCCATCCCCGAGCTGGAGGAGCTGCTGCAGGAGCGCCTCGCCCTGCTGCGCGAGTCCCGCGGCGAGAAGCCGCGCCGCAAGCGCTCCGCCTGACCTGAGCACCCCGCCGTCGACGACGGCCACGGTCTGACCCCACGCCACCCCCTCCGGCGTGGGGTCTGTGCTGTCCGCACCGGTTGGCTGCCGCGGTCCCGGGTCGGCGGACGCGCCGCTCCCTGCCGGTATGCCGTGCCGGTGGCCGGCTAGAGGACCTCACCCTCGATGGTGTCGCCGCCGGCGCCGCCCGCTCCCCCGGGTCCGCCCCAGCCGCGCAGCAGCCGGGCAGCCACCGCCCGCTCCATCAGCCGGCGCGCCACCGGCCGGGTGACCGGCAGGACGAAGAAGAAGCCCGCGATGTCGGTCAGGAAGCCCGGGGTGAGCAGCAGGGTGCCGCCGACGAGGACCAGGGCCGCGTCGGTCAGCTCGCGGGAGGGCATCCGACCGGTCTGCAGCGCCACCCGCAGCGCCTGCCACGTCTTGGAGCCCTCCCGGCGCACCAGCCACGCCCCGAGGGCTGACTCCACGAGCAGCAGGAAGAAGGTCTGCCATCCGCCGATGGCCTTGCCCACGGCCACGATCACCGAGATCTCGGCGATCGGCACGACGACCAGCAGGACGAAGACGACGGTCAGCCAGCGCGGTCGGCGTCGCCGTGGCGGCTGGGTGGTCACTGCGACAGGCGGTGCCAGGTCGGCTCGCGTCGGGTCAGGGCCCGCAGCTGCCCGGCACGGTAGGTCGCACCCCATGCGGTGATGCGGCGCATCGACTCGCGCACGATGTCCTTGCTCATCTTGGAGTCACCGATCTCGCGCTCGACGAAGGTGATCGGCACCTCCCGCACGGTGAGCCCGCGACGCACGGCGCGCCATACGAGGTCGACCTGGAAGCAGTAGCCCTGGGAGGCGACGTCGTGCAGGTCCATGAGCCGCAGCGCGGCGGCGCGGTAGACGCGGTAGCCGCCGGTGGCGTCGCCGACCGGCATGCCCAGCAGCGCCTTGATGTAGATGTTGCCGCCCACGCTGAGCGCCTTGCGCGACAGCGGCCAGTTGACCACGGCGCCGCCGGGCACCCACCGGGAGCCGAGGACCACGTCGGCGCCGCGGAGCGCCTCCAGCAGCGAGGGCAGCTGCTCGGGCTGGTGCGAGCCGTCGGCGTCCATCTCCACGAGGGCGTCGTAGCCCTGCTCCAGCGCCCAGGCGAAGCCGGCCAGGTAGGCGGCGCCGAGGCCCTCCTTGCCCTGGCGGTGCAGCACCCTGACGTGCTCGTCGACCGCGGCCAGCCCGTCGGCGACCTCGCCGGTGCCGTCGGGTGAGTTGTCGTCCAGCACCAGCACGTCGGCCTCGGGCACCGCAGTCCGCACCCGCGCGACGATGCGCGGCAGGTTCTCCCGCTCGTTGTACGTCGGGATGAGCACGACGACCCGGCCGATCGGGCCGCGGTCGGGGGAAGCGTCCGCGGTGCGGGGCGCAGGGTGGGTCATGTCCGTCCTTCACTGGTGGTGCGATCGCCCCGACTGTACCGGCGCAGCCCGTGGCGTCCGCGGGCGATCAGCAACAACACCACGACGGCGCAGGCGAGCAGCTCCGGCCACGCGCCGACCCGGTCGGCGAGGGTCAGGCCCGAGCGCACCGGCAGGGCGCCGGAGAGCAGGGCCGCGGTGAACAGCGTGGTGCGCTGGTGCGCGACGCCGTCAGGGGTGATCAGCGCGCTCACGCCGACCGTGGAGACGTGCACCACCGAGCGTCCGTGCTCGACCGCGCGCACCCGGGAGATGGCCAGCTGCTGCTCGGACTCGTCGGTGTAGCCGAACGTGGCGTTGTTGGTCTGCACCAGCAACAGGTTGGCGCCATGGGCCACCGTCTCGCGCACGAGCCCGTCGTAGGCGACCTCGAAGCAGATCACCGGTCCGGCGGCCAGCGTCCCCGCCGTGCGGGAGGGCACCCGGAACACCGCGGGGGCCGGCCCGGGGGCCATGTCGCTGCGGACGAGGTCGACCTTGTCGTTGAGGTGGCGGAAGAAGGAGCGATAGGGGATGTACTCCGCGAACGGCACCGGGTGCTGCTTGACGTAGCGCTGGGTCACCCCAACACCCGGGCGGTAGAGCAGGCTGGCGTTGGAGATCCGGGGGCTCGGCTCCTCCAGCACCGCGCCGACGACCACCGGGGCCGCGATGTCGTCCACGGCGGCGTTGATCACCGCCGCGGCGTCACCGTTGCGCAGCGGGTCGATGTCGCTGGAGTTCTCCGGCCACACGACCAGGTCCGGGTGCTCCTTGGCACCGGCGTGGACGGACGCGGCCGCGGCGTGGGTGACGGTGGCGTGGTTGTCCAGCACCCTTCGCCGTTCGGCGTTGAACTCCAGGCCCGCCCGGGGGACGTTGCCCTGCACCGCCATCACCGGGGCGCGGGGCCCGTCGACCGGGGTGGGCACCAGGGCCGGGGCCAGGGTCAGGGCCACGGCACCCGCGAGCGCGGGCAGGGCGCCGAGCCACCCCGAGACGGGTATGCCGCGTCCAGGGCCCTCCCAGCGCAGCCGCGCGACCGCGACCGCCAGCAGCCCGCCGGCGAGCGCCGTCCCGAACGTCACCGCGGGAGCACCGGCGAGGGCGGCCAGGTGCAGCAGCGGGGAGTCGGCCTGGCTGAAGGCCAGTCTCCCCCAAGGGAACCCGCCGAACGGGGTGGCCGAGCGCAGCGCCTCCTGGGCGACCCAGAGCAGGGCCACGACGACCGGGCGCACCGGTGCCCGGCCGGTGAGGGTGCGCGGGCTCTGCAGGAGGCCGGAGGCGGCACCCAGCAGCGCGACGTACAGCGCCTCGAGGACGCTCAGGGCCACCCAGGGGACGGCGCCGACGTAGATGCCGGACCAGGACAGCAGCGGCAGGAAGCAGGCCAGCCCGGCGACGAGGCCGACCACGGCGCCGCGGGCCGGGCCCGCCCCACGGGTCGCGAGCGCGAGCAGCGCCACGCCGACCGGCGCCAGCGGCCACAGGTCATGGGAGGGGAAGGCCAGCCACAGGCCCAGGCCGGCGAACAGGGCGAGGGCGTAGCGGTGCACGCGGCACACGGTAGGCCACGCACCCGGGAGACACGGAAGGACCCGCGATGCCGTTGGGACCAGCGCCGACCCGGCAGGCTGCCGGAGCGGGCTGTTGTCTACTAAGCACGCGGGTCCTTCCGTCGTCCGCCTCCACCCCTCCGGGTGGGCACTGGGCGTACACAGCGCCGTGGGTCTGGAATGCGTGGCGGCTGCGCGCGCAAGCCGCCAGGGGCCCCGTCAGCTGTCTCCTACCCCGTCCCCCTGGTGATGCAGATCCGTGTCGGACAACCCCACGGAATCTACCCAGTCCTCGGGTGCTGTCAACCCCCTGTTCACCTGCGAAAACGCCTGTTGTCGCAGGTCGGCGCTCTGGGCGAATCCGCAGTGTTGACAAGGATTTGGGGATGTTCCCGGCGTGTCGCACGGGACACGCCGGGGACACCGCGGACCGCGGCCTCAGCCGGCGGGCGGGACGACCACGACACCGCGGGCGGTGGTGGCCACGATGGGCTCGGCGAAGGCGTCCGCGGCGGACTCGCCGCGCTCCGGGTTGCCCCGGGCGACGACCCGCACGGCGAAGCTCATCTCCCGGCTGCGGGTGCCCACCCGCTCGAGCCGGGCCTCGATCTCGATGCAGTCGCCGGCGCGCACCGGGGCGAGGAACTGCACGTCGCTGTAGGAGGCGAACAGGCCCTCGTCGCCGTCGGTGCGGATGCACAGCTCCGTGGCGACGTCGCCGAACGCGGCCAGGGAGTAGGCGCCGTCGACGAGGTTGCCCGCGTAGTGCGCGTGGCTGTAGGGCACGTAGCGCCGGTGGGTGACCGTCGTACCGACGTGCTCGGGCGTGGCGCGGGGGCTCATCGGGCGTGCTCCTTCTTCTCGGCCAGCATGTGCACGAGGTAGGACGCCACCTCGCCGGGCGTCGTGCCCTTGCCGAAGATGTGGTCGACGCCGAGCTTGCCGGCCGAGCCCTCCTCGAAGCGCGGGCCACCGGCGACGAGCAGCGGCACCTTGCCGGCCGGGTAGGCCTCGCGGAACGCCGCCGACATCGTCGTCGTGTTGTGGATGTGGGCGTCCTTCTGAGTGACCACCTGGCTGACGAGGACGGCATCGGCCTTCTCCGTCTTCGCCCGGGCCACGAGGTCGGGCACGAGCACCTGGGCGCCGAGGTTCACGACCTTGATCTCCCGGTAGTACTCCAGGCCCTTCTCCCCCGCGAACCCCTTGATGTTGAGGATCGCGTCGATGCCCACGGTGTGGGCGTCGGTGCCGATGCAGGCCCCGACCACGACGAGCTTGCGGCGCAGCCGGGACTTGATCGCGGCGTTGACCTCCTTGGCCGACAGCAGCGGGTACTCCCGCTCCACGACCTTGACCTCACGCAGGTCGACGAGGTGGTTGACGCTGCCGTAGACCACGAAGAACGTGAAGTCCGGCCCCATCGCCTTGGCGTGCACCAGCAGCGCCGGCTCGATGCCCATCTTCTTCGCCAGCTGCAGCGCCGCGCCTTCGGCCCGCTTGTCGTGCGGGATGGGCAGGGTGAAGGACACCTGCACCATGCCGTCGCCGGTGGTGTCGCCGTAGGGGCGGATCAGGTCCGGAGCCTGGGTATCGCGGGTGGTCGCCTCCGCGGCGGCGCTCACTGCCGTGCTCACTTGGCCGACTCCTTCTGCTCCAGAAGGGTGATCGCGGGGTTGTCGTAGCCGTCCGCGCGCTTGACGACGCCGTCCAGGCCCTTGCCGGCGTCGGCGGGGCGCTTCATCAGGCCGAACGTGCCGTCGGCGATGGCCGACAGCAGCGGCGGGTCGCCGGCCGCGTCGGAGTCGTGGACGATCCGCTCGAGCAGGTCGATCGCCTCGGAGAGGACCTGCCGGGCGCGGGTCTGGATGAAGCCGTCGCGCGGCGGGTGGAAGTCCTCGGTCAGCCCGCCCGCGGCGTTCATGACGTAGCGGACGTTCTGCAGCGCCAGGTCGCGGTCGGACAGGAACGGGGTGACCACGGCCTCGGTCATCATGCCGACCAGCAGGATGCCCTGGCCGGTCATCGCGCCGACGAGGTTGAAGAACCCGTCGAGCAGGTAGCCGCGGAAGACGTCGCCGGTCATGTGCTTGGTCGGCGGCATCCACTTCAGCGGCGCGTTGGGGAAGAGCTGGCGGGCGAGCATGGCGTGGGCCAGCTCCATCCGGAAGCTGTCGGGCAGGTCGGGGTTGATCTCGAACGCGTGGCCCAGGCCGAGCTGCCAGTCCTGCAGCCCCGCCTCCTTGGCGAAGTACTCGTTGAGCAGCTGGCTGACCGTGACGGTGTGCGCGGCCTCGACCGCGTCGGCAGTGGTCAGGTAGTTGTCCTCGCCGGTGTTGATGATGATCCCCGCCCGGGCGTGGATCTGGCGCGAGAACCGTTGGTCCACAAAGGTCCTGATCGGGTTGATGTCGCGGAAGAGGATGCCGTACATCGAGTCGTTGAGCATCATGTCGAGCCGCTCGAGGCCGGCCAGCGTGGCGATCTCGGGCATGCACAGGCCGGAGGCGTAGTTGGTCAGCCGGATGTAGCGGCCGAGCTCCTTGCTCGTCTCGTCGAGGGCGGCCCGCATGAGCCGGAAGTTCTCCTGGGTGGCGTAGGTGCCGGCGTACCCCTCGCGGGTGGCGCCCTCGGGCACGTAGTCCAGCAGGGACTGCCCGGTGGAGCGGATCACCGCGATGACGTCGGCGCCCTCGCGCGCGGCGGCCTGCGCCTGCGGGATGTCCTCGTAGATGTCGCCGGTGGCCACGATGAGGTAGATCCACGGCCGCTGCTTGGGGTCGCCGTGCCGCTTGACGAGCCGGTCGCGGGTGGCGCGGTTCCTGTCGATGCGGGTCATCCCCGGCTTGACCGTGCGCATCGCCAGTGACTTCGCGGCCGTGAGGTCGCGGCCCTCCGGCAGACGGAACGACACCGAGCCGGCGGCGGCCTTCTGGGCCAGGGTCAGCAGGTCGGGGGCCTCGCCACGGCGCAGGGCGTCGAAGACCGGTGTGGTGACCCCGTGCTCGAGTCCGACCTCGTCACGCACCCGGGAGACCAGGTGGTTGACCCACGGGACGCGTTCGTGGTCGGCGCCGGCCAGGCCCGCCAGGCGCAGCACCGCGCGCTCGACAGAGACCGTCGTGTGCGTGCGGGCCATCTTCACGACCGGCGCGCCGGCCTTGCGGGCCAGGGAACGGGCCTTGCGGACGACGGTTGGGTCGAGCTCGAGCAGGGGGTTCACGCGGGAAGACACCCCGCGAGAGTAGCAACACGAGCAGAGGATTTCCGGCCACGGTCACTCGGGGCCGGAAATCCTCTGCCTCGCTGTGCTGGCCCGGCTCAGTCGCCGTTGACCGACTCCGTGGTGTCCGTGCTCGGCGGATCGGTCTTGGCCCTGGCGCGGACCTCGGCCGGGACCGCGTCCACCACGGTGGGCAGGGCCGTGACCTCGGTGCGGTTCCCGCCGTCGGTCTCCCCGAGGTACTGAGCGGTCCGCTCGTCGAAGTAGACCCCGTCGACGTAGGCGCCGCGATACTCCAGCTTCACCGCCGCCTTGCCGGCGAACTGCACCCGGGACGTCGTCACCTGCGGCAGGCTGCCGAGCAGCCGGATGAGGGCTGCGTTGAGCCTGGGCGGGGTGGTGCCGGCGACGAAACGGTCGGAGCAGTCCTCGAAGATCGACTGGCTCGGGTCGAGGGCGTTCGGGCCGTCGCTGCGAATGTGGGCGTCGAAGAAGGCACGCAAGGCGGTCGCGTCGGTCGGCCACTGCTCGTAGTCGGACGGCTGAGTGCCCATGAACGGGTCGGGCCCGAGCTTGCTCGCGGGGGCACGGGAGTAGGACGTCCCTACCGGGGCCGTCCGCGACACGGCCCGCAGCCACGTCGTGCCTTGGGCGTCGACCCAGCTCTCCGACGTCGAGTCGACGGCCGGAGTCTGGGCGTCACGGTGGTCCTGCCTGAACGTCACGACCTGGTGGAGGTACTGCCCTGGGCCGATCTCGAGGGTGGGGGCCTGAGCCGCCGCGGTCGCGAGCGCCTCGATGGCCTGGGCCTTGGGCATGGCGGCCTGCGGGGTCAGGACGGCAGAGGCCGCCAGCACCCCGAGCGCGGCGACGGCCGCGGCGACACCCGTGGCCGCCCAGCGCCGGGTGGCGCGACGGACCGGCAGGCTGCGCATCGCGACGGCACCGGGTCCGGCGACGCGCTGCCGCACGCCGGCCAGGACGCTTTCGGCTCGGGTGGGCGTCCACGCCTCGTGGAGCCGCTCGTCGCTGGGGCGGGCGGCGGTGAGGACGTCGTACGGGTCACGGGCGGTGGTCATGAGAGCTCCTCGACGAGTCGGGCGGCGCGCGCCGGCTCCCCCGCCGGCACGCTGGTCCAGGTGGTGGTCTCTTCGGCGGCGTAGGCGGCACGCAGGCGCGTGCGGGCCCGGTGGAGGCGGACGGTGAAGGCGCGCACCGAGCAGTCAGCGACGGCGGCGCCCTCGGCGGGCGACAGGCCGTCCCAGGCCGTCAGCAGCAGCGCCTCCCGCTCGGCCCGGGTGCACCCCGCGAGCGCCCGCAGGACCAGGTCGCGTTCGTGCACCGTCTCCTCGGCCGAGGCGCTCGCCGCGGTCCACCCCTCCCGGACCGCGGCGAACCACACCTGGTCGGCGCGCCGTGAGGTGCGCCGCTGGTTGGCGATGACGTTGCGGGCCACGACCAGCAGCCACGGCAGTGGCGGGTCGGGCACGGCGTGGGGTCGGCGCCAGGCGACGAGGAAGGTCTCGGAGACGACGTCGTCGCAGTGGGCCTCCTCGACGTGCCGCCGGGCGTAGGCGTGGACCCGGGCCGCGTGGGCGCGGAACAGCTCGGTGAGCCGGGTGTCGGCGTCAGGTGGTGAGTTCACACCCCTGTATGTCCGCCCGCGGCCCCCGATCACGCCCACGCCCGAAGTGTGCCCCTCGGGGCGCGCGCCTGCTCTGCGAAGAGCCGGCTCAGGCGGGGGTGAGGGCTCCGGCGTCGAAGACGGTGCGGCCGCGGATGACGGTCCGCAGGGTCACCGGCAGGTCGGCTCCCGGGCTGAGGTCGGGCAGGCCGGGCGTGCCGGAGCGGGGGTCGGTGCTCCAGGTCTGGATCCGGTCGTCCGGCGCCTGGACGACGAGGTCACCCACCGACCAGATCGCGAAGCTGGCCGGCTGGCCCAGGTCGAGGTAGCCCCGGTCGTCGACGCCACCGGCGCGCCACCCGCCGCGGGTGTGGGCCAGGAACGCGGAGCGGGCGGAGATGCGCTGCTCGGGGTTGTGGTGGTTGACGCAGGCGCGGATCGCCTCCCACGGCGCGAACGGCGTGACCGGGGTGTCCGAGCCCAGCGCCAGGGACATCCCCGCGGCGGCCATCGAGGCGACCGGGTTCATGGCGAGGGCACGCTCGGCACCCAGCCGGGCGGCATACATGCCGGCCTCGCCGCCCCAGGCGGCGTCGAAGGCGGGCTGGACGCTGCCGTGGACGCCGAGGTCGACCAGGGCGGCGATGGCGTCCGCGTCGGGCATCTCCAGGTGTTCGAGCCGGTGCCGGGCGCGGCGCACCACGTCGGCCCCGACCCGGTCGGCGGCGGCGCGCAGCCCCGCCACGACGGTCTCGACGGCGGCGTCACCGATGACGTGGAAGCCGGCCTGGACCCCGGCGAGGCTGCAGGCGCTGACGTGGTCGCGGACCTGCTCGACGCTGAGGTAGGCGCAGCCGTGGGTGTCCTCGTCGGCGTAGGGACGGCGGACCCGGGCGGTGCGCGAGCCGACCGAGCCGTCGGCGCACAGGTCACCGGCCAGGCCGCGGGCACCGTGCCGGGCGACCAGGTCGCGCGCCGCCTGCTCGTCCTCGACCAGCTCGCCCCAGTAGGCCATCACCTGCGGGCCGTCGCCGCGGTCCCCGGCGGCGATGACGGTGGCCAGGTCCTCGGCGCTGCTCAGGTGCGGTGCGCCGTGCTCGTGCACCAGCCCGATGCCCGCCTCCGCGGCGGCCTTCAGGGCCAGGTCGACGTGGCGGCTCCGGTCGGCCGCGGTGATGCCGGCGTGGAACGCCTCCCGGGCCAGGTGGTGCGCCTCGCGCAGGACCAGGCCGCTCTCGTGCCACCCGTCGCGGCCCCGAGCGCCGCTGGCCACGGCCAGGGCCGAGGAGACCACGGCGGAGTGGGCGTCGATGCGCGGCATGTAGACCACGCCGCCGTAGGAGGCCCGGTCCAGCTCGGCGCTGGTGGCGGCGCGCCCCTCGGGCCAGGCCCGCTCGTCCCAGGAGTGGGCGTAGACGGGGCGGCCCTGCCGGGCGCGGGCTGCGGTCTCGATGCGGGACAGCGCCTCGGCCAGGGACAGCGCGTCGGAGAGGTCGACGCCCTCCAGCGACAGGCCGGTCATCGAGGTGTGCACGTGGGCGTCGACGAAGGTCGGGGTGACCAGGGCGCCGTCGAGGTCGACCACCTCGTCGACGGCGTCGGCGTGACCGGCGGCCGCCTCCTCACCGCCGATCCACGCGATCTCGTGGCCGGTGACGACCATGGCGGTGGCGAACGGGTCGACGGGGCTGTAGACGAAGCCCCCACGGTAGAGAGTGCTCACGGGGTCACAGTCTGCTCGTGCGCCAGGCGTCCCTCGAACAGGGCCCGCACCGCGGCGTTGCCGCGCAGCAGCGACAGGGCGTAGTCGGCGTGCCCGGGGACGTAGCCGTTGCCGACCAGCATCCGCACGTCGGCGGCCAGGCCCTCGGCGCCGAGCGCGGCGGCGGCGAAGTTGGTGGCCATGGAGAAGAAGATCACCGTGCCACCCTGGGCGGTCGACAGGATCGCCGGCTGCTCGCAGCCGGGCACGTCGACGCAGACCACGGTGATGTCAGCCGGCCCCCCGGCGGCCTCGACCGCGCCGGACAGGCCCAGCGGCGAGCGCGCGTCGGCGATGACCACCTCGTCGGCCAGGCCGGTGCCGCGCAGCTGCTCGGCCTCGGCCTCGAACGGCACGACCGCGACCCGTCGGCCGGCCCCGGCGTCGGCGGCGGCCGCCAGGGACAGCGAGCCGGACTTGCCGGCGCCGCCGAGGACCAGGACCGAGGGGATCTGCCCGCGGTCGGTGTACTCGCGCACCACGCGGGCGACCAGGGCCGGTGCCCCGCACACGTCCATGACCATCAGGGCCAGCTCGGGGTCGAGGTCGGCGGGCAGCTTCGCCGCGATGGAGCGGCCGAACAGGATCGCGTGGCCCTGGGCCTGGACCCGCTCGGAGCGGCCGTCCCAGCGGGCGAGCCCGTCGGTGAGGGCCAGCGGGGTGAGCGAGAGGGAGACCAGGGTGGCCACGCGGTCGCCGGGGACGAGGCCGAGGGGGCTGTCCGGGCCGACCTCCTCAACGGTGCCGATGAGCATGCCCCCGGAGCCGGTGACGGGGTTCTGCATCTTGCCGCGGGTGCCGACGATGTCGAGGACCGCGGCGCGCACCGCCTCGCCGTCGACCTCCCCGGCCGGCGTGCGGTGGGCCTCGGCGAGCTGGCGGTAGGAGGCGGCGTCGAGGTTGAGCGTCTCGACGGCGATGCGCACCTCGTCGGGCCAGACCTGCGGCGTGGCGTCGAGGCGCTGGGCCGCCTGCGGCAGGGTGATCCGCTCCCCCGCCGGCTCCAGCACCCGGTGCAGGCCGACCGGCGAGCTCGGGGTGGTGCGCACGTGGTTCACAGCGGGTCCTCCATCAGCGGCGTCGGGAAACAGATCTTGCGGTGAGCCTTGCGGTTCACCGCAAGTTCTCCCGTATCCTGCCAGTCATGAGCGCGAAGATCGAGCAGCCCTACGCCTACCGCCGTCGTGAGCTGGTGGAGCCCGACTGGACCCGCCTGCCCGGCTGGAAGGACGTCACGGCCGCCGAGTGGGCCAGCGCCCAGTGGCAGCGCGCGCACTGCGTGAAGAACATCAAGCAGCTGCGCGAGCTCATGGGCGACCTGCTCACCGAGGTGTTCTACCTCGACCTCGAGCGCGACCAGGCCGAGCGCGCCACCATGTCGATGCTCGTGCCGCCGCAGATGATGAACACGATGGTCCCCTCGACCGACGGCGCCATGCCCGCGGCGGGCGCCGAGTTCACCGCCGCGTTCTACGCCGACCCGGTCCGGCGCTACATGCTCCCGGTGTTCAGCGACCGGCGCACCGACTGGCCCTCGCACCCCTACTCCTCGCGCGACTCGCTGCACGAGCACGACATGTGGGTGGCCGAGGGGCTGACCCACCGCTACCCGACCAAGGTGCTCGCCGAGCTGCTGCCGACCTGCCCGCAGTACTGCGGCCACTGCACGCGCATGGACCTCGTCGGCAACTCCACGCCGACCGTGGCCAAGCTGAAGTTCGACCTCAAGCCGGTCGACCGCTACGCCGCGATGCTGGCGTACCTGGGCAACACCCCCTCGGTGCGCGACGTCGTCGTCTCCGGTGGCGACGTGGCCAACATGCCGTGGAAGAACCTCGAGGCCTTCCTGGACCGGCTGCTGGAGATCGACAACATCCGCGACATCCGCCTGGCGACCAAGGCACTCATGGGCCTGCCGCAGCACTGGCTGTCCGACGACGTCGTCGAGGGCGTGGGCCGGGTGGCCCGCAAGGCCCGCGAGCGCGGGGTGTCCCTGGCGATCCACACCCACGTCAACACCGCCCAGTCCGTCACCCCGGCGGTGGCTGCCGCGACCAAGGCGATGCTCGACGCCGGTGTGCGCGACGTGCGCAACCAGGGCGTGCTCATGCGGGGCGTCAACGACAGCACGGAGGCCCTGCTGGACCTGTGCTTCGCCCTGCTCGACGGCGCCTCGATCACGCCGTACTACTTCTACATGTGCGACATGATCCCGTTCAGCGAGCACTGGCGGATGTCGCTGGCCGAGGCCCAGCACCTGCAGCACTCGATGATGGGCTACCTGCCCGGCTTCGCCACCCCGCGCATCGTGTGCGACGTGCCGTTCGTCGGCAAGCGCTGGGTGCACCAGGTCGACTCCTACGACACCGAGCGCGGCATGTCGTACTGGCGCAAGAACTACCGCACCTCGATCGAGGGCGCGGACACCGAGGCCCTCTCGCGCGAGTTCGTCTACTACGACCCGATCTACACCCTGCCCGAGGCCGGACAGCAGTGGTGGGCCCAGCACGGCGGGCACGAGGAGGCCCACGCGGCCGCCGTCGAGCAGGCCCGAGCCTCCCGCGAGGCCGCCGAGGCCCAGGCGCTCGACCCGGTGCCCAGCCACTCGGTCCACGCCTGAGGCCCCCGCGCGGGCCCACCCGCGCCCACCCCGGTATGCCGTGCCCCTCACCGTGAGGGGCACGGCATACCCGTTCCCGGGGCCGGTGGCGCCCTACGGTGGAGGTGAGAACGGGCCACCCGGGCCCGGTGGGGAGGACCTAGCCATGGACCTGAGCAGCTGTGCGGTGGCGACGCAGGTCGCCGTCTCCGACGAGCAGCGGGCGGTCGCCTTCTACGAGGGCGTCCTGGGGCTGACACGCGGACCGGGGGCGCACGAGGGCAGCTGGGCCTACCCGTGCGGTGCCGGGACGGTGCTGCACGTGTACGTGGCGCCGGCCCACGCGGGCACGGCCACCGGCACGGTGGCGCGCTTCGACGTCGAGGACGTCGCCCGGGCTGTGGAGGAGCTCTCGGCCCGAGGGGTGACCTTCGAGCGGTACGACGTGCCCGTGGCGACCGACGAGCGCGGCATCCATGACTCCGGCTACGGCAAGGTCGCCTGGTTCACCGACCCCGACGGCAACACCTTCGCGCTCGAGCAGGTCTGAGGGTCGCCACTGCCCGGTGACCACGCGTGGCTAGGGTCGGGCGCATGGGCAAGGCGAAGCACGGCAGCACAGGGACGCCGGCGACGGTCGCGCTGACCCGGGCCGGGGTGGCGTTCGAGGCGCGCAGCTACGAGCACGACCCGACCGCACCCTCCTACGGCCTGGAGGCGGCCGAGGCGCTCGGCGTGCCGCCGGAGCGCGTGTTCAAGACGCTGCTGGTGCAGGGCGAGAGCGGCCTGGCCGTCGGGATCGTGCCCGTCGACCGACAGCTCGACCTCAAGGCCGTGGCGGCGGCGCTGGGCACCAAGAAGGTCGCCATGGCCGACCCGGCGGACGCCGAGCGCAGCACCGGCTACGTCGTCGGCGGGATCAGCCCGATCGGCCAGAGGCGGGCGCTGCCCACCGTGCTGGACGACAGCGCCCTGGCCCACGCGACCGTGCTGGTCTCCGGTGGGCGGCGCGGGCTGGACCTCGAGCTCGCCCCGGCCGACCTCGTCGCGGTGACAGGCGCGACAACCGCCGCGATCGCCCGCTAGCCTCGCCCCATGACATCCGTGCGCCAGACCTGGTGGGCCGCCTGAGGGCGGACCCGTCCAGCGCACGCGCACACACACCAGGGCCGCCTCGACGAGGCGGCCCTGTCGTGTCCCCGGCCCCGTCGACGCACCCACCCTCGACGAAAGGCCACGACCATGACCACCGTCTCCGGCATCACCCCCTCGGGCCGGCTCACCCTGGGCAACCACCTGGGTGCCCTGCGCCGCTTCGCCGACGACCCCGAGGGGTTCTACTTCGTCGCCGACCTGCACGCCATGACCATGCCCCACGACGGCTCTCGCCTGCGGGAACTGACCCGGGAGACCGCGATGCTCATGCTCGCGGCCGGGGTGCGGCCCGGGCGGGTCTTCCTGCAGTCCGAGGTCCCGGCCCACGCCCAGCTGGCCTACCTGCTGGAGTGCACGGCCAGCGTCGGCGAGCTGTCCCGGATGATCCAGTTCAAGGAGAAGAGCGCCCGCACCGGGGACCGGTCCGTCCGCGCCTCGCTGTTCACCTACCCGTGCCTGATGGCGGCGGACATCCTGCTGTACGGCGCGCGCACCGTGCCCGTGGGCGGCGACCAGGACCAACACGTCGAGCTCACCCGCGACCTGGCCGTCCGGTTCAACCGGGAGCACGGTGAGGTGTTCGTCGTGCCCGAGCTGCACCGGGCGGCGCTCGCGGCCCGGGTCGCCGACCTGGCCGACCCCACCCGCAAGATGAGCAAGTCCGCGCCCGATGCCGCCATGGGCGTGGTCCGCATGCTCGACACCCCGGAGGTCGTCCGCCGCAAGGTGATGCGTGCGGTCACCGACACCGACGGCACGGTGCGTCACGACCCGGTGGCCAAGCCGGGAGTGAGCAACCTGCTGGAGCTGCTGGCCGCCTGCACCGGCGGGGAGCCGGCGGCGCTCGCGGCCGGCTACACGTCCTACGGCGCACTCAAGGCCGACGTCGCCGACGCGGTCGTCGCCAGCCTTGAGCCGGTGCAGCAGCGGTACGCCGCGCTGGTCGCCGACCCCGCCGCGGTGCGGGAGGCGCTCGACCTCGGGGCGTGCCGGGCCCGGGACCGCGCCGAGCCCCGGCTCGCGGCGGCGATGGCGGCCGTCGGGCTGGGCCACGTCGCCTGACCCGACCCCTTTGCGCAGGTTGGTGCCGCTGGACGGCCGGTTTCCGGCGAGTCCAGCGGCACTGTCTTGCGCAAAGGCACGTTGACGCGGTCCGGGGGCGGTCCTACCGTCGAAAGGTCGTCCTGACGGCGAACGGAGCACCCCATGAGCCTGCCGACCCCTCCCCCGCTGGCACCGGTGCCCGACACGCTGCCCGCGCACACGGCATACGGCGTGGACGGGGTGGCGCACCACCACGGGCCGGGCTGCTACTGGGACCTGGCCCAGTGCGGCTGGCACTGTGCGCCCGCGGCCGTGACGACGCCGCCGGCGCCGGGCCCGGTCATCGACCCGGGCTGTCCCGACGTGGCCTGAGCCGGGTCAGCCCCGGCGCTCGGGCGGCACGGGGCGGCCCTCCCACGGCGTGGACAGCACGACGGTGGTGCGGGTGGACACGTTCGCCGCCGCCCGGACCCGGGCCAGCAGGTCCTCCAGGTCACCCGGCGAGCCGACCCGCGCCTTGAGGATGTAGCTCTCCACCCCGGCCACCGAGTGGCACGCCTCGAGGTCGCCGAGCCCGGTGAGGCGCTCCGGCACGTCGTCCGGCGCCGCGGGGTCCAGCGGGGAGACCGAGATGAACGCGGTCAGCGGCAGGCCGAGCGCGTCGTGGTCGACGATGGCCCGGTAGCCGCGGATGACCCCCCTCTCCTCCAGCCGGCGCACCCGCTGGTGCACCGCCGAGGTCGACAGACCCGTCGCCCTGCCCAGGTCGGTGTAGCTCATCCGGCCATCGACGCTCAGCAGCTCGATGATCTGTCGGTCCAGGTCCTCCACGCCGCAAGGGTACGGGCCCGCGGGGCGCGGTGGCGCCAGGATGCCCGGGTGCGACGATGTGGCCCATGACCGAGCGACTCATGCTGCTGGACTCCGCGAGCCTGTACTTCCGGGCGTTCTACGGCGTGCCGGACCGGCGCCGCACCCCGCAGGAGCCGCCGACCAACGCGGTGCGGGGGTTCCTGGACATGATCGCCACGCTGGTCACCACGCACGCCCCGACCCACCTGGTGGCCTGCTGGGACAACGACTGGCGCCCGGCGTTCCGGGTGGCGGCCATCCCGACGTACAAGACGCACCGGCTCGCCAGCGGCAGCGACGCCGTGGAGGACACCCCGGAGGACCTGGTGCCGCAGGTGCCGGTCATCCGGGACGCGTTGCAGGCGTTGGGGATCGCGCGGGTCGGCGCCGACGGCTACGAGGCCGACGACGTCATCGGCACGCTGACCCACCTGGCCGGCGGCCGGATGCCCGTCGACGTGGTCACCGGCGACCGCGACCTGTTCCAGCTCGTCGACGACGCCGCCGGCGTGCGGGTCCTCTACACGGCCCGCGGCGGGGTGCGCGACGCCGACGTGGTCACCCAGGACTTCCTCCAGGCCAAGTACGCCGTGGCGACCGGTGCGGCGTACGCCGACATGGCCACACTGCGCGGGGACAGCAGCGACGGGCTGCCCGGCGTGCAGGGCATCGGGGAGAAGACCGCGGCCACCCTCATCGCCCGGTACGGCGACCTGGCCGGCGTGCGCCGTGCCCTCGCCGAGGGCGACCCCCAGCTCAAGGGTGCGCAGCGGACCCGCCTGGAGGCCGCCAGCGACTACCTCGACGCGGCGCCAACCGTGGTGCAGGTGGCCCGGGACGCGCCCGTCGGCGACGTGGACGGCGTGCTGCCCGGTGCGGTCGCCGACCCGGTGCTGATGTCGCGGCTGGCCGCCGACTTCGGCCTGGCCGGCTCGTTCAACCGGGTGATGGCCGCGTTCGGCATCGACGGCTGAGCGCCGCCACCCGGGCTCAGGCCGGCTCCCACACCGCCTCGTCGTGGGCCAGGACGACGCGGCGCGGGTCGAGGTCGAGCAGCCGGGCCACCCACGGCGGCGCCGGTGCCAGGTCGTGCCGGCCGGTGTCCCGGGCCGCGCCGACCTGGCGGAAGGCGGTGGCCAGCTCGGAGGTGGTCTCGGTGGACTGCCCGGCCAGGACCACGGTGCCGTCGGCGCAGCGCAGCACCAGCGCCTGGTGGCCCTCGGTGTGCCCGGGCGTCGGCACCACGAGCACGCCCGGCGCTATCTCGGCCTCGCCGTCCAGCTCCTCGTAGCGGGCGCCGGCGAAGTCGAGCAGCTCGGGCACCGTGTAGTCCCCCGCCCGGGCGGTCGCGAGCTCGTGCCCCTGCACGAACACGGGACGCCCGGCCAGAGCCGGGTTGCCGCCGCAGTGGTCGAAGTGGAGGTGGCAGTTGACCACGAGGTCGACGTCCTCGACGCCCAGGCCGGCACCGGCCAGGGCCTGCGACAACGGGACCCGGGACGGTTCGTACCACGCGTCGGTCTCGGCATCGGCCGCCCCGATGCCGGTGTCGAAGAGGATGAGCCCCTCGGGGTGCCGCACGGCATACCCCAGGACCACCTCGACGCGCGGGTGCTCGGTGCCGGTCTCGGCCCGCGGCCGGGTGAAGGTGCCGTAGCGCACCCGGTGGATGTCGTTGACCCGCAACGCCACGACGCGCTCCGTCAGTCCAGCCGGTCCGCGGCCACCACGCCGCGCATGACGGCGTCGACGGCCTTGCGGGCGGTGGCCGACAGGCTCGGCTCCGGCGCCGCGTCGCCGATCTGCCCGAGCAGGTCCACGACCTGCTTGCACCGGCGCACGAAGTCACCGGCGGCCATGTCGCTGTCGCGCAGCACCGCCTCCAGCCGCTGCCCGCTGGCCCAGCGGTGCATCATCCACGCCATGCCGGCGTCCGGGTCGCCGGTGGTCGGCAGGGTGTGCAGGCGCTCGCGGTCCTCCAGCTCGCTCCACAGCCGGACCATCACGTCGAACGCCTCGTGCACGTCCTCGTTCGGCATCCGCGGAGAGATCTCGCCCTCGTCACGGCGGGGCTCGTGCACCAGGGTCGAGACGACCGCGGCCAGGCCCGGCGCGTCGAGGCGCTTCCACACCCCGTGGCGCAGGCACTCGGCGGCCAGCAGGTCCTTCTCGGTGTAGAGCCGGCGCAGGGTCTCGCCCTGCGGGGAGACCGCCGTGCCGCCCTCGGTGAGGTAGCCCATCTCGGCCAGCAGGTCGCAGATCCGGTCGAAGGTGCGGGCCACGGAGTTGGTGCGGCCCTCGACCTTGCGCTCCAGCACGTCGGTCTCGCGGCGCAGCCGCCACCAGCGCTCGGCCCAGCGGGCGTGGTCCTCCCGCTCGGGGCACTGGTGGCAGGGGTGCGCCTTCATCCGGCGGCGCAGGTCCGCGATCCGCTCGTCCTCCGTGCCGGCCCCGCCCCCCTTGCCGGTATGCCGTGCCGGCGGCGGGTCGTGCGGGACGGCGGTGCGCAGCGAGGCGGCGAGGTCCCGGCGGGACTTGGGGTTCTTGGCGTTGAAGCTGGCCGGGATGCGGACGTGCGTGACCGGCTCGACCGGCACCGGCACGTCGACGGCGGTCAGGCGTCGCACCTGGCGGTCGGCAGTGAGCACGGTCGGCGAAGCCGGGTCGTTCTTGCCGCCGCGGTTGGGCTGGATCACCACGGCGTAGCCCGAGCGTCGCCCGGCGGGGATGCGGATGACGTCGCCGGCGCGCAGCTTCTCCAGGCTGAGCACCGCCTCGGCCCGGCGGCTGGCCGAGCGCGCCCGCGCCGCCTCCTTCTCGACGTCGCGGATCTCGTTGCGGATCGCGGCGTACGCGCTGAAGTCGCCGAGGTGGCAGGTCATCGACTCCGCGTAGCCCTCGAGGGCCTCCTCGTTGCGGCGCAGGGTGCGGGCGAGGCCGACGACCGCCCGGTCGGCCTGGAACTGGGCGAAGGAGGTCTCCAGGATCTCCCGCGCCGTCTCGCGGCCCACCTGGGCGACGAGGTTGACCGCCATGTTGTAGGTCGGGCGGAAGCTCGAGCGCAGCGGGTAGGTGCGGGTGGAGGCCAGACCGCCGACGGCCAGCGGGTCCAGGCCGCGGTTCCACAGGACGACGGCGTGGCCCTCGACGTCGATGCCGCGCCGGCCGGCCCGGCCGGTGAGCTGGGTGTACTCCGCCGGGGTGATGTCGGCGTGCACCTCGCCGTTGAACTTCACCAGGCGCTCGAGCACCACGGTGCGGGCCGGCATGTTGATGCCCAGCGCCAGCGTCTCGGTGGCGAACACCGCACGGATCCGCCCGGCGGTGAACAGCTCCTCGACGATCTCGCGGAAGGTGGGCAGCATCCCGGCGTGGTGGGCGGCGAACCCGCGCGAGAGGCCCTCGACGAAGTCCCAGTAGCCCAGCACCGACAGGTCCTCGTCGGCCAGGGACTGGATGCGCTCCTCGACGGTGCGGCGGATCTTCTCGCCCTCGGACTCGGGGATGAGCCGGGTGCCCCAGGCCAGCAGCTGGCTCACCGCGGCGTTGCAGCCTACCCGGCTGAAGATGAACGTGATCGCCGGCAGCAGGCCCTCGCGGTCGAGCCGGTCGATGACCTCCGCGCGGCTCGGGCCTCCGCCGGGTCGGGTGCCGCGGGCCATCCCGGCCCCGCCGTGGCCACCACCCGGGCCGCGCCCACCGGAGCCACCCCGGTAGCGCTCCTTGCCGCGGCGACCGCGCGGTCCGCCGTCGTCGTCCAGCCGGCCACGCCGCTCCGACGCCCGGATCGCGTCGAGCAGCTCGGGGTTGACGTGGGTCGTCTCGACCCGCTCCCCCGGCGTCGCGGTCTCGTCGACGAACAGGTCGTACATCGACGGGCCGACCATCATGTGCTGCCACAGCGGCACCGGCCGGTGCTCCTCGACGATGACCGCGGTGTCGCCGCGCACCTCGCCCAGCCAGGCGCCGAACTCCTCGGCGTTGCTCACCGTCGCGGACAGCGAGACCACCTGCACGTCGTCGGGCAGGTGGATGATGACCTCCTCCCACACCGCCCCGCGGAAGCGGTCGGCGAGGTAGTGCACCTCGTCCATGACCACGTAGCCGAGGCCGCGCAGGGTGTGCGACCGCGCATACATCATGTTGCGCAGCACCTCGGTGGTCATGACGACCACAGGCGCCTCGCTGTTGATCGAGGAGTCTCCGGTGAGCAACCCGACCTTGTCCGCGCCGTGGCGGCGCACCAGGTCGGCGTACTTCTGGTTCGACAGCGCCTTGATCGGCGTGGTGTAGAACGCCTTTCGCCCGGTGGCCAGCGCCAGGTGCACCGCGAACTCGCCGACGATCGTCTTGCCCGCGCCGGTGGGCGCCGCGACCAGGACCCCCTGGCCGGACTCGACCGCCCGGCAGGCCTGCACCTGGAAGTCGTCGAGGGGGAACTCGTGGAGCGAGGCGAACGCCTCGAGCTGGGGGTGCGCCACCCGGTCGGCCTCGGCCTTCCTGGCGGCGGAGTACCGCTGCGCGGGGGTGGACATGCCGCTCAGGCTACGTCAGGCCCGCGGCACCATGACGCGCAGCGCGCCGGGGACGGCCTCGGCGGTCAGCGGCAGCGGGGCGAAGCGCTCGCCGTCGGCGTAGCCCATGATCCCCTGTGCCTCCAGCCGGACCCGCCGCCCGCGCAGGATCTCCACCGCCGGGTGCCGCACGTGCGCGCCGGAGAACACGGTCGGGAAGACGCGCAGGAACGCGGGGATCGAGATCTTGTGCAGCACCAGCACGTCGAGCTCGCCGTCGTCGAACCTCGCGTCCGGGCAGACCATCATGCCCCCGCCGTATGACGGGCCGTTGCCGACGGCGACGAGCATCGCCTCGGTCTCCTGCCGGACCCCGTCGACCTCGATGACGTACGGAATCGGCTTGAACACCGGCAGCTCGCGCGCGATCGCGAGGTTGTAGCGCATCCGGCCGCGGGGCCAGTCCCAGCGGTTGGCCCGCTCGTTGACGAGGGAGTCGAACCCGGCGCCCAGGACCCCGGCGAACCACCGGGGGTCGGCGAGGTCGTCGCCGACGCGGGCCGCGTCGATGCGACGGGTCGACCCGGCGCCGATCACCTCGGCCGCGGCGGCGGGGTCGTGGACGGGCAGGCCGAGGCCGCGGGCGATGTCGTTGCCGGTGCCGGCGGCCACGATGCCCAGCGCGGTGTCCGTGCCCGCGGTGAGGTTCACCCCCAGGTTGACGATGCCGTCGCCGCCGGTGACCGCCAGCACGTCCAGCCCCGAGGCGACGGCGGCCAGCGCACGGTCCCGTGCGGCCGCGGCGGTCTCGTCAGAGCAGTCGACCACCTCGTGGCCCTGGGCGATGAGGCGGGCAGCGACCTCGGCGCCGATGCGGGCCCCTCGGCCCTTGCCGGAGGTGGGGTTGACGACCAGCCCGATCCGCTTGTGCACGCGCGCACGCTACAGGGAGCTGGCCTCGTCGTCGGCGACATGGGTCCACTCCGGTTCGTGCCGGGCCCGGCGCCGGTCGAGCAGCAGGGCGACGCCGTAGGCGCCGAAGTACAGCCCGACCATGGGCATGGCCAGCGCGATCATCGTCCATGCGTCCGGGGTGGGCGTCATCATCGCGGCGAAGACGAAGATCAGCATGACCGCCGGGCGCCAGCCCTTGAGCATCACGTGGGCCGGCAGCACGTGCGCGACGTTGAGCGCCACGAGCAGCACCGGCAGCAGGAAGGCCAGGCCGAAGGCGAGGATGAACCGGATGACGAACGTCAGGTAGTCCGAGGCGTTGGTGAGGTTGACCGCGCCGGTCGGGGTGAAGCCCAGCAGCACCTCGACCGCCTTGGGCAGCGCCCAGTGGGCCAGGTAGCAGCCGCCGAGGAACAGCGGCACCGCGGCGCTGATGAAGCCGACCGCCGTCCGCTTCTCGCGTCGGGTCAGGCCCGGGACGATGAACGCCCACAGCTCGAAGAGCCACACCGGGCTGGCCAGCAGGACCCCGACGAACATCGAGACCTTGAGCTTGATCGAGAACGCCGAGGTGACCCCGCCGAAGTTGATCCCGACCAGGCTGCCGGCGCGCTGGTGGCTGACCACGCGCAGCGGCTCGGTCAGCGTCGTCAGCAGCCAGTCGTACTGCAGCCAGCCGACCACGCTGCCGAGCGCGACGGCGACCGCGGCGATGACGAGGCGACGGCGCAGCTCACGCAGGTGGTCGCCGAGGGACATCCGCCCTTCGGGGTTGCGGCGTCGGCGCAGCAGGGCCATCGGGTGCGCGGGTGGGCTGGAGGTGGTGCGGCCGGTCAGGCCGGCGGCTGGTGCTGCGGCGGGGTGTGCGCCGGCGGGGCCTCAGCCGCGGGCGGCTGCGTCGGGTCGGCGACCGGGCGGGCGGCCTGCTGGGTGGGGTCGACGGTCTCCCCGCGCACGGTGTCGCTGCTGGCGGCGCTCGGTGACGGCTTGCCGTCGTTCTTCATCTCCTGCACCTCGGACTTGAAGATGCGCATCGAGCGGCCCAGGCTGCGCGCCGCGTCCGGGAGGCGCTTCCAGCCGAAGATGACGATGACGAGCGCAATGAGGAGGACGAAGTGCCAGCCCTCGAACAGACCTCGGATACCCATGGGTCAACAACCTTCCGCGACAACAGTCATCGTTGTGGTGCCTGTGCAGTGTCAGTCTACGTGGCGAGCCCAGGTCGGGCGTCGGCCAGCCCGCCGGTGCGCTCGCTCGTGGCGTTGACGGGCGCGGGCGCGCTCGTGCTCCTTGCGCAGGGCCGCGGGGTCACCGAAGACGGCGAGCTGGTCGGGTGAGGAGATCTTCTCCCCCAGCAGGTCGAGCTGTCCCTGGACCTGGTCCAGCCGCTCCTGGGCGATCATCACCTCGCGGCCGAAGTCCTTGCTGCGGTCCCACAGGTCCCACAGGCGCGAGCCGATGTAGACCGCCGCGCACACGAGCAACAGCGCCCAGATCAGCACCCACCACCACATGTCAGGCGACCCTACCGGGCTGCCGGTGCGGACCCGGCATACGCCTCCAGTGCGGCGCGGGCGCCGTCGGCGACCTCGTCGGCGAGGGAGGCGGGCTCGAGCACGGTCGCCTGCCCACCCAGCCGCCACATGAGCCGGCGCAGCCAGGCGGTGTCGGCGGTGCGCAGGGTGACCACCTGGCCGCCGTGGCCGTCCGGCTCGGCGGACTCGGTCGGGTAGTAGTCGGCGACCCATGCCGCACCCGGCTGGAGGTGGAGGCGCACGAGCAGGTCGGTGGGGTGCGGGGTGAACACGCCGGAGTCGAGGTCGCGGGGCCGCGCGTCGGCCGGGGGCGTGCCGTCGACGTCGAGGACGGTCAGCGCCTCGATCCGGTCGAACCGGAACAATCGCACGTCCTCGGCCCGGTGGCACCAGCCCTCGAGGTACCAGTGGCCGTCGAAGTTGACCACGCGCATCGCGTCCACGTCGCGCTCGGTGGCCTCGTCGCGGCCGGCCACGAGGTAGCGCAGGTGCACCCGGCGGTGCCCGGTCAGGGCCCGGCGGGCCTCCCCCAGCGTCGCGGCCGCCGCGCCGGTGTCGATGGCCACGGAGATGTGCGTGGCCGCCGCGGCCACGGACCCCGTGGCCGACTCCAGCTTGGCCAGCGCGCGGTCGACGGCGTCGCGGTCGCCGATGCCGGGCACCGCGGCCAGGGCGCGCAGGCCGACGATGAGGGCCAGGGCCTCGTCCACGCCGAGGCGCAGCGGTCGGTCGATGGTGTCGGCGTTGCCGAGATAGACCTTGCCGCCCTCCCACTCGGCCTCGATGAGGTCGTCGGGCATGTGCCCGGGGGTGCCGCAGACGAAGAGCAGCATGAGGTCGGCCTCGACCTGCTCGCGGGAGACCCCGAACTCGCGGGCGGCCTCCTCGATGTCGACGCCCTGCCGCCGCAGCAGCCACGGCACCATGGTCAGCAGCCGCGACAGCCGCGAGGTCGCGGACTCCTGGGCGCTCATCGGCCCTCTCCCTCGTGCTCGGCCATCGCGCCCTTGAGCCGGCGGATGACGGCCTCCTGCAGGTCCGGTGGCTGCTCGACCACCACGTCGGGGCCGAAGCCGGCCAGCTCCTCGGCGAAGGTCTCGGCGTCGGTGAAGTCGACGTCGACCAGCGACCAGTGGTCATCCACGTCGCCGATGGTGCGGGCCCGGCGGCGCAGCGAGTTGCCGGCGCCGACCCGCACCCGCAGCACCGCCGGCTGCGGGTCGCGCTCGACGGCCATGGTCTGGATCATCGCGGTCGGCTCGTGGTCGGGCGGCACGTCGTAGGAGCCGGGCCGGCCGTCGGTGGCCACGCTGCCCTCGATCCGGCTGAGCCGGAACACCCGCGGCGCGTCGCGGTCGGTGTCGAAGCCGGTGACGTACCAGCGGCCGTGCCACGAGGCCATCGCCCACGGCTGGAGGTGGCGGGCGCGCACGTCGCCGCTGCGGGCGGTGCGGTAGGTGAAGGTGACCGGCTGGCGCCGCACGACCGCGTCCTTGATCGCGTCGAACGCCGGCTCGGTCGTGCGCAGCCGCGGCTCGATGCCGATCAGCGAGGCGTCGTCGCGCTCCACCCCGGCCGCCTCGAGCTTGCGCAGCGCCTGGGCCGCGGGACCGGCCAGGCTGGCCTGCTGCCACGCCCGGCTGGCCAGGCCGAGCACGGCCAGCTCGTCCGGGGCGAAGGCGATCTCCGGGAGGGCGTACTCGCGCCGGTCGATCCGGTAGCCGGGCTCGTCGTCGAAGAGCGGGTCGACCGCCTCGGTGACCAGCGGGATGCCGAGGTCGCGCAGCTCGTCCTTGTCGCGCTCGAACATCCGGTCGAAGGCCTCGACCGAGGCGGTCTCGCCGTACTGCGGGACGGCGCTGCGGATCCGGGCCTTGGTGAGCGGCATCCGGGTGTAGAGAAGGCAGATGACCAGGTTGAGCAGGCGCTCGGTCTTGGCCGCTGCGGCGGGCAGGGCTGCCACGGGTGCGTGCCTCCTGCGGTGAGTCGTGGTGTGCGTCGCGTGGGAGTCGTCGCTGATGCCCCTCAGGGGACGCTACCCGAGTGTCGCGGTCTGCGCGGTTAGTCTTTCCGATCGTGATCCACTGGCGCGCCGCAACCGTCCTGCAGGTCCGCTCCCGGTGGGCCGGGGCGGTGGAGTATGCCGTCCGGCTGGCTCACGTGGACGGCGTCGCCGCCCCGGAGGAGGGCGTGGAGGAGCCCGTGCGCGCCCTGGCCTACCCCGACCTCGTCGGGGAGGCGCAACCCGGTGACACCGTGCTGCTCAACACCAGCGCGCTGCAGCGCGGCCTGGGCACCGGCGGGCTCGCGCTGGTCGTGGCGGTGCCCGACCGGCTGCCCGCCGACCCGCCACCCGGCCCCGGCCACGTGGTCAAGGCGCGCTACACCCCGCTGCAGGCGATGGTGCTCGGCGTGGACGAGCAGGAGAGCCCGCACCACGAGGTGCTGCGCGAGGCCGACACGGTCGACGGGCTGCCCGTGGTCGTCGCCGACCTGCACTCGGCCCTCCCGGCGGTCATCGCCGGGCTGCGCGCCGAGCGGCCCGACGTGCGGGTGGCCTACGTCATGACCGACGGCGGGGCGTTGCCCGTGGCGTTCTCCCGCGCAGTGGCCGGCCTGCGCGAGGCCGGCTGGCTGGCGGCCGCCGTCACCGTGGGGCAGTCCTTCGGTGGCGACCTGGAGGCGGTCAACGTGCACACCGGCCTGCTCGCCGCGGCGCACGTGCTGCACGCCGACGTCGCCGTCGTCGCCCAGGGTCCGGGCAACCTGGGCACTGGCACCCGGTGGGGCTTCTCCGGCACCAGCGCCGGGGAGGCGGTCAACGCCGTGCACGCGCTCGGCGGGCGGGCGGTCGCCTCCCTGCGCGTCTCGGAGGCCGACCTGCGCGAGCGGCACCGCGGGGTCTCCCACCACAGCTTCACGGCATACGGGCGGGTGGCGATGGCCCCGGCCGACGTGCCGGTGCCGCGGCTGGAGGGGGCGTTCGGCACCGGGGTGCTGCGCCAGGCCCGCGAGCTCGCCCAGGGCTCGGGTGGGCGGCTGCGCCTGGTCGAGGTCGATGTGGACGGCCTGGACGCGGCGCTCGCCACCAGCCCGGTGCGGCTGTCGACGATGGGTCGGGGGCTGGACGCCGACCGGGCCTCGTTCGTGGCCGCCGCCGCGGCCGGCCGGCACGCCGCCACCCTGCTCTAGCACCCACTCCTGCTCATCCGGACACGGCAAAACCCGCGTTCCGGCCCCGGGGAGGGCTCGAAACGCGGGTTTCGCGGTGTCCGGTCGGAAGACCTGCCGTCAGCGGACGGCGACGAGGTCCACGACGAAGATGAGCGTCTCGCCCGGCTTGATCACGGCGCCGGCACCGCGGTCGCCGTAGGCCTTGTCCGCGGGGATGACCAGCTTGCGGCGGCCACCCTCCTTCATGCCCACGATGCCCTCGTCCCAGCCGGCGATGACCTGGCCGACGCCGAGGCGGAAGTCCAGCGGCGCGCCGCGGTTCCACGAGGCGTCGAACTCCTCGCCGGTGGAGTGCGCGACGCCGACGTAGTGGGCGCTGACGGTGTTGCCCGGCTTGGCCTCGGCGCCGTCACCGACGCTGATGTCCTCGATGACGAGGTCGGCGGGCGGGGTGTCGCCGGGGAACTCGATCTCCGGCTTGGTGGTGCTGGGGTCGAAGCCCATGGTGGTCACGCCTTTCGGTCGGTGGTGGTCAGCTGGCGTCGAGCAGGTCGATGACGAAGACCAGGGTGTCGGTGCCCTTGATCCCGGCGCTCGGCTGGCCCTTGGCGCCGTAGCCGTCGGCCGGCGGGATGACCATGAGCAGGCGGCTGCCGACGCGCTGGCCGACGATGTGCTTGTCCCACGCGGGGATGAGCTGGCCGACGCCGATCGGGAACTCGGCGTAGCCCTCCTTGGTCTTGGCCGAGCTGTCGAACATCTCGCCGTTGCGGTAGATGACGCCGGTGTAGCTGAACCGCACCAGCTGGCCGGCCTTGATGACGTTGCCCTTGCCCTGGATCAGCGGCTGGACGACGGTCGTCTTGGGCGGGGCGGACTTGGGGACGGTGATCTTGGCCGCCTCGTGGTTGTCCTTGCCCATCACGACGGTCGGCAGCCCGGCCTTGGGCTTGACCGCGGTGCCGGTGGCCTGCGTCAGCGGCTTGCCGGCGGCGGTGATGTCGACGAGGAAGAGCATCGTGTCGTTGGCGCCGATGCCGATCTGGGGGTTCCCGTTGGTGGCGAAGCCGTCGGCCGGCGGGATCGCGACGAGGACGCGGGAGCCGACCTTCTGGCCCAGCAGGCCCTTGGACAGGCCGGTCAGGAGCTTGCCGGAGGACAGGTCCATGCGGGCCGGCGCCTTGCCGAAGCTGCTGTCGAGCTGCTTGCCGTCCTTGCCGTTGACCAGCAGGTAGTTGGTGGTGAGCGCCTCGTCCTTGGTCACCGCCGGGCCGGTGCCGGGCTTGACCACCTTGGTCACGGTCTTCTTCACCGTGAGCGGCTTGGTCTTCAGCGTGAGGGTCGGCGCCTTGGCGTCACCGGCGACGGTGACCGAGTCGAGCACCTTGGCCTCGGCGTCGACGGGCTTGTTGGAGGAGCCGCAGGCCCCCACGAGCAGGAGCAACGGGACCGCGGCAGCGGCCACGAGCTTGGGACGGTTCAGACGCACGCGAAAACCTTCGGTCGGCGGGGGTGGGATTTGCGTTCACCATAACGCCCCCGCCCGTGGAGGCCGACCGCACCGGTGGCGCGCGGACCTCACATGCTCTCGATGAGGCGCTCCACGCGGGCGTCGACGGCGGCGAAGGGGTCCTTGCACAGCACGGTGCGCTGGGCCTGGTCGTTGAGCTTGAGGTGCACCCAGTCGACGGTGAAGTCGCGCCGGTGCTCCTGGGCGGCGCGGATGAAGTCGCCACGGAGCTTGGCCCGGGTGGTCTGCGGCGGACGGTTCTTGGCCTCGAAGATCTCCACGTCGGAGCACACCCGCGCTGCGCGGCCGTGCCGTTGCAGCAGGTAGAACAGGCCGCGCTGGCGGTTGATGTCGTGGTAGGCCAGGTCGAGCTGGGCCACCCGGGGGCTGGCCATCGGCAGGTCGTGCTTGGCCGCGTAGCGCTGGATCATCTGGTACTTGATCACCCAGTCGATCTCGGTCTCGACGGCCTCGAGGTTGCCGGTCTCGACGGCGGTGAGGGTGCGCTCCCACAGGTCCAGCACGCTCTTGTGCGTCGGGTCGTCGAGGCCCTCGCGGTCGGCGAACGCCAGCGCCCGCTCGTAGTACTCGCCCTGGATCTGCAGCGCCGACAGCTCGCGGCCGTTGGCCAGGCGCACCGCGCGGGTGCCGGTCATGTCGTGGCTGATCTCGCGGATGGCGCGGATCGGGTTCTCCAGGGACAGGTCCCGCATGACCACGCCGGCCTCGATCATGCGCAGCACCAGGTCGGCCGAGCCGACCTTGAGCATGGTCGTGGTCTCGCTCATGTTGGAGTCGCCGACGATGACGTGCAGCCGGCGGAACTTCTCGGCGTCGGCGTGCGGCTCGTCGCGGGTGTTGATGATCGGACGGGAGCGGGTCGTGGCGCTGGAGACGCCCTCCCAGATGTGGTCGGCGCGCTGGCTGACGCAGTAGGTCGCGCCGCGGGAGGTCGTGGTGACCTTGCCGGCCCCGCAGGTGATCTGCCGGCTGACGAGGAACGGGATGAGCACGTCGGACAGCTTCTGGAACTCCCCGTGCCGCCCGACCAGGTAGTTCTCGTGGCAGCCGTAGGAGTTGCCGGCCGAGTCGGTGTTGTTCTTGAAGACGTAGATCTCCCCGGCGATGCCCTCGTCGGTGATCCGCTGCTGGGCGTCGGCGACCAGGCCCTCGACGATCCGCTCCCCCGCCTTGTCGTGGGTGACCAGCTGGCGCACGTCGTCGCACTCGGGGGTGGCGTACTCCGGGTGGCTGCCCACATCGAGGTACAGCCGCGAGCCGTTGGACAGGAAGACGTTGCTGGACCGGCCCCACGACACGACCTTGCGGAACAGGTAGCGGGCCACCTCGTCCGGGGTGAGCCGCCGCTGGCCGTCGAACGTGCACGTGACGCCGTACTCGTTCTCGATCCCGAAGATTCGGCGCTCCATGAACTCACTCTAGGCGCGATCAGCCCGCAGCGAACGCGCGATGACAATCCGCGGACCGGCGTGTTGGGTGCTAGGCATGCGGATTCTTGTCCTGGGAGGGACCGCCTGGCTCGGCGGTGAGGTGGCGCAGGTGGCGCTGGAGCGGGGGCACGACGTGACCTGCCTGGCCCGCGGGGAGTCCGGCCAGGCGCCGCCGGGGGTGCACATGGTCGCCGCCGACCGCTCCAGCGCCGCGGCCTACGGGCTGGTCGCGGACCAGGACTGGGACGGGGTCGTGGACGTGTCCTGGCAGCCGGGATTCGTGCGCGGGGCCGTCTCGGCGCTCGCCGACCGCGCCGCCACCTGGGTCTACGTCTCCTCCGGCAGCGTGTATGCCGCGCACGGCACCCCGGGTGCCGACGAGGACGCCGCGCTGCTGCCCGCGCTCGAGGGTGACGTCGCCGACCGGGAGTCCTACGGCGAGGCCAAGGTGGCGTGCGAGCAGGCGGTGCTCGCCGGCGTGGGCGCGGACCGCGCGGTGATCGCCCGGTCGGGGCTGATCGGCGGCCCGGGCGACCACTCCGACCGCACCGGCTACTGGCCGCTGCGCTTCGCCCACCCCGCCACCGAGGACGGGTCGGTCCTGGTCCCGGACACCCCGGACCTGGGCACGCAGGTCATCGACGTTCGCGACCTGGCCCGGTGGCTGGTGGAGTCGGTGGAGCAGGAGCGGGCCGGGGTGTTCAACCTCAGCGGCGACGTGACCCCGTTCGGGGAGCACCTGGCGACGGCCCGCCGGGTCGCCGGCCACGACGGCCCGCTGGTGCGGGTGTCCTCGCCGTGGCTGGTCGACCACGGCGTCGAGGAGTGGGCCGGTGAGCGCTCGCTGCCGCTGTGGCTGCACAGCGAGGGCTGGGAGGGGTTCGGGCACCGCAGCAACGCCGCGGCCCGGGAGTCGGGGCTGGTGCTGCGGCCGCTGGAGGAGACGCTGCGCGACACCCTGGCCTGGGAGCTGAAGACCGTCCCCGGCCGTCCGCGCAAGGCCGGTCTGTCCCCCGAGGACGAGCGCGACCTCATCGCGAAGGCCCGGGCCCAGTCCCGGGGGTGACCACCCGGCGTACCGTCGTGCGGCGACCGTCCTCGGTGGTTCAGCCGGGGTCCTGGCCGGCTCCCCCGACGGCTCCGGCGGGCTCCCCCAGCGCGGACAGGGCGCCCTGCAGGGCGTCGAGCTCGCGCTCCACGCGCTGCAGGGCGGGGGTCGGCTCGGCCCCGGCGGTGCGCAGCTGCGCCGACAGCGCCCACACCGCGTCCTCGACCGCGGCGACCCGGGTGCGCAGGGCGCCGAGCACGTCGGGGCTGCCCTCCCGCTCACCCATCTGGCCGCGCAGCATGTCGGCCTGGGTGGCCAGGCGCCGCCCGGCCACCCACAGGTCCACGAAGACCTGGACCTTGGCGCGCAGGATCCACGGGTCGAACGGCTTGGCCAGGTAGTCGGCACCGCCGGCGGCGTAGCCCCGGTAGGAGCTGTTGGTGTCCTTGTCCACCGCGGTGAGGAAGATGATCGGGATGTCCCGCGTGCGCTGGCGGCGCTTGATCCGGGCCGCGGTCTCGTAGCCGTCCATCCCGGGCATCTGGGCGTCGAGCAGGATGAGCGCGAAGTCGTCGCGCAACAGCGCCCGCAGCGCCTCCTCCCCGGAGCCGGCCCGCACCAGCACCTGGTCCAGGGACGCCAGGATCGCCTCCAGCGCGAGCAGGTTCTCCGGTCGGTCGTCGACCAGCAGGATCCGGGCCCGCTCGCTCACGACAGCCACGACCGGATCACCGAGAGCAGCTGCTCGACGTCGACCGGCTTGGTGACGTAGTCCGACGCCCCGGCGGTGAGGCTGTTGTCCCTGTCGCCGGGCATCGCCTTGGCGGTCAGGGCGATGACCGGCAGGTCGCGGAACGTGGGCATCATCCGGATCTCCCGCATCGCCGTGTAGCCGTCCATGCCGGGCATCATCACGTCCATCAGCACCAGGTCGATGTCGGGCTCGCGCCGCAGCGTCTGCAGGCCCTCCTCGCCGTTCTCGGCGTAGAGCACGTCGATCCCGTGCTGCTCCAGGGCGCTGGCCAGGGCGAAGACGTTGCGCACGTCGTCGTCGACGATGAGGATCCGCCGCCCTTCCACGGCCTGCTGCTCGGCCTCGACGTCCGGCTCTGCGGCTGGGGCCACGTCGGAGCGGTGGAGGAACACCGCGGTCTGCTCCACGAGGGCGGCCAGCGTGGGCGGGCTCGTCACGGTCAACGCCTCGGCGTACTGCGCCAGCCGGGCCTGGTCGGGCTCGGCCAGGCCGGTGCTGCCGCTGACCACGAGGGGGGTGTGCCGCATCGTGCGCCGGGCCCGGACCCGCTTGAGCACCTCGAGGCCGCCGGCGTCGGGCAGGCCGAAGTCGACCAGGACGCAGTCGTAGGAGCGCTCGTTGAACGCGGAGACCGCCTCCTCGGGCGTCCCGACCACCTCGACCTCGACTTCGTCGACCCGCTCGAAGCGCTCCGCCACGGCGGCGGCGTCCGACCCGGCGTCGGCGGTGACCACCAGCAGGGACCGCTTGGAGCGTTCGATGAACAGCTCCAGCCGCTCCAGCGCCGCGTCGAGCTGGGCCCGGATGAACGGCACCTCGACCACGTCCAGGGCCCCGGCCACCCAGCCGGCGTGGACGGTCTCCGCGGCACCGGCCGGGTGCGTGGCCACCACGGGCACCTGCCGGGTCTCGTCGAGGCGCTTGAGCCAGTGCACCAGCGAGGTCCCGTCGTGCGTGACCATGTCCATGCCCACGACCATCCCGTCCGGGCGGCGCTCGCGGGCGGCCACCACGGCACGGTCGGCATGGACCGTGGCCAGGACCTTGAAGCCGTGGGCCCGGCCGACCGCCATCGCCGACCGGCACAGCTCGGCGTCGTTCAGCGCCACCAGTAGGACCCGGTCACCGGGGGCGATGTCGGCCGCGTCGTCCTCGACCGGCTCGGGCGGCAGGTCGGCGGCCACCACCGCCGGGGACAAGGCCGACGGAGAAGGCCTGGCCCCCACGTCGTCGGGCGTCGCGAGGACCGGCTTGGTCCCGGTGTCCAGACGGGTCGGCACGTACAGCGTGAACTTGCTGCCACGACCCGGCTGGGACTCCACGTGGATCTCGCCACCGATCAGCCGGGCGATCTCGCGGCTGATGGACAGGCCGAGGCCGGTCCCGCCGAACTTGCGGCTGATCGTGCCGTCGGCCTGCTGGAACGCCTCGAAGATGGTCCGCAGCTGCTCCACCGGGATGCCGATGCCGGTGTCGGTGACCTCGAAGGCCAGGACCTGGTCGGCGACGGTCAGCTGCGGCGTGGAGAAGTGCTCGTCGCTGCTGCTGCGGATCGAGAGTGTGACCTCGCCGGCGCTGGTGAACTTCACCGCGTTGGAGAGCAGGTTGCGCAGCACCTGCTGCAGCCGGTGCTGGTCGGACACCAGCGTCCGCGGCACGTCCTCGGACACCCAGACCGAGAAGCGCAGGTCCTTCTCGGCGGTCAGCGGCCGGAAGGTGGCCTCGACGTACTCCACGATCCCCGACACGGCGACGTCGGCGGGGTGCACGTCCATCTTGCCGGCCTCGACCTTGGACAGGTCCAGGATGTCGTTGATCAGCTGGAGCAGGTCGGTGCCGGCGCTGTGGATGGTCTGGGCGAACTCGACCTGCCGGTGGTTGAGGTTGCCGTCGGGGTTGTCGGCCAGCAGCTTGGCCAGGATGAGCAGGGAGTTCAGCGGCGTGCGCAGCTCGTGCGACATGTTCGCCAGGAACTCGGACTTGTAGCGCGAGGACAGCGACAGCTGCTCGGCCCGGTCCTCCAGCGCCCGCCGGGCCTCCTCGATCTCGAGGTTCTTGATCTCGATGGCGCGGTTCTGCTTGGCCAGCAGGCTGGCCTTCTCCTCCAGCTCGGCGTTGGACTGCTGCAGCTCGCGCTGCTGGGTCTGCAGCTCACCGGACTTGCTCTGCAGCTCGGCCGCGAGGCGCTGGGACTCCACCAGCAGGGCCTTGGTGCGCGAGCTGGCGATGATCGCGTTGAGGGAGACCCCGATGATCTCCATCAGCTGCTCCAGGAACTGCCGGTGCACCACGCTGAACGGGCGGAACGAGGCCAGCTCGACGACGCCCAGCACCCGCTCCTCGAAGACCACCGGCAGGATGATGATGGTCAGCGGGGAGGCCTGCCCCAGGCCCGAGCCGATGTGCAGGTATGCCGGGGGCACGTCCGTGACGAGGATCGGTGCCCGTTCCAGCGCGGACTGCCCGACCAGGCCCTCGCCGAACCCGAACGTGTCGGGGACGTCCTTGCGCGGGCGGTAGCCGTAGGAAGCGATCCGGCGCAGCCGCTCGATGCCGTCATGACCGTTCTCGGTGAGGAAGAACGAGCCCTGACGAGCCCCGACCAGCGGGGTCAGCTCGTTGACGATGAGCTGGGTGACGTCGAGCAGGTCGCGTCCGCCCTGCATGTGGCCGGTGAAGCGGGCCAGGTTGGTCTTGAGCCAGTCCTGCTCCTGGTTGGCCCGGGTGGTCTCGCGCAGGTTGTCGATCATCTGGTTGAGGTTGTCCTTGAGCTCGGCCACCTCACCCTCGGCCTCGACGGTGATCTGCTGGCTCAGGTCGCCCTGCGTCACCGCGGTGGAGACCTCGGCGATGGCCCGCAGCTGCGTGGTCAGCGTCCCGGCGAGCTGGTTGACGTTCTCGGTGAGCTTGCGCCACGTGCCGGAGACGTCGGCGACCTCGGCCTGGCCGCCGAGCTTGCCCTCGGTGCCGACCTCGCGGGCGACGCGGGTGACCTCGTCGGCGAAGGAGGACAGCTGGTCCACCATCCGGTTGACCGTCGTCTTGAGCTCGAGGATCTCGCCGCGGGCGTCGACGTAGGTCTTCTGGGTCAGGTCGCCGTGGGCGACCGCGGTGGTGACCAGCGCGATACTGCGCACCTGGCTGGTGAGGTTGCCGGCCATGGAGTTCACCGAGTCGGTGAGGTCCTTCCACGTCCCGGCGACGCCGCGCACGTGGGCCTGGCCGCCGAGGATGCCCTCGGTGCCGACCTCGCGGGCGACGCGGGTGACCTCGTCGGCGAACGCGCGCAGCGTGTCGACCATCGCGTTGATCGTGCTGGCCAGCGCCGCGACCTCGCCGCGGGCCTCGATCGAGATCTTCTGGCTGAGGTCACCGCGCGCGACGGCGGTGGAGACGGCGGCGATGTTGCGCACCTGGTTGGTCAGGTTCGAGGCCATCGAGTTCACCGAGACGGTCAGGTCGCGCCAGGTGCCGGCGACGCCGGGGACGCGGGCCTGGCCGCCGAGCATGCCCTCGGTGCCGACCTCGCGGGCGACGCGGGTGACCTCGTCGGCAAAGGAGGACAGCTGGTCGACCATGGTGTTGACGGTGCTCTTGAGCTCGAGGATCTCCCCGCGCGCGTCGACGGTGATCTTGCGGGTCAGGTCGCCGCTGGCCACCGCGGTCGTCACCTCGGCGATGTTGCGCACCTGGCTGGTCAGGTTGGCCGCCATCATGTTGACGTTCTCGGTCAGGTCCTTCCAGGTGCCGGAGACGTCGTGCACGTCGGCCTGGCCGCCCAGCCGACCCTCGGTGCCGACCTCGCGGGCCACCCGGGTGACCTCGTCGGCGAAGGAGGAGAGCTGGTCGACCATGGTGTTGACGGTGTTCTTGAGCTCGAGGATCTCTCCGCGCGCCTCCACCGTGATGGTGCGGGTCAGGTCGCCCCGGGCCACGGCCGTCGTGACCTCGGCGATGTTGCGCACCTGGGCGGTGAGCGTGCCGGCCATGAAGTTCACCGAGTCGGTCAGGTCACGCCAGGTGCCCGAGACGCCCGGGACGGCGGCCTGACCGCCCAGCCGACCTTCGCCGCCGACCTCGCGCGCGACGCGGGTGACCTCGTCGGCGAAGGAGGAGAGCTGGTCGACCATGGTGTTGACGGTGTTCTTCAGCTCGGCGAGCTCGCCGCGCACGTCGACGGTGATCTTCTGGCTCAGGTCGCCGCGGGCCACGGCGGTGGTCACCTGGGCGATGTTGCGCACCTGGTTGGTCAGGTTGGAGGCCATGGAGTTCACCGAGTCGGTGAGGTCCTTCCACGTGCCGGCCACGCCGGGGACGTCGGCCTGGCCGCCGAGGATGCCCTCGCTGCCGACCTCGCGGGCCACGCGGGTCACCTGGTCGGCGAAGGAGGAGAGCTGGTCGACCATGACGTTGACCGTCGTCTTGAGCTGGGCCAGCTCCCCCTTGACGTCGACGGTGATCTTCTGGCTGAGGTCGCCGCGGGCCACGGCGGTGGTCACCTGGGCGATGTCACGGACCTGGGCCGTGAGGTTGTCGGCCATGTAGTTGACCGACTCGGTGAGGTCTTTCCAGCGCCCGGCCACGCCGGGGACGTCGGCCTGGCCGCCGAGGATGCCCTCGGTGCCGACCTCGCGGGCCACGCGGGTGACCTCGTCGGCAAACGTCTGCAGCGTCGCCGTCATCGAGTTGAGCGTGTCGGCCAGCTCGGCGACCTCGCCGCGCGCGGTGACCGTGATCTGCTGGCTGAGGTCGCCGCGGGCCACGGCCTGGGCCACCGAGGAGATGCCCCGCACCTGGCTGGTCAGGTTGGAGGCCATGATGTTCACCGAGTCGGTGAGGTCCTTCCAGGTCCCGGAGACCCCGCGCACGTCGGCCTGGCCGCCCAGGCGTCCCTCGGTGCCGACCTCGCGGGCCACGCGGGTGACCTCGGAGGCGAACGAGGACAGCTGGGCCACCATCCGGTCCACCGTGGCCTTGAGCTGGGCCATCTCGCCGGCCACCTCGACGGTGACCGACCGGGTGAGGTCGCCGTCGGCGACCGCCGTGGTGACCAGGGCGATGTCCCGGACCTGGTCGGTCAGCCGGGAGGACATGGTGTTGACCGCGTCGATGAGGTCGCGCCAGCTGCCGTCCGCGGCGCGGACCTTCGCCTGCCCGCCGAGCTTGCCCTCGGTGCCGACCTCGCGCGTGACCCGCGTGATCTCGTCGGCGATCGAGGACAGCTGGTCCACCAGGCCGTTGACGCTGCGGGCCACCCGCAGGGGCTCACCCCGCAGCCGCCGGCCGTCGAGCTTGAGGTCCATCCGCTGGGTCAGGTCGCCCTCGGACACCGCGGCCACGACCCGGGCGAACTCGCCGGTGGGCCGGACCAGGTCCGTGACGATCGAGTTGGCCGCCTCGGCGCAGCGAGCCCAGCCGCCCTCGCCCAGGCCCTGGTGCAGGCGCTCGCTGTGGCGCCCCTCGCGCCCGACGACGCGCTGCACCCGGGTCAGCTCGGACAGCAGGTGCTGCTGGCGGTCGGCGATCTCGTTGTAGACGATCGCCAGCTCGGCCGGCAGGCCGTCACCGGACACCGGCAGGCGGCGCCGGAAGTTGCCGTCCCGCATGGCCTGCAGCGCGGAGAGGAGCCGACTCAGCTGGACGGCATCGAAGTCGCCGCCGTCGCCGGCACGCTCCTCCGGCCCCGTGGTCTCTGCCCCCCTCGTGTTGGTGCCGGGCATGTGGACCTCCTCGGCCACGGCCGTACTGCTGACCCCGTGAGTCTGGCACCATGAGGTGCCCGAGCCAACGTCTTGTTCCGAGCCGCCATGCCCCCAGCTCCCCTGCGTGTGCACCGCACGTTCGCCGCGGAGGCCCGCTCCGTGGTGGAGGCGCGCCGTTTCGCGCGCGAGCAGCTCGAGCAGTGGGGCGCCACCGACGTGCTGGACAGCGTCTCCCTGGTCGTCAGCGAGCTGGTGACCAACGCCGTGGTCCACACCGGCACCCCGGCCCGGGTGTCCTTGCAGCTGCAGGGGTCCGACCTGCGCGTCGAGGTCGAGGACCACCACCCCGGCCGCGCGGTGCCCATGGTCCCCGAGCGGCCCGTGGACCGCTCCGAGCACGGCCGGGGGCTCCTGATCACGGCGTCGCTGTCCTCGGCCTGGGGGGTGGAGTACTCCCCCACCACCAAGCGGGTGTGGGCGTCCTGCCCGCTGCCCGGTGGCGGCGGGAACCTGCCCCACCCCGCGGTGGCCGACCCGGCCGGGACCGCCCGGGTCGGGGTCGTCGAGACCGCGCCGGACGGGAGGGTCACCCACTGGAACGAGGACGCCTGCGCGATGTCCGGGTGGCTGCCTTCGGACGTCACCGGACGGCCGCTGTCCGACCTCGTCGACCCCGCGCCCGGCCAGGGGCTGCCGGCGGACGTGGCCGACCCCACCTTCTCCGCCCGCTGGCAGGGCACCTGCCTGCTGACCTGCCGGGACGGCAGCACGGCCGGGGTCTACGCGACGTCGGTACGCCGCACCGCCGGCGGCCAGGTCGTCCTGCTCGTGCCGTCCGGCCAGCGCGAGGTGGTCACGCCGGCCACGGGCGCCACGGCACGGCCCCCCGGGCCCCCCTCGCCCGTGCTCCCGGGCCTGCGCTCCGACGCGCTGGTCCGGCTCGGCAGCCAGGAGCTCCTGGCCCTGGCGGTCGAGCACGTGCGGGACCCCGTCCAGGCCGACGCGACGTGGCTGCTGCTCGTCCACGAGGTCGACGACGACATGGAGGTCGCCGCGGTCAGCGGGCTCCCCGAGGAGGTCCTCGGGTCCCGGCTGGCACCCGGGAGCCCGGGGGCGCCCTCGGCCCAGTCCCCGGAACGGCCGGTGGTGGTCACCGACACCGCGGAGCTCCCGGTGTCGTTGCTCGCCGGCACGGACCTGCGCTCGCTGGTGGTCGTCCCCCTGCTGGTCGAGGGGCGGGTCGTGGGTGCTCTGGGGGCCGCCTCGGCGCGGGTCGACGGGTTCACCGACGACCAGGCCGTGCTGCTGCAGCGGTTCGCCGACTCCATCGCCGTGGCCGCGGACCGCGCCCGGCTGCAGGCCTCGGAGCGGGCGCGTCGGGAGTGGCTGACCTTCATCGCCGACGCCGGTGACCTGCTCGCAGCCTCCCTGGACCATGACATGACGATGGCGATCACCGGGCAGATCGTCGTCCCGAGGATCGCCCCGTGGTGCGCCATCCACCTGCTGGACCAGCGCGGCGTACCCGTCCTTCAGCAGGTCTGGCACCAGGACGAGACCCGCGTCGACGCGCTGCGGGAGGAGCTCGCGCAGCCGCCGACAGCGACTGCCGCCACCGACGGCGGCGACGAGGCGGCGCTGTGGCCGCAGGTGCAGGGGCAGCCGGTCACGACGATCCCGCTGGTGGCCCGCCGGCGCCGGATCGGCTACCTGACCCTCGGCCGCCCGCCCCAGGAGCTGCGGCGCACCGAGTTCTACCTCGTGGCGGAGTCCATCGCACGCCGCTCGGCGCTCGCGATCGACAACGCTCGCGCGCACGGCAACCTCCAGGCGGTCGGACGGGCGCTCCAGGAGAGCCTGCTGCCGCCGTCGACGCCTTCACCGCCCGGCCTGGACGTGGGCGTGGTCTACGAGGCGGCCGGGGAGGACACCCTCGCCGGTGGCGACTTCTACGACCTGTTCCCCGCCGGCAACGGACGGTGGTGCTTCGTCGTGGGGGACGTGTGCGGCACCGGTGCCGAGGCGGCGGCGGTCACCGGCCTGGCCCGGCACACCGTCCAGGCGCTGGTGCGCGCCGGCTTCCCCCTGCCCGCCACGCTGGAGCGGCTCAACACCGCGATCCTCGAGGAGGGTGAGCGCTCCCGGTTCCTCACCCTCGTCTGCGGCACGCTGCAGGTTGAGGCTGGCCGGATGCGCCTGACGCTGGTCAACGCCGGACACCCGCCGGTGTTCCTGGTGGGGCCCGAGGGTCGGGTGCGCGAGATCGGCAACCCCCAACCGCTGCTCGGGGTGGTCGAGGCCGTGGCCTACACCGCCGAGGAGCACGTGCTGCAGCGCGAAGACCTGCTGGTGGCCCTCACGGACGGGGTGACCGAGCGCCGCGATGGTGACGTCATGCTCGGCGCCGAGGGCGTGGCCCGGGAGCTGGCCTCCACGGCGGGTATGCCGGCCCAGGCGGTCGCCGAGCAGGTACGCCGGCTCGCGGTGGACTACAGCGCGGCCCCGCAGCGCGACGACATGGCGATCCTGGCCATCCGGGTGCAGGTGGGTCCGCTCGTGGCGCACGGGCCCGCCTGACGCGCCCTGACGACCGGTGGGGCCACCTGCCGATCGACCCCCGACACGACTCGACCCGGGCGGTGGCGCAGGAGGCCACCACCCGGGCCGGGTGGGTCGGGCTCAGAGGTTGATCATGTGCCCGGCGATGCCCTCGACGGCCTCCTTGACCGCCTCGGACAGCGTCGGGTGGGCGAAGACGTTGCGGGCGACCTCGTCGGCGGTGAGGTCCCAGCGCTGGGCCAGGGTCAGCGCCGGCAGCAGCTCGGTGACGTCCGGGCCGATCATGTGCGCCCCGAGGATCTCGTTGTGGGTGGCGTCGGCGACGATCTTGACGAAGCCGACCGCGTCCCCGAGGCCCTGGGCCTTGCCGTTGGCCGAGAACGGGAACTTCGCGGTCTTGACGTCGAAGCCCTTCTCCTTGGCCTGGGCCTCGGAGTAGCCGAACGAGGCGATCTGCGGCTGGCAGTAGGTCGCGCGCGGGATGAAGTCGTACTCCACCGACATGGTCTCGGCGCCGGCCATCGTCTCGGCGGCCACGACGCCCATCGCCTCGGCGGTGTGGGCGAGCATGAGCTTGCCGGTGCAGTCACCGATGGCGTAGACGTTCGGCACGTTGGTGCGGCAGAACTCGTCGATCTCGATGGCGCCGCGCTCGCTGACCGTGACGCCGGCCGCCTCAAGGCCGAAGCCCTCGACGCGCGGGGCGAAGCCGATGGCCTGGAGCACCTTGTCGGTCTCGATGACCTGCTGGTCGCCGCCGGCGGCCGGCGAGACGGTGACCTTGACCTTGTCGCCGGAGTCGTCGATGGACTCCACCTTGGTCGACAGCAGCACGGTGATGCCGAGCTTCTTGTAGTGCTTGAGCAGCTCCTTGGAGACCTCGATGTCCTCGGTCGGGACCATCCGGTCCAGGAACTCCACGATGGTGACGTCGACGCCGAAGTTCTTCATGACGTAGGCGAACTCGACGCCGATCGCGCCGGAGCCGGCGATGACGATGCTCTCGGGCAGCTGGTCGGTGAGGATCTGCTCCTCGTAGGTCACGACGCGCTCGGAGAGCGAGGTGCCCGGGATGAGGCGGGTCGTCGCGCCGGTGGCGATGATGAGGTTGTCGAACGTCAGCTGCTCGACCTGGCCGTCGGGGGTCTTGACGTCCATCGAGGTCGGGCCGGTGAGGGTGCCCCAGCCGTTGACCTCCTGGATCTTGTTCTTCTTCATCAGGAAGTGGACGCCCTTGACGATGCCGTCGGAGACCTTGCGGCTGCGGGCGTGGGTGGGCTTGAAGTCCATCGAGGCATCACCGGTGATGCCGAAGGTGTCCTTCTCGTGGGTCAGGATGTGCGCCAGCTCGGCGTTGCGCAGGAGCGCCTTGCTGGGGATGCACCCGACGTTGAGGCAGACGCCGCCCCAGTACTTCTCCTCCACCACGGCCACCTTGAGGCCGAGCTGGGAGGCGCGGATCGCGGCGACGTACCCACCGGGTCCGGCACCGAGGACAACGAGGTCGAAATGAGCAGCCATGGACCGAACGCTAGACCAGATGGGCCCAGGCGTCGGGCTCGGCATCCAGGAACTCCTCGAAAGACAGCGGTCGCACGCCTGTGACGTGCTGGATCGTGTGACTGGTGACGGCCCCCTCCCCCGTCGCCAGGGCGAGGTAGGACCCGATCCAGCCGTCGACCAGCCAGTGCGGGTTCCCGGCCCGTGAGGTCCGGGCCTCCTCCAGCGTCTCGGGGTGGTAGCTGATCGGCCGGCCGGTCACCGACGCCAGGGCCCGGGCGGTCTCGTGCAGGTCGATCGAGTGCGGGCCGGACACGTCGTAGACCTGGTCCTCGTGCCCGTCGCCGGTCAGCAGCGCGACCGCCAGCCGGGCCACGTCGCGGCGGGCGACCCACGCCACGCGGCCCTGGCCCGCCGGCGCCCGGATCACGCCGTCCTTGCCGACGAACCAGGGCGCCACGTCGGCATACAGGCTGTCGCGCATCGCGGTCAGGGCGATCCCGGCCCCGCGCACCGCCTGCTCGGTGCGGCTGTGGTCGCGCGCGTAGGTGAAGGTCGCCTGCGGGGCGGCGCCCATGAACGAGGTGTAGACGATCCGCCGGACCCCGGCCCGGCGCGCCGCCTCGACAGCGCTGAGGTGCAGCGAGACCCGGTCGGGGTCCTCGTGCCCGGAGACGAGGAAGAAGGTGTCCACGCCGTCCAGGGCCCGGGTCATCGCCTCGGTGTCCTGGTATGCCGCCTGCGCGACGTCCGCACCGGTCCAGTCCGCGAGGCGGCTCGGGTCGCGCACCACCAGGCGGGGGTTGACCCCCTCCAGGCGCAGGCCCCGGGCGACCAGGGCGCCGAGCGCCCCGGTCACGCCCGAGACCGCGATGCTCATCCCTGGGGCCCGTCCTCGGCCGGCACCCCGGTGGTCGGGTCCTCGCTGGACAGCAGCGCCTCCAGCAGCGGGCCGGTGACCCGTCGGAACGTGCGCCGGGGCCGGTTGCGGTCGATGACGGCGACCTCGAGCTGGTTGGCCCCGAGCGTGCGCGGCGCGCCACCGGAGGGGTCCTGGGCGAGGAGCTCGACGGCCAGGCGCAGCGCCGCCGACAGGGTCATGCCCGGCTGCCAGCGCTCCTGCAGGCCGGCCACGATCGGCTCGGCCGTGCCGCCCATGGCCACGAAGCCGTGCTCGTCGGCCACGGAGCCGTCGTAGGTCAGGCGGTAGATCTGGTCGCTGTCTGCGTCGGTGCCGACCTCGGCCACGACGATCTCGACCTCGTAGGGCTTGGACTCCTGGGTGAACACGGTGCCCAGCGTCTGGGCGTAGGCGTTGGCCAGGCCGCGGGCGGTCACGTCGCCCCGGTCGTAGGAGTAGCCGCGCAGGTCGGCGTAGCGCACGCCCGCCACCCGCAGGTTCTCGAACTCGTTGTACTTGCCGACCGCCGCGAAGGCGATCCGGTCGTAGATCTCGGAGACCTTGTGCAGCGCCCGCGAGGGGTTCTCGGCGACGAACGCGATGCCACCGTCGTAGCCGAGGACCACGACCGACCGGCCGCGCGCGATGCCCTTGCGCGCGTAGTCGGCCCGGTCCTTCATCAGCTGCTCGGGCGAGACGTAGAACGGCATGGTCATCGGGCGCCTCCGGGGTTGCCGCGGCGGCCGGCGACGATCTGCTCGACCACGCCCGCCAGCGCGTCGTCGTCCAGGAAGCGCAGCCCGTCGGTGTCGATGACGGCCACGGTGGGCCAGATCCGCCGGCCCAGGTCGGGACCGCCGGTGGCCGAGTCGTCGTCGGCGGCGTCGTAGAGGGCCTCCACCGCGATGCTCACGGCGTCGGCGGAGGCCATGCCGGGCCGCCAGAGCTTCTTCAGGGCGCCGCGGGCGAACAGCGAGCCGGAGCCGACCGAGTGGTGGTCGTGCTCCTCGTAGCAGCCGCCGGTGACGTCGTAGGAGAAGATCCGCCCGACGGTCGTGTCGAGGTCGAACCCGGCGAACAGCGGCACCACGGCCAGGCCCTGCATGGCCAGGCCCAGGTTGGAGCGGATCATCGTCGCCAGGCGGTTGGCCTTGCCCTCCAGGGAGAGCAGCGCGCCCTCGATCTTCTCGTAGTGCTCGAGCTCGACCTGGAACAGCTTGACCAGCTCGATCGCGATGCCCGCGGTGCCGGCGATGCCGACCGCGGAGTAGTCGTCGGCGCCGTAGACCTTCTCCATGTCGCGGTTGGCGATGAGGTTGCCCATCGTCGCCCGCCGGTCCCCGGCCATCACCACGCCACCGTCGAAGGTCAGCGCGACGATCGTGGTGCCGTGCGGCGCCTCCAGCGCGCCGCCGGGTGGCAGCGGACGTCGCGAGGGCAGCAGGTGGGGGGCGTGGGCGCCGACGAACTCGGTGAAGGAGCTCGACCCCGTGGCGGTGAAGGCTGCGGGCAACCGGCCCGCGTCCTGGTGGCCGGGGAAGCTCACTGGCCGCCCTTCTGGACGAAGCCGCGCACGAACTCCTCCGCGTTGGACTCCAGCACGTCGTCGATCTCGTCGAGCACGCTGTCGATGTCGTCGTCCAGGGCGTCCTTGCGGGCGCTGGCCTCCGGTGCCGTGGGAGTGGGCTCCGGGACCTCGGGCTCGTCGTCGCGCCGCTGAGGCCGACTCTGCTCCTGGCTGGGCATGGATCCTCCTTGCGCTACCGCTGGTCCTGCCGGTCAATCGCCAGCCTAGTCACACCTATCCGGACGCGGCTGCCAACTCCCGCAACAGTGCGGTTGCATCCTCGCTGCGGTCGATCAGCGCGCCCACCGCGGCCCGGGTGCCGCGCAGCGGCTCGAGCATCGGCACGCGCTGCAGCGAGGTGTGTCCGGGAAGGTCGAAGATCAGCGAGTCCCACGACGCGGCGGCGATCTGGTCGGCGTACTTCTCCAGGCAGCGGCCGCGGAAGTAGGCCCGGGTGTCCTCCGGCGGGTGGGTCACGGCGTGCCCGACGGCGTCCTCGGGCACGAGCGTCTCGATCCGGCCGCGCTGCGCGAGCCGGTGGAACAGCCCCTTCTCGGGGCGCACGTCCGACCACTGGATGTCGATCGCCCGCAGCCGGTGGTCGGACCACTCCAGCCCGTCGCGGTCGCGGTAGCCCTGCATCAACGCGAGCTTGGCCACCCAGTCCAGCTCGCGGGCGCACTCCATCGGGTCGCGTTCCAGCCGGGTCAGCACCGACTCCCAGCGCTGCATGACCTCGGCGGTGTCGGCGTCGAGCTCGCCGGCGTAGCGCGAGTCCAGCCAGCGCGAGACCTGCTCGTGGTAGAGCCACAGGAGCTCCACGGCGGTGACGTTGCGGCCGTCGCGCAGCTCGACCAGCGTCTTCAGGGACGGGTCGTGGGAGACGGCGTGCAGCGTCGAGACCGGCTTGTTGACCACCAGGTCCACCGTCATGGCGCGGTCCTCGATCATCGCGAGGACCAGGCTGGTGGTGCCCATCTTGAGCAGGTTGGCGACGTCGCACAGGTTGGCGTCCCCGATGATCACGTGCAGGCGCCGGTAGAGGTCGGCGACGGCGTGCGGCTCGTCGCGGGTGTTGATGATCGGCCGCTTGAGCGTCGTCTCCAGCCCCACCTCGACCTCGAAGAAGTCGGCGCGCTGGCTGATCTGGAAGCCCGTGGTGGAGGAGTCCTGGCCGATGCCCACCCGGCCGGCCCCGCACATGACCTGCCGGGCCACGAAGAACGGGACGAGGTGGCGCACGATCTCCGCGAACGGGGTCTCCCGGCGCATGAGGTAGTTCTCGTGCGTGCCGTAGGAGGCGCCCTTGCCGTCGGTGTTGTTCTTGTACAGGTTGACCCCGCCGGTGCCCCGTACGGGCGCCAGCCGGCGGACCGCCTCGAGCATGATCCGCTCCCCCGCCCGGTCCCAGCGGATCGCGTCGCGGGGGCTGGTCACCTCCGGGGAGGAGTACTCCGGGTGGGCGTGGTCGACATACAGGCGGGCCCCGTTGGTGAGGACCACGTTGGCCAGGGTGGGGTCCTCCTCGTCGGTGAGCTGGCTGGCGTCGGCCAGCTGGCGGTTCATCTCGAAGCCGCGCGCGTCGCGCAGCGGCGCCTCGTCCTCGTAGTCCCAGCTGGCCTTGGTGGCGCGCGTCCCGCTGCTGCCGGCGCTGGCGTAGGCGTTGACGACGTAGCCCGAGAGCAGCATCGGGTTGGCGGTGGGGTCACCGGGCACCGAGATGCCGTACTCGGTCTCGATGCCCATGACGCGACGGACGCTCATGCCGCCAGCCTAAGCGAGCCGGGTGGCCGGGCATCGGGCATAGTGGCGGCCATGTCCCGGATGCCGCTGCGCACCAAGGTCTTCACGACGCTGCTGGACCGCTTCGGCCGGGAGTCCATCCTCGGGATGGACCTGGCGGCGATCCGCCGTAGCCGCGCCAGCGTCGCGCCGACGGTCCCGCCGTTCACGTGGGTCACCGGGCCGGTATCGCGCGCCGTCGCCATCGAGGACAGCACCTTCCCCGCCCGCGACGGCCACCCGGTCCCGGTGCGCGTCTACCGCCCTGCCGGTGCGGGTCACGCCGCCCCCGTGCTGCTGTGGTTCCACGGCGGCGGGTGGGTGCTCGGCAGCCCCCGGATGTACGACCCCCTGTGCAGCCACCTGGCCGAGGGCGTCGGCGCCGTCGTGGTCAGCGTCGACTACCGCAAGGCCCCCGAGCACCGAGCACCCCAGGCGGTCCACGACTGCGTCGACGCGACCCGGTGGGTGACCACGGCCGGGGCGCAGCTGGGCGCCGACCCCTCCCGGCTGGCGGTCAGCGGTGACAGCGCCGGCGGCAACCTGGCGGCCGTCGTCTGCCAGGTGGTGCGCGACGAGGGCGGCCCGCGTATCGCCCACCAGGCGCTGGTCTACCCCGCCACCGACGCCACGATGAGCCAGCCCTCGGTCGCCGAGCACGCCCATGCACCGGTGCTCACCCGGGAGAAGATGACCGTCTTCCGCGCCCACTACCTCGGCGAGGACGGCCTGGCCCCCGACCACCCGCTGGTGTCGCCCTTGTGGGGCCACGACCTGTCCGGGCTGCCGCCGGCCCTGGTGCAGACCGCCGACCTGGACCCGCTGCGCGACGAGGGCGCCCGCTACGCCGAGGCGCTGCGCGCCGCCGGGGTGCCGGCCCGGTCGACCAACTACCCGGGGGCGCCGCACGGGTTCGCCAGCTTCCCCGGCGCGACGACCGTGGGCCGGGCGGCCCGGGAGGAGCTGGTGGCCGAGCTGCGCCGGCATCTGGCCCGAACGCCGGCCCCGGTGGAGGATCGGGTCACCGACCGCGACTGAGAGGGCGTGCCCATGGACGCCGTGGAGACCATCCTGGGTCGGCTGACCCTGGAGCAGAAGGCGTCCCTGACCTCCGGCGGCGACTTCTGGCACACCCAGGCGGTCCCCGAGGCGGGGGTGCCGTCGGTCATGGTGACCGACGGGCCGCACGGGCTGCGCAAGCAGTCCGACGCCGGCGACGCCATGGGCCTGGGCGGCAGCGACCCGGCAACCTGCTTCCCGCCGGCGGTCACCCTGGGCTCGACCTGGGACGTGGGCCTGGCCCGCCGGGTCGGGGAGGCCATCGGGGCCGAGGCGCTCGCGGCCCACGTCGCCGTGGTCCTCGGTCCAGGGGTCAACATCAAGCGCTCGCCGCTGTGCGGGCGCAACTTCGAGTACTTCTCCGAGGACCCGCTCCTGTCCGGCCGGCTGGGTGCCGCCTGGGTCGCGGGGGTCCAGTCCCGCGGGGTGGGCACGTCGCTGAAGCACTACGCGGCCAACAACCAGGAGACCGACCGGCTCCGGGTCAGCGCCGACGTCGACGAGCGCACGCTGCGGGAGGTCTACCTGCCGGCGTTCGAGCACATCGTGCGGCAGGAGCAGCCCACCACCGTCATGTGCGCCTACAACAAGCTCAACGGCACGCACGCCAGCGAGCACCACTGGCTGCTGACGCAGGTGCTGAGGCAGGAGTGGGGGTTCGCGGGGATGGTCGTCTCCGACTGGGGTGCCGTCAGCAACCGGGTGGCCGCGCTCGCCGCCGGGCTGGACCTGGAGATGCCACCCTCGGGCACCGACCAGCAGGTGGTCGACGCGGTCCACTCGGGCGACCTGCGCGAGGAGGTGCTGGACGAGGCGGTACGCCGGGTGCTCACCCTGGTGGCCCGCGAGCAGTCCCTGCCCGAGGAGCGACCGGCCGTGGACCCCGACGCCCACCACGCGCTGGCGCGGGAGGTGGCCGCGGCGGGGGCGGTGCTGCTGAGGAACGAGGCCGGCCTCCTTCCCCTGGACCCCGACGGGACCGAGGCGCTCGCCGTCATCGGGGAGCTGGCCCGCACCCCGCGCTACCAGGGCGCCGGCAGCTCCCAGGTCGTGCCCACCCGGCTGGACGCGGCCCTGGACGCGGTCCGGGCGCTCGCCGGCGACGAGCGGGTGCACTTCGCCCCCGGCTACACCCTCGACGGCCCCGCGGACGCCACGCTCGTCGACGAGGCGGTCGAGACTGCGCGGGAGGCCTCCACCGTGGTGCTCTTCCTCGGCCTGCCGTCGTCGGCGGAGTCCGAGGGGTTCGACCGTCAGGACATCGCCCTGCCCGCCGGGCAGCTGGCCCTGCTGCGCGCCGTCCGGGCCGTCAACGAGCGTGTCGTGGTCGTGCTGGCCAACGGCGGGCTGGTCTCGGTGTCGGGGTGGGAGGACCAGGCGGAGGCGGTGCTCGAGGGCTGGCTGGGCGGCCAGGCCGGCGGCAGCGCCACCGCCGACCTGCTGTTCGGCCGGGCCAACCCCTCGGGTCGGCTCACCGAGACGATCCCGCTGCGGCTGGAGGACACCCCCTCGTGGCTGTTCTTCCCCGGCGGGGAGCAGCACGTGCGCTACGGCGAGGGGATCTACGTCGGCTACCGCTACCACCACACCCTTGGCGACCCGGTCGCCCACCCGTTCGGCTTCGGGCTGTCCTACACGACGTTCGACCTCGCCGACCTCGTGGTGCACCGGACCGGCCCCAACGCCGCGGAGGTGTCGGTGACGGTCACCAACACCGGGCCGGTGGCCGGGAGCGAGGTGGTCCAGGTCTACGTCCACGACCGCGCGGCGTCGGTGGACCGGCCCGAGCACGAGCTGAAGGGCTTCGCCAAGGTCCCCCTCGAGCCCGGGGCCAGCGGCACGGCGCGGATCCCGCTGGCGCCGGAGGCGTTCCGCTTCTGGTCACCCGGTCGGGGACGGTGGGTGGTCGAGGCGGGTGAGGTCGAGGTCCGGGTGGGCACCTCCAGTGCCGACATCCACCTGGTGGAGGTCCTGGACCTGGAGGGCGACGGCGTGCTCCCGGAGCTGGCCGCCAGCTCGACCCTGGACGAGTGGTTCGCCCACCCGGTCGGCGGGCCGGTCCTGCGGCAGGCGCTCGCCGAGGGCGGCGGCCGCGACCTCGGCGAGGTCGACGCCCATGAGCGGGCCATCCTCGGGGCGATGCCGCTGGGCAAGCTCTCCGCGTTCGGCCTGGGTGTGCCGCGCGCGGCCGTGGACGCGCTGGTCGAGCAGGTCCGCGCCGAGAGGTGATCGGGACCCGCGGTCAGCGCACCGGCAGGGGCGCCTCGAGCAGGGACTGGACCAGCCCGGCATACAGCTCGAGGCCGGGGGCGCTCTCGGCGCGGTCGTCGGGGGCGAAGCCGTAGACACGGGTGCCGCCGGCCAGGCCGACCAAGGCGCAGGCGACGAGCTCGGCCCGGGTCTGGGCCTCCGGGCCTCCCCCGAGCGCCTCGGCCAGGGGCGCGACGTAGGCGCGGACGAACCGGGTCTTGACCTCCTCGCGGTTGGGGGCGGGAAGGACGAGCACGATGGCGCGGACCCAGGGCTCGGAGGCCAGCTCCTCCCGGCGCCGCAGGACCCGGCGGACCAGCTCCCGGCCCAGGTCGGCCAGCGGCAGGTCCTCCGGCCACGGCTCCGGGTCGAACGAGGCCGCGTCGAGGAAGAGCTGCTCCTTGCTGCCGACGACCTTCATCACCATGGCCGGGGACAGCCCGGCCTCCGCGGCGACGTCGCGGATGGTCACCGACCGGAAGCCGCGCTCGGCGAACAGGCGCCGGGCGGCGGTGAGGACGACCTGGCGGGTGCCGGCCTCGGTCACGCCAGGACCCGGGTCGGCGCCGGCAGGTCGACGTCGACCGTCTCGGAGTGGCCCGTGACGGTGACCAGGGTGGACCCGGCACGTCGCTGCGTGGCGTCGACCACCGTCAGGACATACCGCCCGGCACCGGGCAGGGGCAGCGCGTAGCGGCCCTCGGCGTTGGCGCGGGTGCACGCCACGGACTCCCCCGACGGCCTGGTGAGGGTGACGAGCGCGCCCTCGGCGCAGCCGTCGGCGCCCCGGACGAGACCGGTCAGGGACAGCCGCTCGGTGAGCACGAGGTGCTGGTGGTTCGTGCCCTCGCCGAGGTCGAGCACGTCCGACCGGGGGGACCAGCCGTCGGCGGCCGTGACCACGAGGTAGCGGCCGGGACCGGGCAGGGCCACCTGGTAGGCGCCGGTGCTGTCGACGCGGGACCAGTCCACCGGCTCGCCGTCGATGCGCAGCACCGAGACGACCGCGCCGCGGATGGGCCGGCCGGACTCGGCGTGCACCACGCCGCGGACGACGATCTCGTGCTCCCGGCCGGGGCCCTTGACCTCGTCGTGCACGGGGGCCTCCGGTGCCGGGGCCACGGCTTCGGCGGTCCCGGGAGCCACCGACGGGGCGGGGGCCGCGGCCCGGGACCGCGGCAGCGCCAGCGCGACGGCCGCGGCGGCCAGGCCGGCGATCGCGGCCAGCCAGAAGATCTGCTTGAACGCGTCCAGCGCCGGCACGGTCACCGGCCCCAGGCGCATCACCGTGCCCGTCAGCACCGCGGCGACGGTGGCGCTGGCGGTCGAGGTGCCGATGGCGCGCAGCAGGGTGTTCAGCCCGTTGGCCGAGGCGGTCTCGGTGATCGGCACGGCGCGCATGATGAGGGTGGGCATCGCGGCATAGGAGACGGCCGTGCCCATCGAGACCAGGGCGGCGCCGACGATGACCTGCCACAGCTGGTCGAGCAGGAACACCCGGCCGACGTAGGCGCCGGCCATGATCAGGGCGCCGGTGATGAGGGTGGTCTTGGCGCCGAAGCGACGGGTGATCGCGGCCGATACCGGGGCGAGCAGGACCATGGACAGCCCGGCCGGCAGCATGCCCAGCCCGGCGTCGATGACCGACAGGCCGAAGCCGTAGCCGGTCGCCTTGGGCATCTGCAGCAGCTGGGTGGTCGTGAGCATGTTGCCGAACATGGCGAAGCCCAGCAGCACCGAGGCCAGGTTGGTCAGCAGGACCGCCGGGCGGGCGGAGGTGCGCACGTCCACCAGCGGCCGGGCGACCCGCAGCTCCACGGGCAGCCACACCGCCAGCAGGACCGCGGCCGCCACGAACAGCACCAGCGTCCGCTCGCTGGTCCAGCCCCAGTGGCCGCCCTTGGAGATCGCCAGCAGCAGCGAGGTCAGCGCCGCTGAGAGCAGGATCGCGCCGCCGACGTCGAACCGGCCCCGGGTGCGCACCGACGACTCGGGGATGACCAGCGGCACCGCGACGAGCATGAGCGCGCCCATGCCCGCGGCCACCCAGAAGAGGGCGTGCCAGTCGGCGTGCTCGCTGATGAAGCCGGACAGGGGCAGCCCGATCGCGGCGCCGATGCCCAGGGTGGCGCTCATGAGGGCGACCGCGGAGCCCACCCGCTCCCGGGGCAGCTCGTCCCGCATGATGCTGATGCCCACCGGGATGAGCGCGGCGGCGAAGCCCTGGAGCGCCCGGCCGGTGACCACCGCGCCGAGCGACGTGCCGAGGGCGCCGACGACCGAGCCGGCGATCATCACGACCAGGCAGACGATCATCATCAGGCGCTTGCCGGTCATGTCGGCCAGCCGGGAGACGATCGGGGTGGCGACCGCGCTGGTGAGCAGGGTCGCCGTCACCAGCCAGGAGGCGTCCTCGGTGGTGGTGTGCAGGAGCCCGGGGAACTCCGGCAGCAGCGGCACCACGAGGGTCTGCTGGAGCGCGACGATCGTGCCGCACAGGCTGAGCACGGCCACGACGAGCGGGGTGGGGGCGACACGGCGGGGTGAGGCGTGGGCAGACACCGGGGGTCCTTCGCAGGGGTGGGTGAACGAGCGTTCACCAGCAGTGAACCACTGTTCACCACGCGCCCCCAAATCTCCGCACGGCGCTTGTTAGGGTCGCGCCATGGCCGCCGACGAGCTCCTCGCCCTCTACGACCCGGGCGACGACACCGGCCGGGTCACCGGTGCCGCACCCCGCTGGCAGGTCCGCGCCGAGAACCTGCCCCACGCCGCCACCGCCGTGATCGTGCGGCGCCCCGACGGTGCGGTCTACGTCCACCGGCGCACCGACACCAAGGACGTCTACCCCGGCATGCACGACGCGTTCGCCGGCGGCTGCGTCGACGCCGGGGAGGACCCCGAGGACGCCACGCGCCGGGAGCTGGCCGAGGAGCTGGGCATCACCGGGGTCGAGCTGGTCCCCCGGTTCCGCCGCTGGTACCGCGACGAGAACACCCACTACCTGGCCTTCGGCTACGAGGTCACCTGGGACGGCCCGGTGGTCCACCAGCCGGAGGAGGTTGCCGACGGCGGGTGGATGCCGTGGCAGGAGCTCCTGGACCGCATGGCCGACCCGACGTGGCCGTTCGTCCCCGACGGCCGCGCCGGGATCGCCGCCTACCTCGACGCCCTGGCGGGGCAGCAGTGAAGTCCCTGACCGCGAAGGCCCTCGCCCTGCTGGCCATCGACACCCTCCTCGTGCTCGCCTTCGCCGCCATCGGCCGGCGCAGCCACGAGGAGTCCTCCGCCCTCGTAGGGGTCCTGGTCACCGCATGGCCCTTCCTTGCCGGTATCGCGGTCGGCTGGCTCATCTCGATCACCACCTTCGGTGCCGTTCCCGGCACGGTGCGGCACGGCATACCGGTGTGGCTGTCCGCCGTCGTCGTGGGGATGTACCTGCGGGACCTGACCGGACGCGGCATCGCCGCCTCGTTCGTGGTCGTCGCCCTCGTCGTCCTCGGGGCGTTCCTGCTGGGGTGGCGGGCGCTCGCGGGCTGGCTCAACCGGTGGGAGGGACCCGGGCATGCCTGACCCGAACCCGCCTGACCCGACCCTGCCGAACCCGACCATCCGCGCGGCGCTCGCGGGCGACGTGCCGGCGATCGCCGCGATCTACGGCCACGCGGTGCGCGGCTCGGTGGCGACGTTCGACGTGGCCGACCCCGAGCCGGCGTACTGGCAGGCGAAGCTGGACAGCGCCCACCCCGGCGACCACGTGCTCGTGGCCGAGGACGCCGACGGCACCGTCCTCGGCTACGCCTACTCCTCCTCGTTCCGGCCACGACCGGCCTACGACCGCACCCGGGAGACCTCGGTCTACCTCGACCCGCAGGCCGTCGGCCGCGGCCTGGGCACCTCGCTCTACGCCCGGCTGCTGGAGAGGCTGCGCGACTCCGGGGTGCACCTCGCCGTGGCCGTGGTCGCCCAGCCCAACCCGGCCAGCGACGCGCTGCACCGCCGCCTCGGCTTCCGGGAGGTCGGCGTGCTGGAGGAGGTCGGGCACAAGTTCGGCGCCTACGTCAGCACCCGGTGGTACCAGCTGCTGCTGGAGCCACCGGGTGCCGAGGGGCCGGGGCCGGACTAGAGGTACTGGCCGGTGTTGGCGACGGTGTCGATCGACCGGCCCGGCTCGGTGCCGTCCTTGCCGGTGATGAGCGTGCGGATGTAGACGATCCGCTCGCCCTTCTTGCCCGAGATCCGCGCCCAGTCGTCGGGGTTGGTCGTGTTGGGCAGGTCCTCGTTCTCCTTGAACTCGTCGACGCACGAGGCCAGGAGGTGCTCGACCCGGATGCCCTTGGCGCCACTGGTGAGGAAGTCCTTGATCGCCATCTTCTTGGCCCGGTCCACGATGTTCTGGATCATCGCGCCCGAGTTGAAGTCCTTGAAGTAGAGGACCTCCTTGTCACCGTTGGCGTAGGTGACCTCCAGGAAGCGGTTCTCGTCGATCTCGGAGTACATCCGCTGCACCGCGGAGTCGATCATCGCCTCCACCGTGCGCTGCCTGGACATGTCGTGCTCGGACAGGTCGTGCTCGTGCAGCGGCAGCGTCGCGGTGAGGTACTTGCTGAAGATGTCGCGGGCGCTCTCGGCGTCGGGCCGCTCGATCTTGATCTTCACGTCGAGCCGGCCGGGGCGCAGGATCGCGGGGTCGATCATGTCCTCGCGGTTCGAGGCGCCGATGACGATGACGTTCTCCAGGCGCTCCACGCCGTCGATCTCGGAGAGCAGCTGCGGCACGATCGTGGTCTCGACGTCGGAGGAGACGCCGGAGCCACGGGTGCGGAACAGGCTGTCCATCTCGTCGAAGAACACGACGACCGGGGTGCCACCGGAGGCCTTCTCCCGGGCCCGCTGGAAGATCAGCCGGATGTGCCGCTCGGTCTCGCCGACGTACTTGTTGAGCAGCTCCGGGCCTTTGATGTTGAGGAAGAAGCTCTTGGTCTCGGTGCGCCCGGTGCGCTCGGCGACCTTCTTGGCCAGGGACGCGGCGACCGCCTTGGCGATCAGCGTCTTGCCACACCCGGGCGGGCCGTAGAGCAGCACGCCCTTGGGCGGCTTGAGCTCGTGCTCCTTGAACAGGTCGGGGTGCAGGTAGGGCAGCTCCACCGCGTCGCGGATCTGCTCGATCTGCCCGGCCAGGCCACCGATGTCGTCGTAGTCGATGTCCGGCACCTCCTCCAGGACCAGGTCCTCGACCTCGGCCTTGGGGATGCGCTCGTAGACGAAGCCGGAGCGGGTGTCGAGCATGAGCGCGTCGCCGACGCGGATCGGCTCGCCCTCGAGGCTCTCGGCCATGCGCACGACGCGCTCCTCGTCGGCGTGGGCCACCACGAGGATCCGGTCGTCGCCGAGCAGCTCCTTGATCATGACGACCTCGCCGACCCGCTCGAAGCCGCAGGTGGCCACGACGTTCAGCGCCTCGTTGAGCATGACCTCGCGGCCGGCGGACAGCTCGGCCGGGTCGACCGCCGGCGACACCGCGACGCGCATCTTGCGCCCGCCGGTGAGGATGTCGACGGTGGCGTCGTCGTAGGACTCCACGATCAGCCCGTAGGCGGACGGGGGCTGGGCGAGCCGGTCGACCTCGCTCTTGAGCGTGATGATCTGCTCCCGGGCCTCCTTGAGCGTCTTGACCAGCCGCTCGTTCTGGGAGGACACCGTGGCCAGGGAGGACTGCAGCTGCAGGATGCGGTTCTCGAGGTCGCGGGTCCGGGTGGGCGACTCGGCCAGTCTGCGGCGCAGCGCCGTCACCTCGTCGTTGAGCAGCGACTGCTGGCGCTCGACCTCTTCACGCTCGAGGCGCTCGTCGTCCCCGGCAGCCTCGTGGGGCTGACGGGCGTCGTGCTGCGGCGAGTTGTCGGACATCGTCGGAACCTCCTCGCGGGCGACTCCCGGCCGCTGCCGCGACCGATAGGACGACCCTAGCCCGCATCGGGCCCTACGTCTCGGACGTCTCAGTCACAGAACGGCGAACGCGGCGGATCTTCTTCTCCGACAGGGGCCGCTCGCCGAGGTCCTCCGGCTCCCACTGCTCGGTGGCGGCCTCGCCGTAGGCGCCCTTGGCGGGACGGCGCTTGCGCAGCGGCGGGGTCACCCCGGGGGCGAGCCGGCGGGTGGTGATGAGGAACCCGGTGTGGCCGTGCATCCGGTGCTCGGGACGGACCGCGAGCCCCTCCAGGTGCCAGCCGCGCACCAGGGACTCCCACGCCTGGGGCTCGGTGAAGCCGCCGTGGTCGCGCGCGGCCTCGGCGACGCGGGAGAGCTGGGTGGCGGTGGCGACGTAGCAGATGAGGACACCGCCAGGGGCGAGGGCGTCGCCGACGACGCCCAGGCACTCCCACGGCGCGAGCATGTCGAGGACGACCCGGTCCACGGTCCCCGGCTCCACCGCTCCGGGGAGGGTCTCGACGAGGTCGCCGACGGACAGGGTCCACGCCGGGTGCGGTCCGCCGAAGAACGCCTCCACGTTGCCGCGGGCGATGTCGGCGAAGTCCTCGCGCCGCTCGAAGGAGTGCAGGGAGCCCTGGTCGCCCACAGCCCGCAGCAGCGACATGCTCAGCGCGCCGGAGCCCACGCCGGCCTCCACGACGCGGGCGCCGGGGAAGATGTCGGCCATGGCCACGATCTGGCCGGCGTCCTTGGGGTAGACCACGGCCGCGCCGCGCGGCATCGACAGCACGTAGTCGGACAGCAGCGGGCGCAGCGCGAGGTACTCCACCCCGGCGGTGTTCTTCACGACCGAGCCGTCGGGCGCGCCGATGAGGTCGTCGTGGGCCAGCCGGCCGCGGTGGGTGTGGAACTCCTTGCCTGCACCGAGGGTGATGGTGTGCAGCCGGCCCTTGGGGTCGGTCAGCTGCACCCGCTCCCCCTCACCGAACGTCCCTCGGCGGGTGTGCGCCCCGGTGGGGCTGTCGTCAAGGGTGTCAGGCGAGGTGCTCATGGCGGGCAAGTCTAGGTGCGCCGCGACGGCCGCCGTGACAGGGCGTCCTCGAGGTCGCCGGCCAGGACGATGCCCGCCAGCGGGGCCCCCGGAGCCACGCGCACCGGCACCGCGTCGACGCCGAGCTGCTGCATCGTCTCGGCGATCGTCGTGACCGGCTCGGACGGCGAGGCCAGTGCGACCCAGCCGCGCGGCTGGGCCCGCATGACCGCCGAGACAGGGGTGCTCGCCAGCAGGGGCTCCGGTATGCCGCGCAGCGCGTCGTCGTCGACCAGCCCGAGCTCGGCGCCGGTCGGGTCGACGATGACCACCGCGGCGCCCCCGAGCTCGCGGGTGCGCAGGACGTAGGCGTCCTGGGCGGTGGCGGACAGGGGCAGGGTGGTGACCCGGCGCCATACGGTGTCGACCATGACGCCGTTGAGGCGGCCGCGGGTGCGTCCGGCGCGGACGGCCTGCGTCGCCCCGGCCCACAGGAACGCGCTGATCATGCCGCCCCAGACCAGGTCCACGATGTCGACCGGGCGGTTCTGCACCGCCGGCCAGACCACGACGAACCCGACAAAGGAGAGGACGGTGAGGACCCTGCCGCACCACCCGGCCGCGGTCAGCCCGGCCTCGCGTCGTCCGGTGACCTTCCAGACGAGGGCGTCCACGATGAACCCGCCGTCCAGGGGCAGCCCGGGCAGCACGTTGAACAGGGCGACGAACCCGTTGGTCCAGGCCGTCGCCCCGAGCAGGATGTGGGCGACGCCGCCGCCGGGGACGAGGTGGCTCAGCTGCCAGGCGATGACGGCCAGCACCCCGTTGGTGGCCGGGCCGACGACGGCGACCAGGGCGCTGGCCCCGGGGGTCTTGCCCGCCGACTCGTATGCCGTGTGGCCGCCCCACAGGTCGGCCACCACGCGGCTGACGCGGTAGCCGAAGGCCCGGGCGACGAGGGCGTGGGCGGCCTCGTGGGCCAGCACGGACACCAGGAGCAGGAGGGCGAAGGCCGCGGCGACGAGGTAGGCGCCCGAGCCGAGGTCGGGCCGCGAGGCCTGCAGGGACGGGCCGTAGAGCACGAGGATGACGACCGCGATGATCGGCCAGGTGCGGCCGATGTAGACGGGGATGCCGGCGAGGGTCGCGATGCGCAGGCCGGGGGCGCGCTGAGGCGGCGCAGCGCCGTCGGTCGTCATGCAGCGACCCTACGTCAGCGGGTGACCGTGAGGGTCGGGGTTGGCTGTGGCCAACCTGTGAGCCGAGGTGGGGCTCGGGCCGCCGGGCTGTCGCCGATGTGTCGGCCGTGCGCCCTACAGTGCACCGCATGGTTGCCGCGTTGTCCCCGAGCCGCGCCTCGGACTTCATGCAGTGCCCGTTGCTCTACCGCTTCCGGGTCATCGACAAGCTGCCCGAGCCGCCGAGCGCGGCCGCGGCGCGCGGCACGCTGGTCCACTCGGTGCTGGAGCGGCTCTTCGACCTGCCCGCCCCCGAGCGGACCCTGGCCGCCGCCGCCGGCCTGGTCGCCCCGCAGTGGGAGGCACTCGTTGCGGCCGAGCCCGACCTGGCCTCGCTGGTGGACGGGACCTCACCCGATGCGCTCGCGGCCTGGTTCCAGGAGTCGGTGGCCCTCATCGAGCGGTGGTTCACCCTGGAGGACCCCACACGGCTGGAGCCGGCCGAGCGCGAGCTCTACGTCGAGACCGAGCTCGACGGGCTCACCCTCCGCGGCTACGTCGACCGGCTGGACGTCGCACCGACCGGGGAGGTCCGCGTGGTCGACTACAAGACGGGACGCTCGCCCTCCGAGCTGTTCGAGGCCAAGGCGTTGTTCCAGATGAAGTTCTACGCCCTGGTCCTGTGGCGGCTGCGGGGCGAGGTGCCGAGGCTGCTGCAGCTGGTCTACCTGGGCAACTCCGAGATCGTGCGCTACTCCCCCGACGAGACCGACCTGCTCGCCACCGAGCGCAAGCTCAAGGCGCTGTGGCAGGCCATCGAGCGGGCGGCCTCGACCGGCGACTGGCGGCCCAACAAGTCGCGGTTGTGTGACTGGTGCGAGCACCGCCAGCTGTGCCCGGCGTGGGGTGGCACTCCCCCGCCGCTGCCCGAGGGTGCGACGGTGCTCGCCCTCGACCCGCGCGCGTCGGCGGCGGTCAGCCCCACCGAGGAGTGACGGCACCGTCCGACGTCCCCTTCGAGGGTCCGACGGACCGTGCACGTCCACCCGCCGCGCGGCGCCCCCGTCGTCCGGGCTGCTGTTGGTGGCCCCGGTTTGTTCCCCCGGCGAGTTGCGCTCGCCGGGGGCCCGTTATCTGGATATCGTTTGACCATGCCATCCGCCGTCGACCGCCTGGTTGCCCGCCTCGATGCTGCTGCCGAGCACATCTCCACCCGGCCCGCCACGAGCGCAGCCCGGTCCCGCCAGGTCCGGTGGGTGGTCGGTGAGCTGCGCCGCGCCCTCGAGCACGAGGACTTCGGGGACCTCCCCCCTGACATCCGGTCCCTGTTCTCCGCACCGGCCCTGCAGGGCTACCTGACGCTGGCCCGCGAGGGTGCCCTGCGGGTGGCGCCCTACCGGCGGACCACGCCCTCCCCCGCCTCGGAGCGCGTGCGCCTCGACTGCCTGGCCCTGCTGGCGGCGGAGCTGGGCGTCGCCCTGCCGGACCTGGCCCGGCCTGTGCCGCCGGACCTCAAGGACACCGTCCCGGAGCGGCAGCAGCAGCGGGTGTGGGCGCACCTGGACGCCGTGTCGAGGGACCCGCGCACGACGCCCGGCCGGGTCCGCCTGCTGGCGATGGTGGGCCTGGTCCTGGACACCGGTGCCCGCGCCGGTGAGCTCTGCGCGATGCGCGTGGACGACCTGGCCCCGGACCTGTCCTCGGTGCGGTTCCACCGGCGGCCCCAGGCCCTGCGGGTCAACGAGCCGGCACTGGACCAGGTGGCCCTGACCCCCGGGACCCGCGTGGCCCTGCGGCGCTGGCTGGAGGAGCGCGACCTGATCGTCGGCCGTCTCGAGGGCACCATGACGGCGCTGTGGGTGTCGGTCCGCGGCAACCACGTCGAGACCTCCACCGGTCGTTCGGTGCCCCGGCCGGCCGGGATGCCGCTGCAGAGCCGCGGGCTGCGCCGGGCCTACGAGCGGGCCGTCGACGAGCTCAACGTGGACTTCGCCGGCACGCCCGACTGGCAGCCCCTGCCGTCGCGGCTGGAGCAGCTGCGACGCGGCATACCCGTCTCCACCGAGTGAGCGGGCCCTTCCCTCCTGAGCGCCTGTGCCTGGCGCCCCTCCCCTTCCCTGGGCGGGCGCGGCGGGCCTCTTGCGTGGGGCCCGTTATCTGAGAGTCCGCGAACACGCGACCCCGGTTCTGGTCATCGAGCCCCGCGTGCGGATCAGGGGTTGCCGGGGCACATCCCGGGCGTGCGGCCACAGGACGGGTCGCCAGCCTGTCTCACCCGTGCCAGCAGCCGGTCCCGGCGCGATGGCCACCCCTGCTGCCCCCGGGCGGACGGACGAGCCGGTATGCCGGTCCGCTCCCCCGGCACGCGCCTCAGAGGAAGAGGCGGTTGAGGTCCGGCGGGGTCAGGCCCCGCAGGGACGGCAGCTGCACCGCTCCGCGGTGGATCGGCACCGGCACGACGTGCGGCACCGCGATGGTGCGCACCCCGGCAGCCACGGCCGAGGCCACCCCGGTCGGTGAGTCCTCGATCGCGATGCTGTCGGCAAGGTCGACACCGAGCGCCCGCGCCGCGGCGCGGTAGGGCTCGGGATGGGGCTTGCCGTGCGCCACCTCGTCGCCGGTGATCACCGCCGAGAACGTCCCCGCCGGCACCGACGCGACGAACACGTCGGCCAGGGAACGCCACGACATCGTCACGAGTGCACACGGCACGCCGTGCTCGACCAGCCCGTGCAGCAGCTCGTGCGCCCCCGGGCGCCAGGGAACGTGCTCCTTGACGCGGTGCACGACGCCAGCGAGCAGCTCCTCGATGATCTCCAACGGCGACAACGAGATCGGCGAGTGCGCACGGATGTACTCCGCGGACACCATGAGGTCGTTGCCGACGAGCTGGTGAGCGTGCTCGTCGGTCCACACCCCGCCGTGGGCCTCGACGAGCGCGTGCTCCTCGGCGATCCAGTAGGGCTCGGTGTCGACGAGGGTGCCGTCCATGTCCCACAGGACGGCGGCGGGCAGGGGCGAAGCGGCGGAGTGGCTCATGTCGCGTTGAAGTACTTGGCTTCCGGGTGGTGGACGACGAGCGCGTCGGTGGACTGCTCGGGGTGCAGCTGAAGCTCCTCGGACAGGCTCACGCCGATCCGCGAGGGGTCGAGCAGCTCCACGAGCGTGGCCCGGTCCTCGAGGTCCGGGCAGGCCGGGTAGCCGAAGGAGTAGCGGGACCCACGGTAGGCCTGGCGCAGGATCCCGACGAGGTCCGGGTCGTCCTCGGTGCCGAAGCCGAGCTCCTCACGCACCCGCGCGTGCCACATCTCCGCCAGCGCCTCGGTCAGCTGCACCGACAGGCCGTGCAGCTCGAGGTAGTCGCGGTAGGCGTTGCGCGAGAACAGCTCTGCGGTCGCCTCCGCCACCCTGGCGCCCATGGTGACCAGGTGGAAGGCGATGACGTCGGGCTGCCCGTCGGCCTCCCACGCCTCCTTGCTGCGGAAGAAGTCGGCCAGGCACAGCCGCCGGTCGCGGCGCTGGCGCGGGAAGCGGAACCGCGCGCGCTCCTGGCCCTCGAGCTCGCCCTCGTGGTGCAGGACGACGAGCTCGTTGCCCTCGCTGTAGCAGGGGAAGTAGCCGTAGACCACGGCCGCCTCGAGCAGGTTGTCGGTCTTGACGCGGTCCAGCCACATGCGCAGCCGCGGCCGGCCCTCGGTCTCGACCAGCTCGTCATACGACTGCCCGCCCTCGCCGCGCGAGCCCTTCAGGCCCCACTGGCCCAGGAACGTCGCCCGCTCGTCCAGGTATGCCGCGTAGTCGGCCAGCGCGATCCCCTTGACGACCCGGGTGCCCCAGAAGGGCGGCGTGGGGATGCTGTTGTCGGTCGCCACGTCCGAGCGCGTCGTGTCGGCCAGGGCCGCGTCGTCGCTCTCCGGTGTCGCCACCTGGCGGACCCGGCGCTTGCGCAGCTCCGGCAGCGTGTCCTCGACGGACAGCTCCGGGTTGGTCTTGGCCGCCGCCACGGCGTCCATCAGGCGCAGCCCCTCGAAGGCGTCGCGGGCGTAGCGGACCTGGCCCTCGTAGACCTCGGCGAGGTCGTTCTCGACGTAGGCCCGGGTCAGGGCCGCCCCGCCGAGCAGCACCGGCCAGCGCGCCGCCAGGCCGCGGGAGTTGAGCTCCTCGAGGTTCTCCTTCATGACCACGGTGGACTTCACCAGCAGGCCGCTCATGCCGATCGCGTCGGCGTCGTGCTCCTCGGCGGCCCGGATGATCTCCGAGACCGGCTGCTTGATGCCGATGTTGACCACGTCGAAGCCGTTGTTGCTCAGGATGATGTCGACGAGGTTCTTGCCGATGTCGTGGACGTCGCCCTTGACCGTGGCCAGCACGATGCGGGCCTTGGCCTCCCGGCCTCCGTCGGCGGAGCCCTCGATGTGCGGCTCCAGCCAGGCCACGGCGGCCTTCATCACCTCGGCGGACTGCAGCACGAACGGCAGCTGCATCTCGCCCTTGCCGAACAGCTCACCGACCGTGCGCATGCCGGCGAGCAGGTTGTCGTTGATGACGTCGAGGGCGGTCAGCCCCTTGTCGAGGGCGGCCTGCAGGTCGGTCTCCAGGCCCTGCCGCTCGCCGTCGACGATCCGCTGCTCCAGGCGCTTCTCCAGCGGCAGCGCGGCCAGCGCGTCGGCCCGGGAGGCCTTGAGGGAGGCCGAGTCCACGCCCTCGAACAGCTCCAGCAGCCGCGCCAGCGGGTCGTAGAGCAGCTCGCTCTGGCCGGGCTCGCCCGCCCAGCGACGCCGGTCGTGGACCAGGTCGAGGGCGACCTCGCGCTGGTCCTCCAGGATGCGCGCCACCGGGATGATCTTGGCGGCGTGCACGATCGCCGAGTCCAGGCCGGCCTTGACGCACTCGTGCAGGAAGACCGAGTTGAGCACCACCCGCGCGGCGGGCTTCAGGCCGAAGGAGACGTTGGAGACGCCGAGGGTCGTCTGCACGTCGGGATAGCGCCGCTTGATCTCGCGGATGGCCTCGATCGTCTCGACCGCGTCGCGGCGGGTTTCCTCCTGGCCGGTGGCGATCGGGAAGGTGAGGGTGTCGACGATGATGTCGCTGACCTGCATCCCCCACTCCCCCGTGAGCGCCTCGATCAGCCGGGTGGCCACCGCGACCTTGTGCTCGCGGGTGCGGGCCTGCCCGTCCTCGTCGATGGTCAGGGCGACCACGGCGGCGCCGTGCTCGCGCACCACCGGCATGATCCGGCGGAACCGGGAGTCCTCGCCGTCGCCGTCCTCGTAGTTCACCGAGTTGACGACCGCGCGCCCGCCGAGCAGCTCGAGGCCGGCCTCGACGACAGCCGGCTCGGTGGAGTCGAGCACCAGCGGCAGCGTCGAGGACGTCGCCAGCCGGCTGACCACCGAGCGCATGTCGTCGACGCCGTCGCGACCGACGTAGTCGACGCAGACGTCGAGGAGGTGCGCGCCGTCGCGGGTCTGCTCCCGGGCGATCTCGACGCACTCGTCCCAGCGCTGGTCGAGCATGGCCTCGCGGAAAGCCTTGGAACCATTGGCGTTCGTGCGCTCACCGATGGACAGGAACGACGCGTCCTGGCGGAACGGCACCGCCTGGTAGAGCGAGGCCACGCCCGGCTCCGGGCGCGGTCGACGCGGCGCGACCGCCTGCCCACCGACGGCCTTGACGACCTGCTCGAGGTGCGCCGGCGTGGTGCCGCAGCAGCCGCCCACCAGGGCCAGACCGAACTCCGCGGTGAACTGCTCGTGCGCCGCCGCCAGCTCCTGGGGCGTGAGCGGGTAGGCCGCGCCCTCCTTGGTCAGCATCGGCAGGCCCGCGTTGGGCATGCAGGTGACGGGGATGCGGGCGTGCTTGGCCAGGTGGCGCAGGTGCTCGCTCATCTCGGCCGGGCCGGTGGCGCAGTTGAGGCCGATCGCGTCGATCCCCAACGGCTCGAGGGCGGTCAGCGCCGCGCCGATCTCGGAGCCCATGAGCATCGTGCCGGTCGTCTCGACGGTGACCTGCACGATGACCGGCAGGTCCTCGCCGGCGGCCCTGAGCGCCCGCTTGGCGCCGATGACCGCGGCCTTGGCCTGCAGCAGGTCCTGGCTGGTCTCGATGAGGATGACGTCAGCGCCGCCGTCGACGAGCCCGCGCGCCTGCTCGGCATACGCATCGCGCAGCGTCGCGAAGGGGACGTGCCCCAGGGAGGGCAGCTTGGTGCCCGGCCCCACCGAGCCGATGGCGAAGCGCGGGTGCTCCGGCGTCGACCACGCGGCGACGGCCTCGGCAGCGATCCGCGCACCGGCCTCGGCCAGCTCGTAGATGCGGTCCTGGATGTCGTACTCGCCGAGGTTGCCCAGGTTGGCCCCGAAGGTGTTGGTCTCGACCGCGTCGACACCGACCTCGAGGTAGGCGTCGTGCACGCTGCGCACGATGTCGGGGCGGGTGACGTTGAGGACCTCGTTGCACCCCTCGTGGCCCTCGAAGTCCTCGAGGCTCGGGTCGGCGGCCTGGAGCATCGTGCCCATGGCGCCGTCGGCGACGAGGACGCGCTCGGAGAGGGCCTTGCGGAAGAGGTCGGAGCGGCTGCTCAATGTGGTGGACCTTCGCACTCGGGGAACCGGCCCAGAGTCTATCGGCGGGCCGCATGCCCGCCGGTGGGGCATTCCGTAGTCTGGTCAGACCACACACTGCGTGTGGCGCACGCCACGACCAGGTGCAGGCGCACCGACAGGAGGCCACCGGTGATCGAGCTCGAGGACGTCCCGGAGCTGCGCGACCCGGTCATGATCGCCGCGTTCGAGGGCTGGAACGACGCCGGGGAGGCCGCGACGGCCGCCGTCGAGCACCTCGCCGAGGTCTGGAACGCCGAGCCGATCGCCGCGATCGACCCCGAGGACTACTACGACTTCCAGGTCAACCGGCCCCGCGTGGTCCTCGAGGACGGCCAGCGCCGGATCAGCTGGCCGACCACCCGCATCCTCCTGGCGACGTCGACCTCGATGGACCGCGACGTGATCCTCGTCCAGGGCATCGAGCCCTCGACGCGCTGGCGCAGCTTCACCATCGAGCTCCTCGAGTTCGCCCAGCAGATGGGCGTCGGCACGTTCATCACCGTCGGCGCGCTGCTGGCCGACGTGCCGCACACCCGCCCGATCCCGATCACGGTGACCTCCGACCACGAGGACGTCATCCACCGCTTCGACCTCGAGCCGAGCAAGTACGAAGGCCCAACCGGCATCGTGGGCGTCCTCGCCGACGCCGCGACCCAGGCCGGGCTGCCGTCACTGTCCGTGTGGGCCGCCGTGCCGCACTACGCCGGCGGCACCCCCTCCCCCAAGGCCACGCTCGGCCTGGTCTCCCGGATCGAGGAGCTGCTCGACACCACGCTCCCCCACGGTGACCTGTCCGACCAGGCGCGGGCCTGGGAGCACGGGGTCGACGAGCTCGCCGAGTCCGACGACGAGGTCGCGGAGTACGTCCAGTCCCTCGAGCAGGCCCAGGACACCGCCGAGCTGCCCGAGGCCTCCGGAGAAGCCATCGCCCGCGAGTTCGAGCGCTACCTGCGCCGGCGGGGGGACGAGCCCCCGGCCGGCTGAGCCCTGCCGCGAGCGGCGGCTCGCCCTGGTTGCCTGCCCTTGCCCGTTGCCCCTGGCGCCGCAGCTGTGCGTCGGGACGCGCCGGACCCTGTCAAACGTGCGAATTCACCCCCTGTGGCACGCACCATCTGCCACCATCGTCCCAACCGCACCAAACAGGGGGAAGTGCCACGTGGCCCGGCGCCGTCCAACCCGCTCCACCACCGTTGTCACCGTCGTCGCCGCAGCCTTGGCGCTGCTGCCCGGAGCCGGCCTCGCCGCTGCCAGCCCGGCGGCCCGGGCAGGCAGCGGGGACAACCGCTCCGCCCTCGTGCGCGAGCTCCTCTCGCGCACCCGCGGACAGGCCCGTATCGCGCACGACCAGGGCAGCGGTCGGGTCACCTTCGTCGGCGCCGGGAAGGCGCGCGTGGTCACGCGCCCCTCCGACGTGCCGGCGACGGGCTCCGCGGACGCGGCGGCCCGCGCATACCTGCGCCACCTCGCCCCGCTGACCGGTGTCGGCGAGCCGGCGGTCCGCTCCCCCGAGGTCCTCGACCAGCCCTGGGGCAGCACGGTGCACTACCAGCAGACGTCCGGTGGGGTGCCGGTCCTGGGCGGCGAGGTCACCGTCTCGCTGGACCGCAGCCACCAGCTGTCCGCCTACTCGGCGACCACCTCGGACACGACCGTGGACACCACGCCGCGAGTCAGCGCGACCGTGGCGGCCCGGGTGGCAGCCCGAGTCCCCGTGCGCGCCTACCGGGTCCCGGCTTCGGCCGTGCGCGCGAGCCGTCCCGAGCTGGCCGTCTACGACTCGAGGCTGCTCGGGACGCCCGGTCAGCGCACGCAGGCGCTGGTCTGGCGCACCGAGGTCACGGCCGCCGGGCGCCCGGACGTCCGTGAGCTGGTGCTGGTCGACGCCGTCCGCGGCGCCGTGGTCCTGCACTTCAGCGAGGTCGACCGCGCGGACAGCACGTTCTCCGGCCAGGTGTGCGACTTCGCCAACACGCGCACGACCCTCGACACCTGTCCGCAGTCGGGGGCTCCCGTGGTCGCACCCACGGACCCGGGGATCTCCATGGATGCGAAGGACGCCTACGCGTTCGCCCAGGACACCTGGGACTTCTACTCCAGGGTGCTGGGTCGCACGAGCGTCGATGACCACGCACTGCCCATGACAGCCAGCGTGCGCTACTGCTCCGGCGCTGCCACGGACGACTGCCCCTGGGGCAATGCCTACTGGAACAGCACCCAGGCGGTGTTCGGAGATGGCTTCGCCCAGTCCGAAGACGTCGTGGCCCACGAGCTGAGCCATGGCCTCACGCAGTACACCTCCGGACTCCTCTACTACTTCCAGTCCGGCGCCATCAACGAGTCCATGTCCGACGTGATGGGCGAGCTCGTCCAGCAGACGTCCGAGAACGCGCTCGAGGGTGCGAGCAGCAACTGGCAGCTCGGTGAGGACATGCCTGGCGGAGCGATCCGGAGCATGAAGGACCCCACCGAGTACCAGATGCCGGACACCATGACCAGCACGTTGTGGGAGCCGGGGACGGACGCGCACGGCCTCTTCGACGCCGGGGGTGTCCACGAGAACAGCAGCGTCGGCAACAAGGCGGCCTACCTCATCACGGAGGGCACCCACCTCGAGACGAAGGTCCCCAACACCTTCAACGGCGCGTCCTTCACCGGCATGACCGACAACGAGGGACGTGACCTGACCCAGCCGGACGCTGTCCGTTCCGAGGTGCTGGAGAAGGTCGCGAACCTCTACTACACGGTCGAGCGGATGATGACGCCATCTGCCAACTACGCCGACCTGTATAACCTGCTGCCGCAGGCCTGCAACGCGCTGGTGGCAGTCGGACCGATCCCCCGACCGCAGGGCACGTACACCTTCCGCAGCGCCGACTGCATCGCAGTCCAGCACGCTGTCGACGCCACGGAGATGGACAAGACGCCCACCAAGCCGGGAGCCGGCGCACGGCCCATGGCGCCGATGTGCACCAACGGCGGCACCCCGACCGTGTCGTGGTCCGACGGCTTCGAGGACCCGACTGCCTCCTCCGCCCAGTGGCAGGTGGCCTCGACCTCGGCCACGCAGCACTCGGGCACCTGGTTCGTCAATGCCCCCGACGCGAACACCCCTGACGGCGCTGCCTTCCCGCACACCGGCCACCACAACATGTGGGGTGACGACCCACCGGGTGACGGGGTCACCCCGGCCACGCTCAGTGTGGCGATGCGGACCTCGACCGCCATCGTGCCCGGGGTCGGCACCTACCTGTGGTTCGCCCACGCCTACGGCTTCGACGAGTTCGACGGGACCGACGACAACGGCAACCCCGTGGGCCACCTCTACGGTGACGGTGGGCGCGTCGAGTACACCACCACCGCAGACGACACCCACTGGCAGGACGCCGGGCCGTTGATCGACGTCAACGGCTACACCGGCACCGTCGACGGCAGCGACAGCCCCCTGGCGGGCCAGGACGCGTTCGTCGGCACGAGCAAGGGCTACACCGCGAGCCGGCTGGACCTGAGCAGCCTGGCCGGCAGGTCGGTCCGGGTCCGCTTCGTGATCGGTGCCTCGAGCCTGTCCTGGGGCAGCTACGGCTGGTACGTCGACGACGTCAAGGTCTACACGTGCAACCCGACCACGCTGTCCCTGACGAAGCCGATCACGATCTCCTACGCGCACAGCGGGACGCTGTCCGGGGCGCTCACCGTGGCCGGGACGTCGAGCTGGATCAACGGGCAGGCCATCTGGCTGTACCAGAAGCCTCACGGCTCAGCCGTCTGGGGAAACGCCATCCGGGTCACGACGACGGCCGGCCAGGGCAGCTATGCGTTCGCGGGGCTCAGCCCCTACGGCAACGAGGACTACCTCGTGAAGTTCGACGACAGCGCCCCCTGGGCGCACAGCTGGGCCAGCACCACGATCTACGTGGCTCCGACGGTGTCGGCCAGGGCCAGCTCCACGTCGTTCCGGCTCGGCGGCACGGTGACCCTGTCCGGCACGGTGACCCCGAACCACTACCGGCAGTACGTCTACCTCCAGCGCTACCTCGGCAGCGGTCGGTGGACCACGGTGAACCACGCAACGTTGACGTCCGCGAGCACCTACACGGTGACCTGGAAACCCAGGGCCCGCGCGGCGTACGTCCTGCGCGTGGTCAAGAACGCCGACTCCGACCACGCCGGTGCGACCAGCTCCACCGTGACCATCCACGTCCGCTGACCCGGCACGACGAAGGCCCCGCAGTCACCGCGGGGCCTTCGTCGTCAGGAGGGTGCGACCCGCGTCAGACGCGGATGCCGAGCAGGGCGTCAAGGGCGCGTGCCACGAGGCCGGGCGCGGCCGGGTCCTCGCTCCCGCGGGTCAGCGACTCCCGGGCCCAGCGGTCGACCGCCGCCACCGCACCGGGGCCGTCGAGGTCGTCGGCGAGGCACTCGCGGATGCGCTCGATGGTCGCCGTCGCGTCGGGGCCGGCGTTGACGGACAACGCCTCCCGCCACGTGGCCAGCCGCTCCTGCGCCTCGGCGAGCACCGCGTCGGACCACTCCCACCCGGTGCGATAGTGGTGCGCGACGAGGGCGAGACGGATGGCCATCGGGTCGACGCCCTCGGCCCGCAGTGCGGAGACGAACACCAGGTTGCCCCGCGACTTGCTCATCTTCTCGCCGTGCAGCCCGACCATCGCCTGGTGCACGTACGCGCGCGCGAACGGCTCGGTGCCGGTGAGCCCGCTGGCCTGCACGGCCGACATCTCGTGGTGCGGGAAGACCAGGTCGGTGCCGCCACCCTGCACGTCGAAGCTCATGCCGAGGTGCTCGAGGGCGATCGTGGTGCACTCGATGTGCCAGCCCGGGCGGCCGTCACCGAGGTCGCCGCCCTCCCAGGACGGCTCACCCGCGCGGGCGGCCCGCCACAGCAGCGGGTCGAGGGCGTCGCGCTTGCCCGCCCGGTCGGGGTCGCCACCCCGGTCGGCGAAGACGGCCATCATCTGCTCGCGGTCCCAGGACGACACCTGGCCGAAGCCGGGCTGGGTGGACAGGTCGAAGTAGACGTCGCTCGCCCCCGGCTCACCCTCGCCGTCGGGCACCGGCACGCGGTATGCCGTGCCGTCGACGAGCAGCTTGCTCACCGACTCCACCACGGCGGGGATGCTCTCCACCGCACCGACGAAGTGGTCCGGGGGGATGACCTCCAGGGCGGTGAGGTCCTCGCGGAACAGCGCGGTCTCCTGCTCGGCCAGCTCGCGCCAGTCGACCCCGTCACGCTCGGCGCGCTCGAGCAGCGGCTCGTCGATGTCGGTGACGTTCTGGACGTAGACGACCTGGTGCCCCGCGTCGCGCAGCGCACGGCCGAGCAGGTCGAAGGTGACGTAGGTCGCCGCGTGGCCGATGTGGGTCGCGTCGTAGGGCGTGATGCCGCAGACGTACATCCGCGCCACGGGCCCAGGGGTCAGGGGGCGCACCACGCCCGCGGCGGTGTCGAACACGCGCACGGGCAGGCCCGTGCCGGGGATCGCGGGCAGGGAGGGCATCGGCCAGGAGATCACCCGCGAAGCCTAACCGGCGGCACTCACAGCGGTGGCCACGGGACGGCCGGCCAACCGCCACCGGGGCGGGGGAAGCGGCCACGCCCGAGGAGCCGGCTCACCCGCGCCCGCAGCGCCTCGACCTCCTCGGCGGTGAGCAGCGGCGCCAGGGCGGTGCGCACCGCGGAGGACTCGTCGGCCAGCTCGGCCGACAGGCGCCCCAGCCGCTCCAGGTCGCGCTCCGGCAGGGGCTGGCCCATCCACCCCCACAGCACGGTGCGGAGCTTGGGCTCGACGTTGAAGCTGACGCCGTGGTCGAAGCCCCAGAGGCTCCCGGCCTCCAGCCGCAGGTGCGAGCCCTTGCGGTCGGCGTTGTTGATCACGGCGTCCAGGACGGCAGTGCTGGCCAGGTCCGGGCGGTCGGCGTGCACCACGACCACGGGCTCACCCCGGTGCGACTCGCCCTCGAACACCGGCAGCCACCCCGGGCGCACCCGCGACCTCGGGACGACGTCGATGAGGACCTCCTGCGCCGAGAGGTCCACGTCCTCCTCCGCCGGGCCGATCCACAGCTGCACCGAGCCCGGCCCCAGCGGCCCCTCGCGCAGCACGGTGGGCGGGACGACGCCCCAGCCGCCGGCCTCGGAGACCACCCAGGCGGCCGTCTCCCGGCCGGCGAGCGTCCCCTCGGGGAAGTCCCACAGCGGCCGCTCGCCCCGGACGGGCTTGTACATCGCGTGCGCGGTCCGACCCGCGTGCTCGACGGTCGTCAGCAGCGCGAGGTTGGAGGCGTCGACGAGCCGGCCCTGCACCTCGATCTCGCCGAGGGTGAGCAGCTCGAGCACCGCGGACACCTCGTCCGCGGTGCTCGGTGGCGTCAGCTCAGCGCTCAGCGCTTGTAGCCGTTCGCGCGAGGGCAGATGTGGCCGGTCAGGTCGAGCGGGCCACCGCAGAACGGGCACGGCGGGCGGCCGGCCGCGACCAGGGAGGCGCAGCGACGGGCGAACGCCCGGGCGGCGGCCGGCGCGATCGCGACCCGCAGCATGGTCGGCTCCTCGCCCTCCGGGCCGGGAGGCGCGACGATGTCCCCCTCCTCGTCGACCTCGACCGGCTCGTCGTTGTCGTGGCACTCGAGGATGACGACCTCGCGCCCGGCGTCCCAGGCCAGGCTCATGCTGCCGACGCGGAACTCGTCCTCGATCGGGGTGTCCAGCGGGGCGTTGTCCTCGACCTCGGCCGCGACGGCCTCGGTGGCCGATCCCCCGGCGAAGTCGTCGAGCAGGTCGTTGATGCGGTCGGCGAGCAGGCTCACCTGCTGCTTCTCCAGCGAGACGCTGACGAGGCGACGCCCCGAGCTGGCCTGGAGGAAGAAGGTGCGCTGCCCGGGCGGGCCCACGGTGCCCGCGACGAAGCGGTCGGGCGGGTCGAAGTCGATCACCGGCATGGCTCGAGCCTAGTCCGCGCCGCCCGCGCCACCGCCGACGGCGGCGTCTCCCGTCGTGTCGGGCCGGTCCTCGTCGTCGGCACTCTCCGGTCGCGGGGGCGGGACGATCGAGCGCAGGTCGGCGCCGGCGTCATTGACCCGCAGGACGAACGGCCGGCGCGCGGTGTAGCGCACCACCGACAGCGAGGCCGGGTCCACGACGATCCGCTGGAAGTGGTCGAGGTGCGTGCCCGCGGCGTCGGCCAGGACCGACTTGATCACGTCACCGTGGGACACCAACAGCCACAACGCATCCGGGCCGTGCGCCTGCTCCACGGCGGCGTCCACGGCACGCACGGCCTCCACCGCGCGGTGCTGCATCTGGGCGATGGACTCCCCCGGGAACTCCTCGCCATCGGGGAAGCGCGCCGCGCTGGGCTGGTCCTGGACCACCCGCCACAGCGGCTCCTGGGCCAGGTCCTGCAGCCGGCCCCCGGTCCACGCCCCGTAACGGCACTCGCCCAGGGCGTCCTCGACGTCCAGGGCCACCCCGTCCATGACCTCGAGCAGCTCCTTGGCGGTCTCCTGGCAGCGCTGCAACGGGCTGCTGACCAGGCGCACGACCGGCACCTCGCGCAGCCGCAGGGCGAGGTCACGGGCCTGCTGCCTCCCGACGTCGTCCAGCCCCACCCCGGGCGTCCAGCCGGCCAGGGTCCCGCTCGCATTCGCAGTGGTGCGCCCGTGGCGGACGAGGAGGCAGATCGGCACGCACGCCACTGTATGCCGGGTGTTCGCCTCGGTGCGCAAAGCGTGGTGACATTACCTCGTGATCGTGGACCAGGCCGTCTACCGGGACGGCAAACGCATGCACTGTGGAGACCTCAGCGACGAGCTGGAGCTGCTGCGACGGCGCGGCGAGGGCTTCATCTGGATCGGCCTGAAGGACCCCACCGACGCCGAGTTCGCCCTCGTCAACGACGAGCTGCAGCTGCACCCCCTCGCGGTCGAGGACGCCGTCAAGGGCAACCAGCGCCCCAAGCTCGAGGTCTACGACGGGTCGCTGTTCATCGTGCTGAAGACCCTGCGCTACGTCGAGGCCACCTCCGACATCGAGACCGGCGAGGTCATGCTCTTCGTGGGCGACCAGTTCGTGGTCACCGTCCGTCGCGGCGAGGCCAACCCGCTGGCCGGGGTCCGGTCCGGGCTTGAGCACTCCCCCGAGCACCTCGAGCACGGACCGCTGGCGGTGGCCTACTCGGTGATCGACTCGATCGTCGACAACTACACGGTCATCGACACCGAGCTCGAGGAGGACCTCGACCGGATCGAGCGCCAGGTGTTCTCCGGCTCCCGCGAGGTGCACGCCCCGAGCATCTACAACCTCAAGCGCGAGGTGCTGGAGTTCAAGCGCGCCAGCGTGCCGCTGGCCGAGCCGCTGCGTCGTCTCGCCGAGGACGAGGAGCTGCCCGGGATGAAGGACGAGGCCCGGCCCTTCTTCCGCGACATCTCCGACCACCTGCTGCGGGTCAACGACCACGCGGAGTCCTACGACCGGCTGCTCACCGACGTGCTCAACGCCCACCTGGCCCAGATCTCGGTCCAGCAGAACGACGACATGCGGCGCATCTCGGCCTGGGTCGCCATGGCCGCGGTCCCCACGATGATCGCCGGCATCTACGGGATGAACTTCGACAACATGCCCGAGCTGCACTACCACTACGGCTATTTCATCGTGCTCGGCGTCATGGCCGTGGCCTGCCTCGGCCTGTACCGCGCGTTCCGCCGGTCCGGCTGGCTCTGAGCCGGCCGGCCCTGGGCACCGACATGACGAGGGCCGCCCCGCAAGGCGGCCCTCGTCATGTCCCGCCGGCTCAAGTGGCGCTGAGCAGCCCCGCCGCCAGGATCACGATCAGCGCGGCGCCGAGGAAGATGCGGTACCAGACGAACGTCGTGATGCGGTGGCCCGAGACGTAGCGCAGCAGCCACGCGATCGAGGCGTAGGCCACGACGAACGAGACGACGATCCCGACGAGGAGCTGTCCGATGCCGACCACCTTGGGGTCGACGTCCTTGAGCTCGAACAGGCCGGCCGCGGTCAGCGCCGGGATGGCCATGAAGAAGGACAGCCGGGTGGCCGTGACGCGGTCGATGCCGCGCAGCAGGCCCGCCGAGATCGTCGCACCGGAGCGGGAGACGCCCGGGATGAGGGCGAAGCACTGCACGATGCCGATGATGACGCCGTCGCGCATCGTGATCGACCCCTCGCCGCGGTGGTAGCCCTGGCGCGCGAGCTCCTTGTTGCGCACCTCGGCCACGAACATGACACCGCTCCACAGGATCAGGGCCACGGCGACGACCCACAGGCTGCGCAGCGCACCGGTGATGAGGTCCTTCGCGAAGAAGCCCACGACGCCCACCGGCAGCGAGCCGACGATGACGGCCCAGGCCAGCCGGTAGTCGTGGTCGTCGCGCATGCGCGGGTTGCGCAGCCCGCCGAACCACGCGCCGAGCAGCCGGGCGATGTCCTTGGCGAAGTAGAGGAACGTCGCCAGGATCGCACCCATCTGGATGATCGCCGTGTAGGCCGTGACGGCCTTGTCGTCCACGTTGAGGCCGAGCATCTTCTCGGCGATGGTCAGGTGCCCGGTCGAGGACACCGGGAGGAACTCGGTGAGCCCCTCCACGATGCCGAGGACGAGTGAGTCGAGGTAGGTCAGGTGCTCCACGGGGCCACTTTCGCGTCGGTCGGTGGTCTACTCGGCGAGGCCGGTCTCGCCGATGAGCTCGGCCATGGTTCGCACCACGTGCACCCGCTCCTGGAGGGAGCCGGCGAACGGCGAGATCGTCAGGGTCGACACGCCGGCCTCGGCGTAGCGTACGAGGCGATCCCTGACCCGGTCACGCGGGCCGATCAACGCGGTCCGGTCGATCAGCTCGAGCGGCACCGCCGCCGCGGCGTCCCGGTGCTGCCGCGCGAGGTACAGGTCCTGCACATTCGCGGCCGCCTCCTCGTAGCCCATCCGCACGGCGAGCTGGTTGTAGAAGTTCTTCTCCCGCGAGCCCATGCCGCCGATGTACAGCGCCGTGTAGTGCCGCAGCGGCTCCGCGGCCGCCTCGAGGTCGTCGCCGAGCACCACCGGCACGGTGGGCACGATGTCGTAGCCGGCCAACGGGTCGGCCTCGGTGCCCTTGCCCGCCTTCGCCGCGCCGGCGCGCAGCGGCTCGAGCAGCTCCTTGGCGTTCTCCGGGCTGAAGAAGATGGCCAGCCAGCCGTCGGCGATCTCGCCGGCCAGCTCGAGGTTCTTCGGCCCGACCGCCGCCAGGTAGACCGGGATCTGCTCACGGACCGGGTGCACGGTCAGCTTCAGGGCCTTGCCGGGGCCGTCCGGCAGCGGCAGCGTGTAGTGCTTGCCGTCGTAGCGCACCGTCTCGCGCCGCAGGGCCATCCGCACGATGTCGACGTACTCGCGGGTGCGACCCAGCGGGGCCTCGAAGCGCACGCCGTGCCACCCCTCGCTCACCTGGGGGCCGGACACACCCAGGCCGAGCCGGAACCGGCCACCGGAGAGGGTGTCCAGCGTCGCGGCCGTCATCGCGGTCATCGCCGGCGTGCGCGCCGGGATCTGCATCACCGCGGCGCCGAGGTCGATCCGCTCGGTCTGTGCTCCCACCCACGCCAGCACCGTGGGCGTGTCCGAGCCGTAGGCCTCGGCCACCCAGGCCACCGAGTAGCCCAGCCGGTCCGCCTCCTTGGCGAGTGCGATGTTGTCCGCGTCGTTGCCGGCGCCCCAGTAGCCAAGGTTCAGACCGAGTTTCATGGCCGGGAGGCTATCGGCGGGGCTCCACCGTGGGGAGGGGGCGGCGTCGATACAGTCCGAGACATGCACCACAGGAGGATGGGCCGGTCGGGGTTGTCGGTGTCGCGCCTGGCGCTCGGCACGATGACGTGGGGCCGCGAGACGGCCCCGGACGAGGCCCGCGACCAGCTGGCGGCGTTCCTCGACGCCGGCGGAGACCTCGTCGACACCGCCCACGGGTATGCCGATGGGCTCAGTGAGCAGGCCCTGGGCAGCTTCCTGGGCGACCTGGTCGAGCGCGAGGACCTCGCGATCTGCACCAAGGCGGGCATCTCCCGGCGCTCGGGCGACCGGGTCGTGGACACCTCCCGCCGGGCCCTGATGAACCAGCTGGACACCTCACTGGAGCGGCTCGGCACCCACTACGTCGACCTGTGGCTGGTCCACACCTGGAGCCCGGACACCCCGCTCGAGGAGACGCTGTCGGCACTGGAGTGGGCCGTCACCAGCGGTCGCGCCCGCTACGTGGGCGTCTCCAACTACTCCGGGTGGCAGAGCGCCCACGCGGCCACGCTGATGTCTGCGCGCTCGATCCCGTTGGTGGCCAACGAGGTCGAGTACTCCCTGCTGAGCCGCAGGGTCGAGGACGAGGTGGCTCCGGCCGCCGAGGCGCTCGGTCTCGGCCTCATGCCGTGGTCCCCGCTGGCCCGGGGCGTGCTGACCGGCAAGTACCGCCACGGCATACCGGCGGACTCGCGCGCGGCCTCACGCGACTACCCCGGATTCACCAGCCGGTTCCTGGGCGAACGCACCGCACAGGTGGTCGACGCCTTGGTCATCGCGGCGCGCGGGCTGGAGGTGTCCCCGGCCGAGGTGGCCCTGGCGTGGGTGCGGGACCGGCCCGGCGTCGTGGCACCGGTCGTCGGGGCACGCACGCTGCAGCAGCTGCGCACGGCGCTGGCCAGCGAGTCGCTGTCGCTGCCGCCGGAGCTCGTCCAGGCGCTCGACGACGTGTCCTGCTGAGCCCGCCGGCTCAGCGCGCCGGCGTCTCCTCGTAGTCGGAGTCGTCCAGGCCGAGGTAGACCCCGCCGTCGCCGTCCTCGTCGTCGTGGTCGTCGAGCTCGTCGTCGTCCTCGTCGAGGTCCTCGTCATCGAAGGGCCCGCTGTAGATCTCCAGCGGGGTCACCTCGCCGTAGGCGTCGAGGAGGGCGTCGTCGTAGTCGTCGAAGGCGTCCGCCAGGTCCTGGTAGGCCGCGACCACCGTCGGGTCATTCTCACCCCGCCGCGAGGCGGAGGCCTCCAGATGGCGCTCGAGGGCAGCCACGAACGTGGCAAGGGCGGCGCGCGGATCGGCGGTCATGCCTTGAAGGTAGCGGGTTCTGGGCCAGAATGGGCAGGGTGGTCGAGTACGAGTGGCGCGTCCTGAGCTTCCCCCGCGACATGTCCCGCGGGGACGTCCGTCGTGTCATCACCGAGCACGCCGAGTACGGCCACTGGGAGCTGTCCCGGATGCGCCTCTACTTCGGCGGCGCGCGGCGGGCGTGGCTGCGCCGTCGCATCATCCGGGCCCAGCGCACCGCCTAGACGCCACGGCGGGCCGGGAGCCGACCCCTCCGAGTCTCGCCCTGACACAGCGCACCGGGTGGCCCCTCCCCCACGGAGGGCCACCCGGTGGCGTCATCCGGTACGGCTCAGACCAGTCGCACCGCAGCCGTGCCGGCTCGGCGCGCCCGGGCGACCAGCGTCGCGCCCGAGGCCAGCAGTGCCGAGGCCAGCACCAGGAAGAGCGAGACCTGAGCTCCGGTGAAGGGCAGGCTGCCCCCGAGTGAGGGGACGTCGCTGGCGGCCGAGCTCGAGCCGCCGGTGCCCGTGCCGGCGCTGCCGGACGCGCCGCCGGAGCCACCGCTGTCACCGCCTGTCCCACCGGTGCCACCGCCGGACCCGCCACCGCCGTTGCCGTCGGTGGGGCAGGGCACGACCAGCTGGTCGAGCGGCAGGCCCGCCTTGGTCAGCGAGGTGACCAAGTCCTGGTCGAGCACCACCACGGTACTCTCGACGGGGACCACCGAGGTGGTCAGCCGGGCGCAGGCGCCCACGAGGCTGCCGGCAGTGGCGCCTGCGGTGGCCAGCGTGTCGGTGCCGGTCCCGGGCGTGCCGTTGCCGGTGCCTGCGCCCGTGCCGGCCGGGCAGGCGTTCACGACACCGGGCAGCGTCTGCTGCACCGGGGTGCCCACGTCGGCGCCGAGGGCGGTCAGGTCGACGTTGGCCAGGCCCGTGCCGGTGCCGGTGGCCTGGACGCAGGCCGTGGCCAGCGGGTCGGCGTCGACGGTCACCGCCGCGAGCCTGGCCGCTGCGCCGCTGGTGTTGAGCAGCGACAGCGGCGTGCCCGCGGTCGCCTGGCCCACCTGGTCGAGCGCGCCCTTGACCCCGGTGCTGGCCTGCGTGAGCCCGTCCACGAGCGGGGCGGGCGCCGGGGCCGCGCTCACCGGCGGCAGCGGCGAGGCCGGCGGCTGGGGTGCCTGCTTCAGGACGGGCAGGTTGAGGTCGACCCTGGCCGGCAGCAGCGACGTCGACGAGGACGGGGCAGGTGCCGGTAGCGACGGTGTCGATGGCAGAGGCAGCGGCAGCCCGTCCGCCCGGGCACCTCCCGCCAGGGCGAGTGCTGCCCCACCCGCCAGGACCACTGCCGCGGCGCCGCGGAGCACGGTGTTGTTCAGACGACGACTCATCGTGTCCATCCCCCTTTTCCTGCGTTGGCCGCGCTCTGCGCGCGGACGTCCGGTGCTGGGGACAACGACGCGTGGGTACGTCACGTGACGTACCCCACAGGGTGATGCGGGCCGTCACCCGCAGTGACGACTCAGCAGTCAGCCAGCAGCCGTTGCAGGACACGCGTCCCGAAGCGCAGCGAGTCCAGGGGCACGCGCTCGTCGATGCCGTGGAACATCGGGGCGAAGTCGAGGTCGGCCGGCAGCCGCAGCGGCGCGAACCCGTATCCGGTGATGCCCAGACGGCTCAGGGCCTTGTTGTCCGTCCCGCCCGAGAGGCAGTACGGCAGGATCGCCGCGCCCGGGTCCTCGGCGAGCAGCGCCTGCTTCATCCGGTCGACCAACGCCCCCTCGAACGGCGCGTCCAGGGCGATGTCCCGGTGCACGACCTCCACCTCGACGTGCTCACCGGCGAGCTCGCGGATGACCGACATCAGGTCATCCTCGTGGCCGGGCAGGAAGCGGCAGTCCAGCGAGGCCGTGGCGCTCTGCGGGATGACGTTGTGCTTGTAGCCCCCGTCGAGCATGGTGAAGTTCGCCGTGTCCTGCAGCGTGCCCTGGACGAAGCCCCGGGCCCCGCCGAGGTGGACGAGCAGCTCCTCGGGCGACCGGTCGTCATACGGCGTGCCGGTGAGCTCGCTGAGGCCGTCGAGCAGGGCGCGGACCGACGCGATGTACTCCCGCGGCCAGACGTGCGCGTCGATGCGGGCGATCGCCTCCGCCAGCCGCACCACGGCGTTCTCGCCGTTGGGCACCGAGCCGTGGCCGGCCCGGCCGTGGGCGCGCAGCCGCAGCCAGGCGATGCCCTTCTCCGCGGTCTGCAGCAGGTAGGCGCGGGTCGGCTCGCCGGTGCCCTTCGCCGGGAAGGTGACGCTGTAGCCGCCGACCTCGCTGATCGCCTCGGAGACCCCCTCGAAGACCTCCGGGTGGTGGTCGACGACCCAGTGGCTGCCCTTGACCCCGCCGGCCTCCTCGTCGGCGAAGAAGGCGAACACCAGGTCCCGCGGGGGCTTCGTGCCGGTCCGGGCGAGGTGACGCAGGTTGGCCAGCACCATCGCGTCCATGTCCTTCATGTCGACCGCGCCGCGACCCCACACGCAGCCGTCGCGCACCTCGGCCGAGAAGGGGTCCACCTGCCAGTCCGCGGCGTTGGCCGGGACCACGTCGAGGTGGCCGTGGACCGCCAGGCCGGGACGGCTCGGGTCCTCCCCCGCCACGCGCACGAGGACGCTCGCCCGGCCCGGCTCGCTCTCGACGTACAGGGGGTCCAGACCCACCTCGGTGAGCTGGCCCATGACGTACTCGGCGGCCTTGCGCTCCCCCGGCCCGCTGCCGTCGCCGTAGTTGGTCGAGTCGATGCGGATGAGGTCCTGGCAGATCCGCACGACCTCGTCCTCGGGGGCGACGGACGTAGCGCGAGCATCGTTGGAGGTCATGGGCTCCACCCTATTCGGGGGCCGGGTGGCGGGTTCGGAGATGCCCCTCGGTGCGTGCTATCGTTCCGACCCGTTGGAACGCCGCAGGGCGCACCGACACTCACCCTCGTCCGGGTGGCGGAATGGCAGACGCGCTAGCTTGAGGTGCTAGTGCCCTTTATCGGGCGTGGGGGTTCAAGTCCCCCTCCGGACACCACACCAGAAGGCCCCGGTCGCACTGCGGCCGGGGCCTTCCGCGTCCCGACCCGCCGGGCCGCCAACCGCGAAGGGTTCCGGGACGTCTCAAGGGTGAGCAGCCCTGCGCCTCCCGGCGCTGACCGCGGCTGCGACGCACGAGCCACCCGGTCGCCATCGGCCCGGGGGCGAAAGGAGCCGGCCGCCATGCGCAGACCACCGTTGGCCCTCAGCGGAGCCGCCGCCCTGCTCGCCCTGGCGGGCTGCGGCACGACCACGACGCCCCAGGCCGCCCCGCCGTCACCGAGCAGCACGACCGCCGCTCAGCCCTCGTCCTCCCCCACTTCCACGATGGGGGGCTCCCCCACCAGCGCACCGGGCACCGCGACCCCGACGGGCGTGGGCGCCTGCACCACGGCACAGCTGCGGCTGGTCGCCGGCCACGTCGAGGGCACCGCCGGCAGCTTCTACGCCACGTTCTTCCTGCGCAACGGCGGCGCCCACCCGTGCTCGCTGCGGGGCTACCCCGGGTTCGCCCTGCTGTCGGCGGACGGCGCGGTCATCCAGCACCCGGCGACCCGCACCGGCCAGGCGTACCGCGCCGTGCTCGTGCGACCGGGCCAGGCGGGCGCCTTCGTCGTGCGGACGGTCGACGCGACCATCCCCGGCACCGGCTGCGACCCGGCCTGGAAGACGGCCACCGTGCAGGTCTACCCACCCGGACAGCGCAGCCCGCTGCGCCAGCCCAGCCACCTGCAGGCGTGCAACCTGACCGTGGGACCGGTCACCGCCAGCGGGCCCGCCGGCTGAGGCGCACCCCGCATCTCACCCCCTCCGGGTGAGGCCGGGCGGGGTACGGCCGGTGATGCTCGGGGGATGACCGGCCCGGTGCCCGCCCCGATCGCGTTCGGCCCACAGGTCTGTGCCGACCTCGGGCAGGGCGCCGAACGCGAGTGGCTGCTCGCCGACGGCCACGGCGGGTACGCCATGGGCACCGCCAGCGGCCTGCGCACCAGGCGGTACCACGGGCTGCTCACGGTGGCCACGGCGCTGCCGGCGCGGATGCTCGCCCTCGCCTCGCTCGACCCGGTGCTCCTCCTGCCTGCCGGACCGGTCCGGCTCGCGGTGCACGAGTGGCGCGGCGGGGCCATCTCGCCCGCCGGCCACGTCCTGCTGGAGTCCTTCGACCTCGACGACGGCGTGCCGCGGTGGCGCTGGCGGGTCGGTGAGACCGTGCTCGAGCGCGAGGTGGCGATGCGCCACGGGGCGGCCTCGGTCGCCGTCGTGCACCGGCTGCTGGCCGGGCCGCCGGTCCGTCTCGCCGTGGAGCCGCTGTGCACCTGGCGCGACAGCCACGGGGAACGTTTCGGCGACGGCTCGCTGGACCTGGTGCAGGTCGCCGACGGGTTCGAGCTCCCGGGGGCGTACCGGGTCCGGGGACCGGGCTTCGAGCCGGACGGCCGCTGGTTCCGCGGTGTGCACGCCAGGGCCGAGGCCGCGCGGGGGCTCGGGCCCGACGAGGACCTGTGGTGCGCCGGCCGCTTCGCCGCCGACCTGGCGCCGGGGCAGGCCCTGCAGGTGGACGCGTGGGCCACTGGCACCGGCACGCCCTCCGCACCCCCGACCCCGGAGCGGGTCGTCCTGGGCGCCCGGGAGCGGTCACGCCGGCTTGTGGCGAGCGCCGCGGTGCGGGACGGCGTGGGCGCCCGGCTCGTCCTGGCCGCCGACGCGTTCGTCGTGGACGCCTCCGGCCACCCCGACGTCGTCGCCGGCTACCCGTGGTTCGGCGCGTGGTCACGGGACACGATGACCTCCTACGAGGGGCTGTTCCTGGGGACCGGGTGGGCCACGCAGGGCGAGGCGCTGTTGCGCCACTACGCCGGCACGGTCTCGGAGGGCATGCTTGCCAACACCGCGGACACCGGGACGCTGGAGTACAACACCGCCGACGCGACGCTGTGGTTCGTCCATGCCCTCGGGCGCCACCACGAGGTCACCGGCGACGCGGACCTGGCAGCGGCGCTGCTGCCGGTGGTCGATGCCGTGGTGGCGGCGCACCGGGACGGGACGCGCTACGGCATCGGGGTCGACGCCGCGGACGGGTTGCTGCGCCAGGGCGAGGACGGCTACGCCTTGACGTGGATGGACGCCCGGGTGGACGGGCGACCGGTGACCCAGCGGGCCGGCAAGGCGGTGGAGCTCAACGCCCTGTGGGTGCGCGCCCTGGCCGTGGCCGGGCGCCTGCGTCGCCTGGCGCGGCGCCCCTCCGACGACGTCGATGCGCTGGCGCGGCAGGCCTGCTCATCGTTCGCGCGCCGGTTCCCGCGCGAGGGTGGCGCCCTGTTCGACGTGGTCGACGGGCCCGCCGGGGACGACGCGTCGCTGCGCCCCAACATGCTGCTCGCGCTCTCCCTGCCCGACGCCCCGCTGCGCGACCCCGCGGTGGTGCGTGCCGCGGCGCCGCTGATCACGCCGCTCGGCCTGCGCAGCCTGGCCCGGGGCGCACCGGACTACCGGGGGCGCCACCGTGGCGGTCCCGCCGAACGGGACAGCGCCTACCACCAGGGCACCGTCTGGCCGTGGCTGCTCGGACCGTACGTCGAGGCGGCCCGGCGCACCGGGGCCCCGGTCGGCGACCCGCTCGGCGGGCTGGTGCGCCACCTCGCTGAGTGGGGGCTCGGCTCGGTCTCGGAGACCGGCGACGGCGACGCCCCGCACGGCGGCACCGGCTGCCCCTTCCAGGCGTGGTCGGTGGCCGAGGCCCTCCGCGCCTGGCGGATGACCCCCGAGGCGTGACGAAGGAGAGCACCATGGCCGAGCAGCAGCACCCGGTGACCGCCGAGCACGCCCGGTTGGCCGCCGCCCACGACGAGGGCGACCAGGCCTGGGCCGCCTGGGGGCCCTACCTCAGCGAACGGGCCTGGGGCACGGTCCGGGAGGACTACAGCGCCACCGGTGAGGCGTGGGACTTCCTGCCCCACGACGCGGCACGCTCCAAGGCCTACCGCTGGAACGAGGACGGCCTCGCCGGCGTCTGCGACCGCGGCCAGACGTGGTGCCTGGCGCTGGCCCTGTGGAACGGGGTCGACCCCATCCTCAAGGAGCGGGTCTTCGGCCTGGCCGGGCCGGAGGGCAACCACGGCGAGGACGCCAAGGAGTACTGGTGGTACCTCGACTCCACCCCCACGCACTCGTGGATGCGGTGGCGGTGCCACTACCCCCAGCGGGAGTTCCCCTACACCGACCTGGTGCAGCAGAACCGCAGCCGCGGCAAGGACGACCCGGAGTACGAGCTGGTCGACACCGGTGTCTTCGACGAGGGCCGCTTCTGGGCGGTGACGGTGGACTACGCCAAGGCCGCGCCGACCGACCTGTGCCTGCGCGTGACCGTGCGCAACCACGGCCCCGAGGAGGCGACGCTGCACGTGCTGCCGACCCTGTGGTTCCGCAACACCTGGTCCTGGGGGCGGGACCCCTACCGGCCCGAGATCCGGGCGGAGGACCACCGGCTGGTGGCCGTCCACCACGACAGCGGCCCACTCGTCCTCGCCGGCGACGGCTCCCCCGAGGTGCTGGTGTGCGAGAACGAGACCAACTTCGAGCGGCTGTACGGCGTCGCCAACACCACGCCCTGGCCCAAGGACGGGATCAACGACCGGGTCGTGTCCGGAGCCGCGACCGTCAACCCCGAAGGCGTAGGCACCAAGGCCGCGCTGCACTACGCGGTGACCGTGCCCGCGGGCGGGTCGCGCGAGATACGGCTGCGGCTGTCCCGTCCGTCCGGGGAGCCGGACCTCGGCGGCGGGTTCGCGTGGACGATGCAGGCCCGCGAGGACGAGGCGGACGAGTACTACCGGGCGCTGACCCCGGCCGGGACGTCCGCGGACGAGGCCCTGGTGCTGCGCCAGGCGCTGGCCGGACTGCTGTGGAGCAAGCAGTACTACGCCTACGACGTGCGGCAGTGGCTCGACGGGGACCCGGCCGGCCCCCCGCCACCGCCGCAACGCCAGCAGGGGCGCAACAGCAGGTGGAAGCACGTCGCGAACGCCGACGTGATCTCGATGCCGGACACGTGGGAGTACCCGTGGTACGCCGCGTGGGACCTGGCCTTCCACACGGCGGTCCTGGCGCACGTCGACCCGGGCTTCGCCAAGGACCAGCTGCTGCTGATGACCACCGAGCGCTACATGCACCCCAACGGCCAGCTCCCGGCGTACGAGTGGGCCTTCGGCGACGTCAACCCGCCGGTGCACGCCTGGGCCGCGCTGGAGGTGTTCCGCATCGACGGCGGCACCGACACCGACTTCCTCGAGCGCATCTTCCACAAGCTCATCGCCAACTTCACGTGGTGGCTCAACCGCAAGGACCCGGACGGCAACAACCTCTTCGAGGGCGGCTTCCTCGGGCTGGACAACATCGGCCTGTTCGACCGCTCGGCGCCGATGCCGTCGGGCGTGCACCTGGAGCAGGCCGACAGCACCGCGTGGATGGTGATGTACGCCCTGGACATGTTCCGCATGGCGATGGTGCTCGCCGAGCACGACCCGACGTATGAGGACATGGCGATCAAGTTCGCCCGCCACGCGATCACGATCACCGTCACCGCCAACCAGCAAGGACTGTGGGACGAGGAGGACGGGTTCTACTACGACCGGCTGCGCACCGACGACGGCCGGGTGCTCGAGCTGAAGGTGCGCTCGATGGTCGGGGTGGTTCCGCTGTTCGCCGTGGCCGTGGTCGGCGAGCGGCGTCTGGCCCAGCTGCGCCGCCTCGTCCTCACGTGGGCGCGCGAGCACGCCCCCGAGCTGGTCGAGGTGGTCGAGACCGACGAGCGCCGGCACGTGCTGTCCCTCATCCGGCCGGACCGCCTCGTGCGGGTGCTGGGCACGGTGCTCGACGAGGAGCAGTTCCTCTCGCCGCACGGCCTGCGCTCCATGTCGGCGTGGCACCGTGACCACCCGCTGCACGTGCAGCTGCGCGGCAGCGACTTCTCCGTCGACTACGAGCCCGGCGAGTCGCACACCGTGATGTTCGGCGGCAACTCCAACTGGCGCGGGCCGGTGTGGTTCCCGCTGAACTACCTGGCCGTCCAGGCGCTGCGCACCTACGAGCAGGAGTACGGCGCGCGGCTCACCGTCGAGCACCCCACCGGGTCGGGACGCCAGTGCCGGCTGGGTGAGGTCGCCGACGACCTCAGCCGCCGCCTGGTCTCCGTCTTCTGCGACGACGCCCGGGGCCGGCGGCCGGTCTTCGGCGACTGCGAGCTGTTCCAGACCGACCCCGCCTGGCACGACCTCATCCCCTTCTACGAGTACTTCCACGGGGACACCGGGGCGGGCCTGGGCGCCGGGCACCAGACCGGGTGGACCGCCCTGGTGGCCAACCTCATCCTCCAGCGCGGCGACCGGGCCCCCACGCCGAGACCGGCCGACGTCCCCCGCACGGAGCCCGTCGTCCGCCGGTGAGCGTCGGGGCCGGCGGAGTCGGTGGGCTCGGCGGGCGCGTCCCGCCGGCCCGTCGCGGACCACGCGCACCCCGGACCACGGTGCTGGCCCTGGTCCTCGGCCTGGCGGTGGCCGCGGTGGTGGTGCACGCGACCAACGTGGCGTTCTCGGTCGTCGGCCTGAGCCCGGCCTGGGCCATCGCGGTGCTCGCCGGGAGCCTGCTGGGCAGCGCCGTCAACGTGCCCGTGCTCTCCCTCGTGGCCGAACCGGAGGACGCCGGGCCCGGGCGGGTCGAGGTCGTGCGGGGCGGCATGGTCTGGACCCTGTGGCTGGACCGGCCCCGGCGCATCACGGTCGCGGTCAACGTCGGCGGGGCGATCATCCCCAGCGCGGTCTCGGTGTACCTGTTGGTGCGCACGGGCCTGTGGTGGGCTGGGCTGTTCGTCGTGGCGCTCGTGGCGCTGGTGGTGCACCGCTACGCCACGCCAGTGCGCCGGGTGGGCATCGTGGTGCCGATGATCCTGCCGGCGCTCACCGCTGCTGCTGCCGCGCTGGCGGTCGCCGGCCGCGCCGACGCGCCGGTGCTGGCCTACGTCGGCGGCACCCTGGGCACGCTCGTCGGGGCCGACCTGACCAACCTCGCGGCGGTGCGGCGGATGCCTGCCTCGCGGGTCTCGATCGGCGGGGGCGGCACCTTCGACGGGGTGTTCGTCTCGGGGGTGCTCGCGGTGCTGCTGGCCGCCCTGAGGTGAGGCACGGCATACCTGCGTCGCGCCCGCCCTGCCCGGGGACCTTTGGCACTCCGGCAGATCTGCACGGCCGCCCTACGCTCGCCGTGAGGGGGTCACAAGCGTCCGGGCCCAGGGCACCCGCCCCGGGACGGAGCCGGAGAGGGAGGAACGATGCTTCACGCCGCAGCCGAATGGGGGACCGGGCAAGTGTTCTGGTCCATGTTCTGGTTCTTCATGTTCTTCATCTGGATCTGGCTGCTGATCGTCATCTTCGGTGACATCTTCCGCAGCGACGACCTCTCCGGCTGGGGCAAGGCCCTGTGGACGATCTTCGTCATCGTCCTGCCCTACCTCGGCGTCTTCGTCTACCTCATCGCCCGCGGGCACAAGATGCAGGCGCATGCCCAGGAGTCCGCGGCCCGCTCGCGGGGCTACCAGCCCACCGCCGCACCGGCGCACAACGGCAGCACCGCCGAGGAGATCAGCCGTCTGGCCGACCTGCGCGACCGCGGCGTGATCAGCGAGGCGGAGTTCCAGCAGGCCAAGGCCCGCGCCCTCACCTGAGCCGTCCGACCCGCACCGGGCCCGTCCCTGCAGGGGGACGGGCCCGGTGTGTAACGTCGAGGGCCGGGCCAGGGGCCGGAACCGCGTCGCGTCGCCGCCCCCTGCGGCCCGTGACCAGCGATCCCCAGCCGTGCTTGGAGGTATGCCGCTGTGCACCTTCCGACCCACCCCCTGACCGTCTCCTCCCGCCCGGACCTGCGCCGCGCCGGCGCCGCTGCCGCCGTGGCGGTCGTCGGCTTCGCCGTCCTCGCCACGTTCAGCAGCCCGCACTCGCCCCAGCTCGGCGCCAAGCTGCTGGCCTTCGGCGGGGCCACGCTGTTCGCCGTCGTCGCGGCCGTGGCCGTGCGCAGCGGCGCCAACGAGGTGGCGCGCGTAGCCACCCTGCGTGCCGGACCGGGCACCGCGTCCAACCTGCGCCTCGGCCTGACGATGGCCGGCTACGTCATCGTCGCCTCGGCCACGCTGAGCCTGCTGCAGGTGCCGATCGAGAAGCTGCTCCTCTCCGGCGCCATCACCGGCGTGGTCATCGGCATCGCCGCCCAGCAGGCCCTGGCCAACCTCTTCGCCGGCCTGGTGCTCCTGACCTCCCGGCCCTTCGACGTCGGCCAGTGGGTGGTGCTGCGCTCGGGTGCGCTCGGGGGCGAGTACACCGGCGAGGTGGTCGGCGTGGGGCTGACCTACACCGAGCTGCTCACCGACGAGGGACGCTTCTCCCTGCCCAACGCCGGGGTCCTCGCCGCGGCCAGCGGTCCGCGGCAGCGGCCGTCCCACGTCCGCCCAGCCCACGCCCGCCCGGGTCCCCGCGGCACGCACGCCGCCCTGGCGGACCTGTCCCGCTCCTCCTGACACGCAGGTTTACGCCCGGCGACGCCGGGCGTTCACCCGCGTCGGCAGCGGAGGCGGCAGGGTCTGGTGCACCTGCCGACGACGAGGAGTGCCATGCCCACCCGCCGCCTGATCGCCCTGACCGCACTGGCCCTGACCGGCACCCTCGCCGCTGCCGCTCCGTCCTTCGCCGCGACCCCGGCGCCCGGCCGGGACCGGGAACGCTCGTTCGCCGTCATCGGGGACGTCCCCTACGGCGCGGACCAGGTCGCGGCGTTCCCCCGCTGGGTCGACCAGATCAACGCCGCCGACCCGGCCCTGACCTTCCACGTCGGCGACATCAAGAACGGCTCGACCCGTTGCGACGAGCCGTACTACCGGATGATCCGGGCCGACTTCGACCGCTTCGAGAACCCCCTCGTCTACACCCCCGGGGACAACGAGTGGACCGACTGCCACCGCGAGAACAACGGCGGCTACGCGCCGCTGGGCCGCCTCGCCCTGGACCGTCAGGTCTTCTTCGACCACCCCGGTACGACGCTGGGCCGGCACCCGGCGCGCGTCACCTCCTCGGCCGCGGCCGGGTTCCCCGAGAACGTCCGGCTGCGCCGGGACGACGTCGACTTCGCCGTGGTGCACGTCGTCGGCAGCAACGACGACCTGCAGCCGTGGACCGGCCTGGGCCAGAGCACGGCGACCCGGGACCAGGTTGCCGAGGAGCAGGCCCGGATGGCCGACGGCATCGCGGTCGTCCGCGAGGCCTTCGCACAGGCCCGCCAGCGCCACGACCGGGCCGTCGTGGTGTTGCAGCAGGCCGACATGTTCGACCCCACCTACACGCCCGCTTGGACGGACATCTCGGCCTTCCAGCCGCTGGTGCAGGCGCTCACGGACGAGGCGTCACGTTTCGCCGGCCCGGTCTACCTGTTCAACGGCGACAGCCACGTCTTCCACACCGACCGGCCGCTGGCCGCAGGGTCCCCGTGGCTGGCAACGTATGGGGTGCGCGGCAGTGCCGACAACCTCCAGCGGGTCACCGTCGACGGGTCGAGCAACAACACCGACTGGCTGCGGGTCACGGTCAACCAGCCGGGCGCGGCCGGCGTGCTCAGCTGGGAGCGGGTGCCCTACAGCCCCTGACCGCCGGGCCGGTGCAACGCCAGGCCGCCCGGGGAGACGAGGGAACATGACCCAGACCCCTTCCCTCGAGTCACTGGTCCGCACCCGCGAGTCGCTCCACCAGGTCGCCGAGCACGTCCTCGCGGCTGCCCGCAAGCGAGAGACCGGCCACTTCACCCTGCGCACGAGCCCCGGCGGCTTCTGCACCCCTCCGCTGGACGACGGGCGCGTGATCGCCGTCGACCACACCGACCTCACCGTCACCGACGCCGACGGCGTGCACCGCGCCCCGCTCACGACCGTGCGGGCCGCCGCCGACCTCGTCGGCATCGCGGCCGGCTTCCCCACGACGCACGGCTGGGCTACCCCGCTGGAGCCGGACGCCCTCCTGACCGTCGACCCGGCCGCAGCGGACACCCTGGCCGACTGGTTCGCCCTCGGGCAGCAGGCCCTGGAGGCACTCGTGGCCGAGCTCGCCTACGAGCACCCCAGCGAGCCGAGCCTCTTCCCGGAGCACTTCGACCTCGGGATGACCGCGGGCGAGGTCAACTACGGTGTCTCCCCGGGCGACGCCGGCATCGCCGAGCCGTACGTCTACGTCGGACCGTTCGCCGGCCCGCCGGGGCAGGACGAGTACTGGAACGCGCCGTTCGGGGCCTACAGGACCCGCGCACGGGTGACCACCAGCGACGACGCCCTGGCCTTCTTCCGCGACGGCCGCCGACGGCTGCGCACGGGAGCCTGACACCCGGCACACATGCTGACCCCGGCTGCCCGGGCGGCTGGAGGCGGTCACTCCTCCTCGGCCGCACCGGCCAGCGGCGCGGCCGACGAACCGGCCGGCGGGGCGTCTCGCGAGCCGTTCGGCGAGGCAGGCGCGGTCGGCACCGGCACGGCATACCGGGCCAGCAGCAGCGACAGGTCGTCGCTCTCCTTGCCCAGCCGCGCCTGGAGCAGCTCCTCGGCGATGGGCTCGGGGGCGTGGCCGTGGCTCAGGGCGGCCACGCCCACGCTGGCGACGAAGTCGGAGAGGGTGTCCAGGCCGTGCTTGCGGCTCTCGACCACCCCGTCGGTGTAGAGGACGAGCAGGCTGCCGACCGGCACGCGGACCTCGGCCTCACCCCGGCCCTCGACGGGCACGCCGAGCGGGGGCGACCCGCCACCCTCGAGCGCGGTGACCCGGCCGTCGGGGTCGACCAGCAGCGGCGGCAGGTGCCCGGCGCGCGCGATGCGGGCCACGCCGGTGCCGAGGTCGAGCAGCACGTAGGCCATGGTTGCGATCTCGTCCGGGTCGAGGTCGAGGGTCACCCGGTCGAGGGCCTGCAGGACCACCGCCGGGGACGGGTCCACGGCCGTGACCGAACGCAACGTCGTGCGCATCTGGCCCATCAGCGCCGCGGCTCGCAGCCCCTTGCCCATGACGTCCCCGACGACGAGGGCGACCAGCCCGTCGCAGACCTCGACGCAGTCGTACCAGTCGCCACCGACCTGCAGCCCGCTCTCGCCCGGGACGTAGCGCGCCGCCAGGGTGAGGTCCTGCCGCACCGGGAGCCGGGTGGGCAACAGGGACTCCTGCAGGGTGCGGGCGGCGCTGGCCTGCGCCTCGTAGGCCAGCGCCCGGGCGATCGCCTGCCCACCCTGGGCGGCCAGGCCGGCCAGCAGGTCGGTCTGCTGGCGGGGCCACTCGTGCGGCTCGGGGCCCCAGAGCAGCAGCACCCCGATCGGCTCGTCGCGTTCGCGGATCGGCAGGGCAGCCACCGAGGAGGTCTGCTGTCCCAGCTCCCGGGTCAGGGCGGGGAAGGAGTCCTCGACCTCGCTGCGGGTGCCCAGGAGGACGGGCCGCCCGTGTTCCATCGCCAGCATGGCCGGACCGGACGGCACCCACGTCGCGTCGTCGACGCCGTCGCGCGGGCGCGTCGACCCCGTGCCGCCCAGCACGCGCAGCCCGCCTGCCCGGCTCGCGACGAGGACGGCGGCGTTCGCGGCGCCGGAGGCGCTGACGGCGTCCTCGGCCAGCACCCGGCCCACCTCGGCGGGGGTGACCGCCCTGGCCAGGTCCTGCGCGCACGACAGGAGCTGGTGGGTCAGGCGCAGCGAGCGGCGCAGCTGACCCTCCCGGCGGACCAGCTCGCTGTCGCTGTAGGTCTCGATGTCCCGCAGCTGCGCCAGCACGTTCCAGACGGCGCCGGCGGCGAGGACGGCGTAGGTCGCGAACCGCAGGGACAGGCTGGCCCACCACACGGGTGCGAACCGCTGCCCCCCGACGGCGTTGAGGACGAGGTCGTAGACCGACAGCGACAGCGCCACCCCCACCCAGCCACGCAGGGCCTCCGGTGCGCGGCCGACGCGAAGCACCCACAGCACCGCCGCGACGGCCACGAGGGCAGCAGAGACCAGCAGCAGGACCCGCAGCAGCGGCAGGTAGGTGCCGTCGGGTCGCGTGAGCACCGGGAACGGCACGAGGTCGAGGGCGAACACGAGAGCGAGGGTCAGACCGGCTCCGGCCACCACGGGCTGCCACCGGGGAGGGGCCCGCAGGATCCCCAGCAGCGCACCCGCGGCGAAGGTGAGGTGGTACGTCAGGTAGAGCGCGCTGGCGCTCGGGGTGCTCGTGGTCAGCGGGCCCCCGGACGGCATGACGACCGGGAACGCCAGGGCCTGCAGAGCCATCGCCAGCAACCCCACACCCAGTCCGGTGGCCACCCAGCCGAGAGCGGGGTCGTGCTGCGCCCGTGAGCGGCGCAGGAGGATGACCATGGCGAAGGCCGAGCACAACGGCGCGGCCACGACGAAGGCGAACGCCAGGCCCGGGGGCGGCAGCGCACGGCTGAACAGCGCCACGACGTAGGCCAGGCCCGCGAAGGCGGCCGTGCCCACGGCGACGAGGAGGTCCAGGCGTCGCACCGGTGTCGGTGTCCGGGGCTCCAGCTCCGGGTTCGCCGCACGGGCGAAGGTCTGCGCCACCCGGACATCGTCGCAGGCAGAGGGGCCAGTAGCCCACCCCCTGAGGAGTCTCGCCCTGCGTCCCCGGCCGGCGTAGCCTGCTGGGGTGGAGCCGCCCCGGTGGACGTCCCCCGGCTGGGACGGGCACCTCCTTCTCCTGCACCGCACCGAGCGCGACCGGTCTGCGGCCCTGGCCGCGTGGGCCCGACACGGCCTGGACCGTGGCGAGCGGGTCGTGCTCATCGAACCGGCGGGCGCGGCATACCCGGACTCGGCGACGACCGTGCTGCGGCAACATGGCACCGACCCTGCGGCCTTCCTCGCCTGCGGCCAGCTCCAGGTGCTGGCCGCCGACCGGGACCTCTACTCCCTGCAGGGCCAGCTCGACCTGGTCGAGGGCGCGTTGCGCGACGGGTTCCCCGGTGTGCGGGTGACCGCTCGGGCGGAGGCGGCGGAGCCCCTGGTCGACGGGCAGGAGCACGCCGACCTCGAGCGGGCCATGAACGGGCTCTGCCACACCCGACCGGTCTCGGCGTTGTGCCAGTACGAGGCGGACCTCGCGCCGATGATGCTGCACGCCCTGTGCGGCATGCACGCCGACGGCATCGTGGAGGCCCAGCTGCGGTGCCGGACCACCCCTGACGGGCTGTCCCTCGCCGGGGACGTCGACGTCTCCAACCACGAGGTGCTCCGGTTCGCCCTGCGCGCCGCCACCACCACCGAGTCCACCCGGGACCTCGTCGTCGACCTGACCGACCTCGGGTTCCTGGACGTCTGCGGCGCCCGCGCCCTCCTGATCGGCACCAGCGAGCACCGGGAGGCCGGCGGCCGGCTCCGGCTGCTCGGCCCCAACCCTGCGGTCGAGCGGCTGCTGCTGCTGCTCGGCCTCGACCGTGCACCCGGAACCATCCTGGAGCCTCGATGACCCAGCCACTCGGCATAGACCGGGACAGCTACAGCCACGACCTGCTGGTCCACGACACCGACGAGGAGCTGGTGCGGGCCACCCAGGACTTCGTCGCCGAGGGTCTGGACTCCGGGGGCCAGGTGCTCGTGCACAGCAGCCGCGAGCGGGTGCCACTGCTGCAGGACGCGCTGCGGCCGCACCCCCGGCTGACCTGGGGCTACGACGAGGACCTCTACCAGTCCCCCACCACGACGCTGTTCGCCTACCAGCGCCAGCTCGCCCTGGCGCCCGAGCCGACGCAGGTGTGGGTGACCGGCACGGTGCCGCTGGCGCAGGGCCGTGCCGCCCAGGCCGCCTGGTCGCGGTACGAGTCCATGGTCAACGTGGCGCTCGGGAGCTTTGCCTTCCATGCGCTGTGCACGTATGACGCGCGCAGCCTCCCTGGGCACGTCGTCGAGGCCGCCCGGGCGGCCCACCCGCACCAGGGCGTCGGTCCGCTGCGGCAGGAGAACCCCGACTACGAGACGCCGGGAGACTTCCTGGCCAACCCGCTGGCGTTCACCCCCGGGGTCCCGGGCACGGCGCCGACCGCGGACCTCGTCCTGCGTGACCTGCGTGAGCTGCACCTGGCCCGGAGCCTGGTCGCCCGCGAGGCCAGGTCCTCGGGGCTGCCCTCCGAGGCGCGTGGCGACTTCGTCAGCGCCGCGCACGAGGTGCTGGCCAACGCGTTCCGGCACGGGGCCCCGCCCGTCACGCTCGAGATGTGGGTCGGCCAGGCCCGCCTGACCGCCCTGGTGACCGACCGTGGACCGGGTCTGCCCGACACGATGTCCGGCTTCGGGTACCCCGACCGCGGTGGGTCGGTGGGCCTGTGGGCCGCCCGCCAGATGTGCGAGGAGCTCGTCATCGGCACGAGCCCCGACGGCGGCTGCAGCGTGCTGCTCTCCACCGGCTGAGCCCGCGCTTCCCCGCGCCGAGGTCGACGAGACCCACACCTCCCGCTCCGGGAGATGTGGGTCTCGGCGACCTGGCGGGCATGCCGCGGGGGCGGTGCCCGCCGGTGCCTGGGCTCACTCGCGGAACTGCGGGCCGCTGTGGCGCGCGATGCGGTCCTGCTGCCGCTGGACGTCCTCGGGCACCGTGGGGGTGCTCGTGGCTGCCGGGGTCGCGGTCTCCCTGTCCTCAGGGTGGTTGCCGGCGCGCTCGGCGGGTTGCTCGTCGGAGTCGGTCCGGGTCGCGACGACCATGCCGGTGGCGGGGTTGACGTCCACCTCGACGGCGCTGCCGTCGGTGCGGGCGATGGTGACCGCGTAGACGGTGCCGGAGCCGGTCGCCGTGCGCGAGGTCAGGACGACGTGGCCGGGCACGGAGGACAGGGCCACCTGACGTGCCTGGTCGAGGGTGACGGGGTGCGACCGCGCCGGGTGGGCGTGACCGCCCGCGGCGCCCTGGGCGGGTGCCGCCATAGTGGTGGTCTCGACCGGTGCGGCCGAGGTCGCGCTGCCCAGGGCGACGGCGGCGCCCGCGAGGGCTCCGGCCAGGACGATGCCGAGGACGGCGGGGCGGTGACGGGTGATGACGTTCATCGGTGTGTTTCCTTTCCTGCCGGTGACCCGGGTGGTCACCTGGTGTGGTTCGGGGTGGCGGGCACGGCCGGGCCGTGGCTCAGCCGGCACGGGTGCCGGCAGCCGCCGGGACCCGGCCGAGGGCCTCGCGGGCCCGCGCCGGGTGGTCGGTGATGAGGGCGGCGACGCCGAGGGCCGCGACCTGGCGCAGGTCGCTGCGGCGGTTGACCGTCCACGGGGTGACCGCGACGCCGAGCCGGCGCGCGGTGGCCACGGCGGCCGGTGCGTCGAGGAGCGCGGACAGGGCGGGGTGCACCTCGTCGTGGCCGGCGTCGACGGCCTGGCGCAGCAGGCTGGTCAGGGCGGTGCCCGGCCGGCCGAGCAGGGCGGTGGGCACCCGGCGCGGGTGCAGGACCGGCGCCAGGGCGGCGAGCAGGTCGCCGTCGAAGGAGGAGACGGTCACCCGCTCGGGCGCCGGGCCGAGGACCCGTGCCAGCTCGCGGGCCAGCCGGTCGGCGTAGCCGGGCAGGTCCACCGCCTTGGCCTCGACGACGACCTGACGACGGTGGGCACCGGCCACGGCGAGCACGTCGGCGAGGGTCGCCGCGTGGTGCCCGGCCCCCAGGTCCAGGGCCAGCAGCGCCGCCGCCGGGGCACCGGCGATGTCGACCTGTCGCCCGTCGGCTGCGGTCAGGTGCGGGTCGTGGCTGCACACCAGGACGCCGTCGGCGGTGAGGCGCACGTCGACCTCGACGCCGTCGGCGCCGAGCGTGAGCGCGGCGGCCACCGCTGCCGCGGAGTTCTCCGGACGGCGCAGGCCGGCCAGCCCGCGGTGGGCCAGGACGCGGGGCGCCACGGCTCCCTGCAGGTGGGCCGGCCGGGAGGACACGGCCGTGGCGGGTCCGGCGCCCGTGGTGGCGGTGATCGGTGTCATCGCGGCGTTCCCTCCGTCGAGTCCTGGTGCTGCTGACACCGACGACGGTGCCCGGACCGCCCCGGCCCGGGGCAGGCACCGCAGGTGTTGGCCGGCCCGCGCAAGGTGTCGGCCGAGCACCCCCTTGGGGTGGGTCCCGAAATCGCCCGGGGAGCCCCTGGCCGGGTCGTAGACTGGACAGACGAGCGCACGCACGGAGCGGCCATGGACGACCCAGCAGCTGGTCAGGGCCCGGCTCCCGCGCCGCCCCGGGTCGGTGTCGGCTGGACCGAAGGGCCGTTCCTCACCTATCCCGACGGCGGCGGGGAGCGGCAGTTCGTCACGCTCCAGCCCGGGCGCACGATGACGCTCGGCCGCGGCGCCGGCTGCGACGTCCAGCTCGGCTGGGACGAGGCCGTCTCCCGGGTGCACGCCCAGCTCGAGCCGGTCGGGCGCGACTGGACGCTGGTCGACGACGGCCTGTCCCGCAACGGGACCTACCTCAACGGCGAGCGCCTGACCGGGCGCAAGCGCCTGCGCGACGGTGACACCTTCGTGCTCGGCGGCACGTCCTTCACCTACCGCTCCGGCCAGCGGGGCCGCTCGCAGGAGACCAAGGTCGCCGACGGCATGGTCACCGTCGGATCGCTCTCACCCACCCAGCGCCAGGTGCTCACCGCCCTGTGCCGCCCCTACCGGGACTCCTCCGGCTTCGCCACCCCCGCGTCCAACCAGCAGATCGCCAGCGAGCTCTACCTGAGCGTCGACGCGGTGAAGACCCACCTGCGCACGCTGTTCCAGAAGTTCCACATCGAGGACCTGCCGCAGAACCAGAAGCGGGCCAAGCTCGTCGAGCGGGCCATCTCCCTGGGCCTGGTCTCCCGGCGCGAGCTGTAGGGAGGCACGCGGTGGCGGGCACACGGCATACCGGACAGGCCGCGATCGAGGACCACGGCGTCATCGGGGACCTGCACACGGCGGCCCTGGTCTCCACCGACGGCGACATCGACTGGCTGTGCCTACCCCGCTTCGACTCCCCCTCGGTCTTCGCCGCGCTGCTCGACGGCGAGCGCGGCGGCCGGTTCACGGTGCGGGCCGTGGGCGCCACGCGGACCAAGCAGATGTACCTGCCCGACTCCAACGTGCTGCTCACCCGGTTCCTCGGGGAGCACGCCGTGCTCGAGGTGGTGGACTTCATGGTCCCCCACGCCCACGGCTCCGCCGACCACCGCAGCGCCCACCAGCTGGTCCGCAAGGTGCGCGCGGTCCGCGGCCGGGTCGAGGTCGACATCCGGTGCGAGCCGGCCTTCGACTACGGCCGGGTGCACGGCGAGGTCGACGTGGTCGAGGGGTCCGGGGCGTTCTTCTCCTCGGCGGCCGGCCGCCTGGTGCTGCGCTCGACGGTCCCGCTGCAGGCCGACGGGGCGGCCGCGGTGGCCCGCCCGGTCCTGCACGAGGGCGAGACGATCGCGCTGTCCCTGTCCCGGCAGGGGTCCCCTCGGCCGCTGGACCTGGTCGAGGTCGAGGCCCTGCTGGAGACCACGACCGCGTTCTGGCAGGGCTGGATCCGCCAGTCGCGCTACCGGGGGCGCTACCGCGAGATGGTCGAGCGCTCGGCGCTGACGCTCAAGCTGCTGGTGCACCAGCCGACGGGCGCGCTGGTCGCGGCGGCGACGACCTCGCTGCCCGAGGCGCTCGGCGGCACCCGCAACTGGGACTACCGCTACACCTGGGTGCGGGATGCCGCGTTCACCGTCTACGGCCTGATGGCGCTGGGGTTCACCGAGGAGGCGGCGGCGTTCACGACCTGGCTGGAGGCCCGCTGCCTCGACGCCCCGCCCGGGGAGAGCCTGCAGGTGCTCTACGCCGTCGACGGTGAGCCCTCACCACCGGAGCAGGAGCTGGGACACCTCGCCGGCTACCGCGGGTCGCGCCCGGTGCGGATCGGCAACGGGGCGGCCGACCAGCGCCAGCTCGACATCCACGGCGAGCTGATGGACTCGGTCTACCTGTTCAACAAGCACGGCCAGCCCATCTCCTACACCCTGTGGGTGGCCCTGTGCCGGCAGCTGGACTGGCTGGAGAAGCACTGGGACGAGCCGGACTGCGGCGTGTGGGAGGTCCGCGGGCCGATGCGTCGGTTCACCTACTCCACCCTGATGACGTGGGTGGCCTTCGAGCGGGCCGAGCGCATCGCGCGCCAACGCGGGCTGCCCGCCCCGCTGGCCCGGTGGCGCGACGCCGCCGACCGGGCGTACCTGCAGGTGCAGGAGCAGGCGTGGAGCCCGAGCCTGCAGGCCTATGTGCAGTACCCGGGCAGCACCACCCTGGACGCCGGTGCGCTGGTGATGCCGCTGGTGAAGTTCACCGGACCGCAGGACCCCCGCTTCCTGGCCACGCTGGACCGGATCGAGCACGAGCTGGTCACCGACAGCCTCGTCCAGCGCTACCGCACCGACGGCAGCGACGGCTTCGAGGAGGGCGAGGGCACGTTCAACCTCTGCTCCTTCTGGTACGTCGAGGCGCTCACCCGCGCCGGCCGGCTGGAGCAGGCGCGCCAGACCTTCGAGAAGATGCTCACCTACGCCAACCACCTCGGCCTGTACGCCGAGGAGATCGGCCCGTCCGGCGAGGCCCTGGGCAACGTCCCGCAGGCGTTCACCCACCTGGCCCTCATCAGCGCCGCGGTCAACCTGGACCGCGCCCTGGCGCCGGAGCGACGATGAGCGGCACCGCGCCCCGTGCCCTGGGCGAGGGGTCGAGGGTCGTGGTGCACCCCGGCTCCGGCGTCGTGCACCGCAGCGGCGACGCGCTGCTCGTGATGCCGACGGTCGACGGCGGGCAGGTCGACGTCGCCACCGACCTGCTCGCCGCCTGCGCGGTGGAGTCCGACCCCACCGGCCGGCGTCGGGCCCGCCGGGTCGCGGCGCTGCTGGGGGCCGTCGAGGACCCCGACGCGGTGCCTGCCTTCGTGCTGCTGCTGGACACCGAGGCCGGACCGGTGCTGCTCGCCTCCGGGGACACCGACGCGCTCGTCCGCGGGGAGCACGAGCAGCGGGTCAGCGGGCGGGACTCGCTGGCGTGGGTGGAGCACCGGGTCGAACCCGGCTTCACCGCGATCGTGCTCGGTGGGGCCGCGGAGCCCGGCGCCGTGGCCGAGGCGCCGGTGCTGCCGCTGGACCTGGCCGGTGGCACGGTGCCCGGCGCCGGCGCCACCGTGCTCGCGCCGACGGCCGGCGTGGCAGCCGGCCGGCCCGGCCCGGTCGTGTCCCGGGAGAAGGCGGCCCCCGAGGAGCCAGTCACCGACGAGCCAGTCACCGACAAGCCAGTCACCGAGAAGCCAGTCACCGAGAAGCCAGTCACCGAGGAGCCGATTACCGAGCCGGTCGGAGACGGAGCCGGCCGACGTGAACCCGTCGCCGCACAGTTCACGGTGATGCGCCCCGTCACCCGCGTCCGCAACGTCGCGCTCGGTCCCTCGGCGACGCCCGCCCGCGCACCCCTGCCGGTCGCCGGGGCGGCAGCCGACCGCGCCGAGGCACCGACGGTGGACCGGGACGTCGTGGTCGAGGGCCTGCCGTGCCCGCAGGGCCACCTCAACGACCCCCGGGCCAGCGCCTGCTCCCTCTGCGGGTCCGACCTCGACCCGGAGGCCAGCCCCGTCCGGGCGACGCGACCACCCCTGGGCGTGCTCGTCACCGACGACGGCTCGGTCTTCCTGCTCACCTCCGACGTCGTCGTGGGGCGCGAGCCGGGCGGGTCCGAGGAGGTCCGGTCCGGGCGGGCGCAGCCGCTGCAGCTGCGCGACGAGGGGCACAGCGTCTCCCGCGTCCACGCCCGGGTGCACCTCGACGGGTGGGACGTCACCGTGGTCGACACCGGGTCCGCCAACGGCACGTACCTCAGCCGGACCGGCTCGGCCGGCCCCTGGGAGCCGGTGCAGGAGCCGACACCGCTGGCGGCCGGTGACCGGCTGCGGCTGGGCAAGCGGCAGCTGATGTACGACCGTCACCCTGCCGGCCCGGGACGCTGAGCCGGGTGGACGGGATCGCCGACTACGGCTTCCTACGCGAGGTCGGCCGCGGCCCGCAGGGCCGGGTCTACCTCGCGCGCCGGCCGGAACGGCTCGGGCCCGGCGACGAGTGGGTCGCCGTCAAGGTGCTCGACGCCACCGCCGCCGAGGAGGCCTTCGAGGCGGTCGCCGCCGAGCTCCAGTGCTTCGCCGCCGTCGACGGTGAGGACCTGGTCGCGTTGCACGAGGCCGGGCTCGTGGGGACCCGGGTCTACTACGTGCTGGCCCACCACCCGATGGGGTCCCTGGAGCACCCGGCCCACCCGTTGAACCGGCAGGCCCGGCTGGAGGCCGTCTCCCGGGCCGCCCGCGCCGCCCACCGGCTGCACGAGGCGGGGATCGTCCACCGCGCCATCAAGCCGGCCAACGTCCTCCTGGCCGGGACCGGTGCTGTCCTCGCCGAGCCCGGCGTCGCCCACCTCCTCCAGCCCGGGATCACCACCACCGGGACCCACCCGCTCGGCGGCTCGACCACGCTCGAGCTCACCGACCCGGCCGTGGTGCGCGGCGCCGCGGCCGGGCGCGCCAGCGACATCTGGGCGCTCGGAGTGACCCTGCACCTGGCGCTGACGGGCACCGGGCTCTTCCCCTCGATGATGTCCGCCGACCCCATGGTCGCGGTGCGGATGTACCTGCGCAGCACCCCCGAGCCGGACCCCGACCTCGGGGCGGCCGAACGGGCCGTGGTGCTGCGGGCCCTGCAGCCCGACCCGGCCGCGCGCTACCGCACCGCGGCCGAGCTCGCGGACGCGCTGGACCAGCTCGCCCCGGCGGCGGGCGGGCACGTGCACTGACCGGCACGGCATACCCACCCAGGGTGGTCCCCACCCACACCTGACGGGCGCGGCGACCAGCCCTGGGGTCGCTACCCGGCCCTGCCCCGCGAGCCGAGAGTGGTGCTCAGGTCGACACCGGGTCGACCGGAGCGGAGCAGCAGCAGATGTCACACCTCCAGCGGCACCAGGACCAGCGGCACTCGTCGCGGGCGATGCGCACCATCTCGGCGTCGACGAAGTCGGCCCCGACCCGCGTGTGCTTCATCGTCGAGGGCAGGTACGAGAACGACGTCATGCCCGGTGCGGTGGCCGACGTGCTCACCGGCTGGGGCCACGAGGTCGACGTGCTGCGACCCCTGGGCGGGGCGACCGACGTCGACGACCTCGACCCGTTCAACGGCCCCCGCTACGACGCCTACGTCCTCAAGACCGTCTCCGGCGGCCCCGGGCTGAGCATCCTCGAGGCGGCCGCGGCCACCGGTGCCGCCACGGTCAACGACGCCCGCGCCATCCGCCTGGCCCGCGACAAGGCCGTCGCGGCCAGCCGGGTCCGGGCCGCCGGGCTGCCGTTCCCGCGCACCTGGTTCGCCGCCCGCAGCGCGCTGCTCGAGGGCCTGCCGCGCGAGGCCTACCCGCTGGTGGTCAAGCCCAACAACGGCAGCTCCTGCGAGCAGGTGCTGCGGGTGGACCGGCCCGAGGACCTCGCCGCGCTGGACATCGACGACTCCGGCTACCTGCTGGCCCAGCCGTACCTGCCCAACCCCGGCTACGACGTCAAGCTCTACAACACGGGCGACGACGTCTTCGCCACGGTCAAGCGCTCCCCGCTGCACCCCGGCGCGCCCGTCGTCGAGGAGCTCATCCCCACCAGCCCCGAGCTCAAGGCCCTGGCCCTGGCCGTCGGCCGCGCGTTCGGCCTGGACATCTACGGCATCGACGTCATCGACACCCCGCAGGGCTGGATGGTCCTGGACGTCAACGACTTCCCGAGCTTCGGCAACGTCCCGCACGCCGCCGAGCGCCTCGCCCGCACGGTGCTGCGCCTGGCCCGCCAGGCCGTCGCCCGTCGCGTCACCGCCGAGACCCGCACCCTGCACGTCCTGCCCGCCCTGGAGGCATCCGCATGAACATCACCCTGATCGCCGAGCCGTCGTCCAACCCCGTGCTGGACACCGCGCTGGACCTGCTGCGCGAGCGCCACGCAGTGTCCGTCCTGGACCCGAGGTCGTTGTCCCCGTGGGGGTTCCGCCCGGAGCCGTCCGGGCGTAGGGATGGGGACATGGTCCTGCTCAAGTCGCGCACCGCCGAGGCCCGCAGCTGGGCCCACCACGCCGAGCGGGCCGGGGCGGTCGTGGTGAACACTCCCACCGCCACCGACACCGCCCTGGACCGGCAGCTGTCCGCCGAGCTGCTGGAGGCCGCCGGGGTGCCGACTCCGCGGACGCTGGCGTTCGCGTCGCTGGCCGACCTGGCCCGCGAGGCCTACCGGCCCGGCGCCGCACCGCTGCCGTGGCCGCTGGTCGTCAAGAGCCGCACCAGCCGTCGCGGGGACCTGGTCCGCCTCGTGGTGGGCCGGCACGAGCTGGCCGAGCTGCTGCCGGAGTGGGGCCGGGAGCCGGTCATCGCCCAGCGGTTCCTGCCCAACGACGGCTTCGACCTCAAGTTCTGGGTGGTCGGCGGGCACGTGTCCGTCGCCCGCCGTCCCGCGGCCCTGGAGGTGCGCCGCAAGGACGCCGACGTCGAGCTCGACCCCGCCTGCCTGCCCGAGGGCCTGGTCGACATCGCCCTCCGGGCCGGGCACGCGATCGGCCTGGACCTGTTCGGCGCCGACATCGTGCTCAGCGAAGGACGCCCCGTGGTGATCGACGTCAACGCCTTCCCCGGCTTCCGCGGCGCCTCGGACGCCGCGGCGCACCTGGCCGGCTTCGTCGAGCAGGCCTGGCGGCAGCGGGCGGTGGCGTCATGAGCACGACCTGGCTGACCCCGGAGGGCGTCACCTCGACCTTGGCCGGTGTCCTCGACGCCCACGACGACCACCAGGGCGCGCTGCACCTGTCCTACCTGCGGCGCAAGCCCGGACGCGGCATGGTCGCCGTCTACGGCCAGCCCTCGGACCCGAGGCACCTGTTCACGCTCACCGTCGAGGAGCAGGCGCTGGCCACGGCCGGGGAGGCACCCCAGCCCTCGGCCTGGCTGGGGCAGTGGCCGGGCATGCTCGAGGTGGCCGGGCGCGGGCTGACGCTGCAGTCGTTCCCGCACGACGTCGGCCTGCCCGCCCTCGCCGCCTCGATGACCCCGATGCAGACCCCGGCGCTGCGGACCGCCCTCGAGCAGGCCGTGCGGCACACCCTGCCGGCCGGGGAGCCCTGGCGGCTGGAGGACGTGGAGGCCACGCCGCTGCGCTACAAGCCCGGCGACCGGTGCGTGATCCGCTACCGGCTGCACCTCGGCGCGACCGACCCCGCCTCGCAGCGGGTCGAGCACGTCACCCGCAGCGTGGTCGGCAAGGTCTACCGCGACGTGGCCCAGGCCCGCGAGGCCGCCGCCCTGCTGGACCGCCTCGCCGCGTCGCCGCAGTCACCGCGCTGGAGCCCGGACTCCCTCGGAGTCGTCGAGCCCCTCCCGCTCGCCCTGAGCGAGGACCTGGGCGGCCCGCGTGACACCCCTCCGACGGTGCCCGGCACCGCCGTCATCCGCCCCGCTGACCCTCACGCGGAGGACGCCGTGGTCGCCGCGGCCCGGGCGCTGGCCGACCTGCACACGGGCACGGCCGCGGCGCCCGACACCCCGACCCGCACCGGGGCCGACGAAGCGGCCCGGGCGGCCAAGCGCGCGAGCGTCCTCACGGCATACGTGCCTGCCCTGGCGGGCACGGTGGCCGTCGCGGCGGACACCCTGACCACCCACCTGCTCGCGGCGTCCCCGGACACGCTGGTGCCGGCGCACGGCAGCTACAAGCCCAGCCAGCTGCTGGTGCGCGACGGCGCGGTCAAGCTCGTCGACTTCGACCAGTTCTGCCTGGCCGACCCGGCGCTGGACGTCGGCTACTTCCTCGCCTACCTGCGCCCGCCGGGCCTCTGGTACCACCGCGCCGGCACCCGGGAGTGGTTCGAGCACGCCGCGGCGACCTTCACCCGCGCCTACGACGCGGCGCTGGCCGGGCACGGCTGGTCGCCCGCCTCCCGCACCGGTGTCCTCGCCAGGGCGCACGTCTACGAGGCCGCGCTGCTGCTCAAGATCGCGGCGCGCCGGCCCAACCGGCTGCACAGCCCGCGGGTGGGCGAGGTCGATGCCGTGATGCAGGAGGTGCACGCCTGCCTCGCCGCCGCGGACGCGGCGCTCGGCAGCTGACCGGTATGCCGGGTGGCCGGCCGGTCAGCCGAGCCGCACCGAGGCGCGCACCCGGTCGAAGAGGGCGCGCTGGGCGTTCATCTCCCCCTGCGGCGCGAAGAAGGCCAGCAGGACCTGGTCACCCTGCGGGGTCTGCACCACGTCGACCAGCAGGTTCAGGCTGGCCCCGCCCGCCGGTGACGCGGCCACCCCGGCGAGCTCGACCGCCGGGACCCCGCCGACGGTCACGGTGCGCCGACCGGGCAGCAGCTGGGTGCCCGGCGGGAGGCTCTGGATGACGGTGTCGCCGAACGTCGGGGAGGCCGGGTCGACCGCGGTGAAGCCCGAGGTCAGGTAGGCGCCCACCGCCTCGCCCGGGCTGCTCCCGACCAGCCGCCCCATGGCGCCCCAGCCGCCGTCGGTGCCCTCCCCGAAGAAGACCGGTCCGGCCACGTCCGGTCGGGCTGCGACGACGGCGGAGGTGCCCGGGCTCTCCCGCACCGACCAGGCGTCGGGGTAGCGCATCGTCAGGGGGACCGTGCTGTTGCCGGGACGGTAGGTCCGTGTGAGGTCCTGCCCGCCGGAGCCGGTGAGGCGGACCAGCAGGAAGCCCAGCACGGCCAGGAGCACGACGAGCCCGGCGACCACCGGGAGCAGCCAGCGGCGGGTCCGGCTCGCGGGCGGCGCCTGACCTGCGGCCTGCGGCGTGGCTGCCGCGGCGGGTCCGACGGCCGGCCCCTCGGCCCCGGGCGCCTCGGCGCCCACGACCTCGCCGGCGACCAGCTCCTCCTCCAGGGGCCAGCTGGTCCCCTCCCCGTCCCAGCCCCACTGCTCCGCCGCCGCGGCGTCCGCGTCGGGAGCCTGCACCTCCTCGGCCCAGGCGGCCTCCGCCCAGTCCCCACCCGGACCGGCCTGCGCCCATTCCTCGACGGGTGCGGCCGCCTGGTCACCGACCTGCCCGAGCGCCTCGTCCACGTCCGGCGCCGCGGCGGGACCTGCTGGCGCACCGGCCTGCACGTCCGCCGGCACGCCAGGGACCGCACGCTCCCCGGACCAGCGCGTCTGCTGGGCCCCGGCCGCCGACCCGAACGCCCCGGCTGCCCCCTCGCTGTCCGCCCCGGGCTCGCGCACCGCGTCGGCGAGCGCGCGGACCATCTCGTGGCAGGAGGCGAACCGCTCCTCGGGGAACTTGGCCATGGCCCGGGCGACCACCGCGTTGACCCCGGTCGGCAGCTCCGGACGCAGGACCGACGGGGGCGGCGGCGGCTCGATCAGGTGCGCCCACAGCACGGCGGCGTCGTCGTCGCGACGGAAGGGCACGCGACCGGTGAGGCACTCGTAGAGCAGGCACCCGAGGGCATACATGTCGGCGGCCGGCCCGACCGGCTTGCCCTGGATCTGCTCGGGGGCGACGTAGTCCACCGTCCCGAGGAAGTGGCCGGTGCCGGTCAGGCCACCGGACAGCGAGGACGTCCGCTTGGTCAGGCCGAAGTCGGTCAGGTAGACGTGCTCGGCGGTCACGTGGTCACCGTGCTCGTGGGTGTGCGTGATGAGGATGTTGCCCGGCTTGACGTCCCGGTGGACCAGGCCGAGCTCGTGCGCCGCGTCGAGGGCGTCGCCGATCTGGGTGAACAGGCGGACCGCGCGCTCGGGGTCCAGCGCCCCGTCGCGCGCCAGCAGGTCCTTCAGGTCGCTGCCCACGACGTAGCGCATGGCGATGAAGAGCACGCCGTCGGCGTCGCCGGCCTCGTAGATCGGCACGATGTTGGGGTGGTCCAGCGAGGCCGCCAGCCTGGACTCGCGGATGAAACGCTGGCGGAACTGCTCGTTGGCGGCGAGCGCGGTGGAGAGCAGCTTGAGGGCGACCTTGCGCCCGAGGCGGGTGTCCTCCGCTCGGTACACCGTCGCCATCCCGCCGCGACCGATGACCGACTCGATCCGGTAGCCGGCGATCACCGACCCGGTGGTCTGCTCGGTCATCTCGACTCCCCTGTCACGCCACGGGCTGGCCGCACCAGCCGCAGAACCGGTCGCCCGGGGTGAGCCGGCCGCCGCAGGTGGTGCAGAAGTTGCGCGTCCGGGCGCCGCCGCCCGGGGTGGCGGGTGCCGAGGCGGGCGGGCGTCCCGGCCCGGAGGCGGACGAGGGTGGGCCGGCGGGTCCGGAGGCCGGGGTGCGCACCGGGCCGGGACCCGACGGGGACGGCACCGGGCCGGATCCCCCGGGCCGCACGGCCGAGGCCCCGGGAGGACGGCCGCCCACGGCAGCGCCGGCGGGTGCCGGTCGCGGGCCTGCCTGAGCCGGCGGAGAGCTCCCCGGGGAGGGCGCGCTCGGCGGCGGCACGGGCCCCGAGGGCTGCGCTGCGGGCCGGGATGCGCCGGGCCCACCCAGGGGTCGTGAGGCTGCCGCGCCACCGGGGCGTGCGCCGGCGGGCACGGCGCCAGTCGCAGCGCCAGCCGTGGCGCCGGCCACCCCGGCGGTGGCCATCGCCGGCGCCGGAGGTGTCCCCGGCGGTGCGGCCGCAGCGGGCGCCACCGGGGTGGACGGACCGGGCGCGCGCCGTCGGCGCAGCACCGCCCAGGCCACCAGCCCCAGGAGGACCAGCCCGAGCAGGACCAGAACGGCGACCAGCCAGGGCGAGACCGAGGTCGAGGTGTCCGCGGCGGCCTGGCCCGGCAGCTGACGGGGCTGGCTGACCGAGCTGCCGCGCAGCTTCGTGGCGATCGCCAGGTTCTGGGTGGCGAGGTAGTGGCCGGGGAACAGCGCGAGGGCGTTACGGAACCCGGGGATCGACCCGGCATACCCGCGGTTCTTGAACAGGTGCATGGCCTGCTCGAAGGAGGTGTCGACCGGGCCGCGGTGCGGGGTGACGCTCGCGGCCCGCAGCGCCGCCGTGATGGCCGCGGCGGTGACCAGGCGTGGGGTGGCAGCCGGCGGCAGCGTCGCCGTGCCGCCCGGGCTGGGCGACGCCGACGCCGAGGCGGACGGGCTGGCAGCGGTGGTCGCGCTCTCCGTGGCCGGTGTCGGGGTGCTGCTGGCGATGTCCGAGGGGCTGGCCGCGGACGGGTTCGCGCTGGCGGGACCGCTGGGGGGCACGAGGAGGCCGATCACCTGTCCCTGCTCGGCCACCACCGGCCCGCCGGTCAGCCCCGCGGGGACGAGCCGGCCGAGCCGGAGCGCGTCGGTCAGGTCGTCGGCGGTGAGCCCGGTGGTCTTCAACGCCGTGCCACCGACGGTGGCCAGGTGCGTGTTGAGCGCCAGCAAGGGGTTTCCCGGGCTGGGGACGCCGGTGAAGCCGAGCGCGGCCAGCGCCTGCGCCCCCGACGTCGACCGGCCCAGGTCGACGGTCGGCATGCTCGTGGCGCCGCGGACCCGGACCACGGTCACGTCGGGAGTGGGCTTGCCGATGACCTCGGCCGGGAACGCCCCGAACCTCGCCTGTGACGTGACGTAGGGGTAGACGCGGAAGTCCCACGTGGCCCGGACCACGCAGCCACCGGCGTCGTTGGTCTGCCCGCCGGGGTAGCAGGCCTGCAGCCGTTCCTCGGTGCGGTCGCCGGCGGGCCCGATGTGGTGGCGGGAGTACGGGTCAGCCGGGAGCGGAGCCGCGCTGCCGTACTGCTTGAGGAACGCCTGGTTCACGGCGTAGACCTCGGCCCGGGTGATGTCGGCCGCACCGAGCGCGCCGGTGGTGACGACGACCCCGGAGGGGTCGACGGCAAAGCCGCTGGCCGACGCGAGCACCGGGTTCCAGACGCTCTGGATGATCCCGATGTGCACGCCCGAGGGGTCGCCGACCGGCCGGTGCTCGATCAGGGCGACCTCGACCTGGGCCCGGGCCTCGACCCAGACCACGGCCGGCGCGGCCCGTTCGGTCGGGGTTGGGTGCTTGTGCGCCCAGGCGAGCGGTGCCGGCCCGAGGACCAGGGCAAGGACCACCGCCACCCCTGCGTAGATGTAGCGCGACCTGCGGCCGGTCATGACAGCTCCGCTCGACGTGGCGGCTCAGTCCGGTGTCCACGGCGGACCAAACCATCCAAAACCCGTTGCCGAGGGGTGTCAACGCACCGCTGAACCCCTTGCACCACAAGTGGATACGTGTTTCGGACTAGGTCGGTTCAGACCTCAGGCGCGGACCCTCAGGTCGGCCGGCAGTGGCGCCTCCAGCGCCGCCAGGGCCAGGGCCAGCCGGTCGGGCTTGAGCTGGCACCAGCTGCGCAGCGCGAGCCGGGCCAGGGACACCTGCCGGTATGCCGTGACGCGGGCCAGCAGCGCGTCCGCGCCCCTGGGGTCAGCGGCCAGGTAGGTCTCCAGGAACAGCCGCTCGGGGTCCTCGCCGGTGGGGGCCGACCCCGCGCCGGTCACCGCGCGTGCCTTGCGCGTGGTGACCGCCAGGTGCCCGACGAACTGCCCGACGTCCAGGGCCGGGTCGGCGGTGCAGGTGTGCCCGAGGTCCACGACGCTGCTCATCGGCCCGTCGAAGATCACCCGCGAGGGCGTCAGGTCGCCGTGGGCGAACCCGGCCGGCCCCTCCCCCATCCCCAGCGCCAGCACCGCGGACAGGTGGGTCTGCAGCCGGGCGGCCAGGGCCGGCGCCAGCGGGGCGACCGCGTCGAGGTCCTCGCCCAGGGCGTCCACGTCCCCACGCAGGGTGCGCGTGGGGCCCAGGCGCAGGCCGCAGGCGTGCCACGTCGCCGCGATCCGCGCACTGGCCCGGGTGGCGGACTCCACGGTCAGCTCCCCCGGGCCCGGCGCGGGTGCGCCGGCGTGCTGGGCACGGACCAGTCCTGGCAGCAGCGGGGTGCCGGGCAGCGCCTCCAGCAGGACCAGGCCGAGGTCGGGGGCCTGCCCCTGCAGCCGGGGCACGAGGAAGGGGTGCGCCGCCTCCCCGGCTGCCTCGAGATGCCCGCGCAGGGCGGTGGCCACCCGGCCGACGAGGCGGCCACGGTCGTCGGCGTCGACCCGGCCGTAGACGACCTGCTTGACCGTGCGGCCGGTCGGCCCGATCCGCCAGACCAGCTCGTGGCGCAGGACGGCGTGCCCGCGCCGGGCGTACTGAACCACCCCGGTGCGGCACGCCTCCAGGCCGAGGCCGTCCAGCGACGCGGCCAGGCCGGGCTCCAGGGCGCGGGTCAGCCGGGCCACGTCCGTGGCACCGACCAGGCCGGGCAGGTCGGGGTCCACCGGGAAGGCGTGCAGCACCAGCGAGAGCTCCGGCACCAGCGCGGCCGGCCGGGCGAAGGGGGCCAGGTCCTCGTGGCCGGCGGCCTGCTCCACCAGCGGGACGGTGGCGGCGTGCCAGCGCTGGGCGAGCTCGGGCGCGGCGAACACGCGTCCGCCGACGAGGGTCTCCACGGTGTGGCCGGACGCGACGTGCCGCAGCCCGACGCGGTAGCGGACGGTGGCCCCGGCCCGGGGCTCCACAACGGCCTTGCCGGGGGTGCACCAGTCCAGCGCCCACGACTCGCGCAGCAGGGACTGCAGCCGCGGCCCCATCGCGTCGGGGTCGAGGGCCCCGGTCAGCCCGGGCAGCGCCCGGCCCAGCGCCGGCGCGCGCAGCGGGTCGAGGTCGCTCTGCTCCAGGGCCACGCCGGCGGGGGCCACGGCGCGGCCGGTGAGCCGGCGGAAGGTCTCCACCGTCGCCGGCAGCGGCACCGCCTCGTCCAGGGCCGCCTCGAACTCCTCGACCCGGCCGGCACCGTCAGCCGTCGTCGCACCCACCCCCATGGCCTGGCCGAACTGGCGCACGTACAGGTCGGCATACAGCCCGCCGCGCTCGAGCAGGTCAGCCGGGGTGCCCTCCTCCAGGACCCGGCCCGCGGAGATGACCAGGATCCGGTCCACGTCGCGGATGAGGTTGAGGTCGTGCGAGACGATCACGGTCGAGCGGCCGCGGACCAGGCCGGCGAGCGCCTGGCCGACCAGGTGGGTGGACTCGGCGTCCAGGCCGGTGGTCGGCTCGTCGAGCACGAGGACCGGGGTGTCCCGGATGAACGCCCGGGCGATGGCCAGCCGCTGGCGCTGACCGCCCGACAGCGTGGCCGCCCGCTCGCCGAGGGCGGTGTCGTAGCCCTGCGGCATGGCCGTGACGAAGTCATGGGCGTTGGCCAGCTTCGCCGCGGCCACGACCTCCTCACGGCTCGCGCCCGGCCGGCCGTAGGCGATGTTGTCCGCGACGGTGCCGGTGAACAGCACCGTCTCCTGCAGCACCATGCTGATCTGCGCCCGCAACGAGGCGATGGTGAACGCCCGGATGTCGTAGCCGTCGAAGAGCACTGCTCCGGCGTGGGGGTCGTAGAGCCGGGGCAGCAGCTGGGCGATGGTGCTCTTGCCGGCGCCGCTGTGGCCGACGAGGGCCACCACCTCGCCGGGCTCGATGGAGAAGCTCACCTGGTCCAGCGCCGTGCGCAGCGGGGCGTCGTCGCCGTCCTGCTCGCCGATCGGCTGGTAGGCGAAGCTCACGTCACGGAACTCGATGTGCCCGTGCAGCGGCGGGGCCTCGACCGCGTCCGGGGTGTCGACGACCGCGGGCTTGCGCTCCAGCAGCTCGGAGATCCGCTCGACGCTGGCGTAGATCTTGCCGACGGTGTTCCACTCCTTGATGATCCGGCGGGTCGGCTTGAACATCCCCTGGATCAGCAGGATGAACGCCACCAGCAGGCCCGCGTCGATGACCCGGGCGCCGACCAGCCGGCTGCCGATCAGCACCACCGCGGCGATGACGACGGCCTCAAGCATGCTCACCGTGAAGCTGAACAGCGCCTCCAACCGGGCGGTGCGCAGGATCGCCGCCATCGCCGAGCTGCTCTCGCTGGCGAACTTGCGCTCCTCGACGTCGCCGCGGCCGTAGGTCTGCACCACGCTGATCGAGGAGAGCATCTCCTGCGCGGTCGAGGCCAGGTCGCCCTCGCGGGCGCGCTGCTCCTTGGAGGCCTCCTTGATCCGCCGGGCGAACGCGTTGGACATCAGCGCCAGCACCGGCACGACCACCAGGGCGAGCAGGGCGATACGCCAGGACTTCCACAGCAGGTAGGCCATCGTGCCGGCCAGCAGCAGGGCGCTGCCGAGCAGGTCGCTGACCGAGTCGCAGACGAACTCCTCCAGCGCCTGCACGTCGCTGGTGATCCGGCTCAGCACGTCACCGGTGCGCCGGCGCAGGTGGAACGCCAGCGAGAGCCGTTGCAGGTGGCCGAACATCGCCGCCCGCAGGTTGTAGCCCAGGGTGCGCCCCGCCTTGGCCAGGGAGATCTCGGCCATCGAGTCGGACACGCTGTTGACGGCGGTCACGACGACGATCGCGCCGGCCAGCACCACGATCGTGGAGCCTGCCGCCGGCCTCCAGGCGAACAGCTGCCAGCGGGCACCGTCCTTGAGCACGTTGATCAGGGTGCCGATCAGGGCGGGCAGGGCGACGGCGGTGAGCGCCTCGAGGGTGAGCAGGACGACCGCGAACACCATGGAGCGACCCTGCGTGCCCGCGTAGTGGCGGAAGAGCGCGACGGTCCGGCGGGTGTCCCCGCGGCCGGTCCGGTCGCCGCGCCTGCGCATCAGCGCCGCCCGGTCATCCCGCCCGGCCCAGGGCCCGCAGCCGCGGCCAGGTGCGCGCGAAGCCGGGGTGGAGCCGGAGCTGGTCCACCAGCGCCTCCCGGACCCAGCGCAGCGCCTCGCTCTCGGCGTTGAGCCGCACGGCCAGCAGGTGCGGGGCCTGCGCCACGACCGTCACGTAGGACCAGCCGCCGTGGTCGTCGACGAGCTCGTCGACGAGCTGCACCGAGCCGCCGACGATGCCGGTCTCCTCGGCCGCCTCGCGCAGCGCCGCCTCGTGCGGGCTCTCGTGGCTGTCGCGGGCACCTCCGGGCAGCCCCCAGGTGTCGCCGTGGGCGGTCCAGGAGGCCCGGTGCTGCATGAGGATCCGCGGCTCGCCGTGGGCGTCCAGGCTGCGCACCATCAACCCGGCCGCGCCGTGCACGCCCCAGTGACGGTGGCCGTGGGCACACCAGGTCCAGCCGTTGCCGTCGCCGTGCACCCACCCATCATCGACCACCGGCCGCGGGCAGGGGTATGCCCCCGCGCCACTTTCGAGATCCGGCCGACGCGCCGTGCAGGTAGGCGCGGGCGCGCCGGCCGGACCCATGCGGGATGCTGGGCCAGTGGACATATCGACGGCGCACGCATGGGTCTAGGTGGGCAGGCCCCCGAGTGGGACGAGTACGACTGGATCCCGGTGCCGCCGGCGCGGTTGCCCGCCGGCCGGCCGGAGCCCCGGTCCGGTCGCCCGAGCCGGACCCGACCCGCGGGCGGCTCCAGCACCCGGCCGCCCGGCCGGGCAGCAGCAGCGCCACCGGAGGACGTCACCGACCTCGGTGAGGCCGTGCGGCTGTGGGTCGAGCAGGACCCGGTCTGGGCCGCCTCCGGCGCCCCCACCCTGCTGCTGGTGGACCTGGACAACCTGCGCGCGGGACGGGTGCGCTGGCAGGACCGCATCACCGCGCTGGCCGAGCTGGCCCGGCGCTTCGACCACGTCACGATGGCCGGCCAGCACGACGCGGTACGCCGGGCGCGGCCCCACCTCGGCGACCTCATCGAGCACGCCCGGGCCGTCGACGACGGGCAGGACCTGGCCGACCACGTCCTGCTCGACGCCGCCACGGCGATCCCGGCCCGGCAGCTGCGGGTGATGGTGGTGAGCAATGACGGGATCTTCGCCACGCTCAAGGACCGCGGGCCGTTGACCGTGCTCAGCCCCGACTACCAGGCCCTCAGCGACCAGCTGCGGGCCCGGGCCACCCGGCTGGCGGACCTGGCCTCGATGGAGCGGGAGGTCACCAGTGCCCGCCGCCGCGTCGGCCGGCGACGTCGGGCCACCGCCTCAACCTCTGGCGCGTCCGCGACCGCCGACTGAGCCGGCGCCCACGACACGACGAGGCCCCCGTCCCTGGGAAGGGACGGGGGCCTCGTGGCTCAGCCGCCGAAGGGCGGCCGGTGCATCAGAGCGCGCGAACCCGCTCGGCCTGCGGACCCTTGGGGCCCTGGGCGAGGTCGAACTCGACCCGCTGCGCCTCGTCGAGGGAGCGGTAGCCGTTGGTCTCGATCGCGGAGTAGTGGACGAAGACGTCGGGGCCGCCGCCGTCCTGGGCGATGAAGCCGAAGCCCTTCTCCGCGTTGAACCACTTCACAGTGCCTTGTGCCATGGGAGTAACTCTTTCCTGATTAGCCGATGGAGCCGTCCCCGGACGGGGAGCTCCTGGCTGGTGCAACACCCACGGCCGGGCACCGAAGTGCTGGCCCTACGAAAAGAGCCCGCCGATCAAGGCGGGCTCGTCCTGAGAGGAACTGCAACGTCAACCACCACAACCGTAGCACCGCTGGGTCCCGAACCCCAGCCGGCGCCGCGGTCGAGGTCGCCTGGCTGGCCCACGGCAGCGTCGTGGCAGAAACCTCCGACGAGCGGGCCTGCCGCGCCAATGGTTGACTCCGGGCAGCGTGTCCCGTCGACGTCCCGGAAGGCCCTCCATGACCATCACCCGCAGAGCGTCAGGGCGGGCGGCCGCCCTCGGCGCGGTGGCCGCCCTCGCGGCCGCCCTCGCGCTGGCCCCCGGCGGGCCGGCCACGGCCAGCCCCGCTGTCCCGGCCGCAGGCTCCCCCGGGCCAACCTCAGGGTCCACGGGGCCGCACGCCCGCGAGGACGCCTTCGCCCGCGCCGCAACGCAGTTCGGCGTTCCGCAGTCCGTCCTCGAGGCGGTCTCGTACTCCTGGACCCGCTGGGAGGGCCACGCCGGCCAGCACAGCACCGACGGCGGCTACGGGCCCATGCACCTCGTCGACGGGGCGGCCTTCGAGCGCGACGGCCGCGACGGCATCCCGGCCGGTGGCGAGCGCCGCCTGGACGCGGACACCCTCGGGCGGGCCGCGGACCTGCTGGGGGTGAACCCGCAGGTGCTGCGGGACGACCCCTCGGCCAACATCCTCGGCGGCGCCGCGCTCCTCGCCCAGGAGCAGCGCGCCCTGGGCCTGCCCTCGGGCACCTCCTCCGACCCTGGCGCGTGGTACGCCAGCGTCGCCGAGGCGAGCGGCTCACCCGAGCGCGACACGGCGGTCACCTTCGCCGACGACGTGTATGCCGTGCTGGCCGCGGGCGCGGCCCGCACCACCGCGGACGGCCAGGACGTCAGCCTCGCCCCGACCGCGGCGACGCCCCGGCGGGCCGACGTGTCCCGGCTGCACCTGGCGGCCCCGCGGACCGACCCGCGCCTGGACTGCCCGCCCGGCCTGGGCTGCGAGTGGGTCGGTGCGCCCTACGCGCAGTACGGCCCGGGCGCCGGGCAGTACGGCAACCACGACGTGGCCCACCGACCGGCGTCCCCGCGCCTCACCACGATCGTCATCCACGACACCGAGGCCAGCTGGGGCACCACGCTCAAGCTCGTGCAGGACCCCACCTATCTGGCGTGGAACTACAGCGTCCGCTCCTCCGACGGGCAGGTCGACCAGCACCTCGACCCGAAGGACGTTGGCTGGCACGCCGGCAACTGGTACGTCAACGCCCACTCGATCGGCATCGAGCACGAGGGCTTCGCGGCCCAGGGCGCCACGTGGTACTCCGAGCCGATGTACCGCGCCTCCGCCCGCCTGGTGCGCCACCTCACCGACGAGTACGGCATCCCGCGCGACCGGGCGCACATCATCGGCCACGACCAGGTGCCGGGCACGACCCCGTCGACGGTGCGCGGCATGCACTGGGACCCGGGCCCGTACTGGGACTGGGAGCACTACTTCGCCCTCATGGGCGCCCCGCTCTCGGCGCGTCACGGCGCGCCCGGCCACGACGTCGTGCGGATCCTGCCGGGCTTCGAGGACAACATCCAGCCGGTGACCGGGTGCACCACCGCCGGGGCGCCGTGCCCGGCCCAGGGGACCAACTTCGTCCCGCTGCACACCGCTCCCGACGCGTCCTCCCCGCTCGTCAGCGACATCGGGCTGCACCCCGACGGCAGCCCCAGCACCACGGAGGTCGCCGACATCGGGGCCCGCGCCACCGCCGGGGTGGAGTACGCCGTGGCCGACCGCTCGGGTGACTGGACCGCGGTCTGGTACCTCGGGCAGAAGGCGTGGTTCCGCAACCCCGTCGACGAGCCGACGGCCATCGCGGTCGGCGGCCTGATGGTGACCCCGAAGGCCGGGCGCACCTCGGTGCCGGTCTACGGCCGGGCCTACCCCGAGGCGTCGGCCTACCCGGCCGGGGAGTCCCCGCAGGCGGTGGTGCCGCTGCAGTACTCGATGGCGCCCGGCCAGCGGTACGTGCTCACCGACGCAGCAGTGCCGACCGACTACTACAAGGCCAAGACGTTCTCGCCGGACACCCCCGGCGACCACGTCGACATCGTGGGCCAGGACCGCTACTACGAGGTGTCCTTCGGGCACCGGGTGGCCTACGTGCGCGCCGCGGACGTGGACGTCGTCGGCCGCTGAGGTCCGGGCGACGCAACACCGGAAGGGGGCGCACCGTCGCGGTGCGCCCCCTTCGCCGTCCCGGTATGCCGTGTCCCGGGTGCCGTCCCTCCCCCCCTCCGTGGTCCTCCCCCTGCGGCCGCCTCACCCCTCCTTGACCACGGCGTACCAGACCCGGTCGGCCACCCGGACCCCCGCCTCGCCGAGCTCGAGCATGCGGCGGTAGATCTCGCGCTGGTTCACCGAGGCCCGCAGGTCGGCGATGGCCAGGGAGTCGTGCATCGCGGCCCGGTAGCGCTTCTCCATGCGTCGTTCGGCGGCGACGGCGGCGTCGGCGTGCGTCGTGGCCTGGTCGGGGTCGGCCGCCAGGGCCGGGAGGGCCGCCGCCAGCTCCCGCACCACGTCGAGAGCGATCGCGGCCATGTCGGCCAGGGCCGGGTTGGGCGTCACCTCGAGCGCCTCCGCCTCCCGCACCACGTTCTTGGCCGTGTTGAGGACCATGTCGAGCCGCTCGGAGAGCGTGAAGAGGTCCTCCTGGTCGACGGGGGTGCTGAACGCCACGCGCAGCTGTCCGGCCAGCTCCCGCCGGATGGCGTCCGCCTGGTGCTCCGCCTCGCGCACCGGCGCCCCGGTCCCGGCGCCACAGGCCCACGCCACCATCGCGGTCAGGCCCGTCACCGTGACCTCGGCCTGGCGTGAGAGCGTGCCGATGACATCGGGCGTCTCGGGCAGGAACCAGTGCCGTCTCACGCGAGCCCCCGGGCCACCAGCCCGCCGACGGCGCCCATGACGGCACACGAGGGCAGGGTCACCAGCCAGGCCAGCAGGATCTCCTGCACCACCGGCCAGCGCACGTGCCGTCGCCGTTGCGCCGCCCCGACCCCGACGACGGAGGACGCCACGACGTGGGTGGTGCTGACCGGCGCGCCCAGGAACGCGGCCACGCCGATCACCCCGGCGCTCGAGCCCTGGCTGACCAGGCCGTCCAGCGGCCGGATCCGGTAGATCCCGCGGCCGATGGTGCTGGCGATGCGCCACCCCCCGGCGGCGGTGCCGACGGTGAGGGCGGTGGCACAGGCGACCTTCACCCACAGGGGCACGACGAAGGCGTGGACCTGCCCGGAGACGAGCAGCGCCAGCGTGATCACGCCCATCGTCTTCTGGGCGTCGTTCGTGCCGTGGGAGAACGCCAGCGCCGAGCCGGTGACCCACTCCGAGCGGAGGATGGGCTTCTGCACCGTCTGCCGCGCGCGGCGCAGGGACCGCCGGGCGAGCAGCTCCACCGCCCACCCGGCCAGGGCCCCCACCAGCGGGGAGACGGCCAGCCCGACCAGCACGCCCCACACCCCGACCGGGCGGATGCCCTCCAGACCGCCCCAGTTGACCGCGGAGACCCCGGAGTCGACCACGGCCGCCCCCACGAGGCCACCCACCAGCGCGTGCGAGGACGACGACGGCAGCCCGCGCCACCAGGTGAGCAGGTTCCACGTCAGCGCCGCGCCCAGCGCGGCGACGAGGATGCCCAGTGTGCTCGCCGGGTTCACCTTGATGATCCCGCCCACGGTGTCGGCGACCGCCGTGCCGGCGAGGACCGGGCCGAGCAGGTTGAACACGGCGCAGAGGGCGACCGCCCCACCCGGCGTGGCCGCGCCCGTCGCGACCATCGCCGCGGTGACGTTGGAGGAGTCGTGGAACCCGTTGGACACGTCGAAGGCCAACGCCAGGACGACGACCAGGACCACGGCCCACTGCATGGGACCAGTCAAGACCCGGTCGTCCCCGCGCACATCAGGTGGACGGGTGAGACAGCCTGCTGCTCGCGGCATGGCGGCCCCGGCCGGCCCAGGTCTGCGCCCCGCAGGCGTCCGATCCGTGGAACCGCAACCACTTCGTTGCCCGGAAGTCCCTACCCGGACAGGCGCGCCGCGCGATCATCGGAGAGGATGGCGCGCGCTCGGCAAGTGTGGGAGGGGGTGGACCAGTGGACGACGTCGAGGATTCCCCACGAGTCCAGCGCACCCGTCGCCTGCGCCGCCGGCACACCGTCGTCCTGGTGTCGGTCCTGTCCCTCATGGTCCTCGCCTTCGGCTACTCGGCCGCCTACTACAGCGGCTGGCGTCCGTCGGCCATCGCGGCCGGGCAGACCTGCACCCCGGTGGCCGTCCCCGCCCCACAACCGGCCAGCTTCGTGCTCAACGTCTACAACGGCAGCGACCGCGCCGGCCTGGCCCACAAGACCTCCAGGGTCCTGGCCCGTCGGGGCTACCGGATCGGCAAGGTCACCAACGACCCCGCCCAGGGCGTGGTCCGCACGCCGGCCGAGGTGCGCTACGGCGACAAGGGGCTGGACGCCGCGCTCCTCGTGGCCGGGCTGGTCGCCGACGCCCGGCTGGTCAACGACACGCGCACCGGCACCGGGGTGGACCTCGTGCTCGGCCCGGACTTCCACTCGCTCAAGCCGGCGCCCCCGCTGCCCATGCCGGCTCCGGGCAAGGTCACCGTCAACGTGCTCAACACGACCTTCCGCACCGGCCTGGCCAGCACCGTGGCCGCCGAGGAGCGCACCCGAGGGTTCCACGTCGCCCACGTCGGCAACGACCCGACCCGCGTCGTCCTCGGCACGGCCGAGGTCCGCTACGGCGAGGACGGGGAGCCGGCCGCGCGGCTGCTGGCACGCCAGGTCCAGGACGCCAAGATGGTGCTCCTGCCCCGGACCGGCGCCACGGTGGACCTCGTCCTGGGCAACGCCTACACGACCCTGGTGCCAGCAGCAGAGGCCGCAGTGCCGCCCCCGCCCAAGGGGCCGACCCCGATGGTCACCCGCCCCGGCTGCTGAGCACCGCCGTCACAGGCGTCTCCCGGACACCAGCACCCGCGCCGCCGCGCGCCACGCGCTGCTGCCGCACGAGGTGTAGTTGGCCCACGTCGCGCCCTGCACGATCGCCATGCAGTCGGCGGCCCGCTCCCGCGCCGTCCCGGCCGAGCCCCCGAAGGTGCGCATGAGCGCGACGTCGGCGCCGGCCGAGCTCCCGTAAACCCCGATCGCCAGGGCATGGCTGTACTCGTGCACCACCACGGAGTAGAGGATGCCGGCGGGCCCGCGAGGCGAGATCGTCACCTCACGGGTGGCGAGGTTCGTGGCGCCGTAGTGACCGGAGCGGTCACTCCAGACCCAGTCGGAGACCACGCCGGGACGGTATGCCGGGATCCGCCCGACCGCGTACCGCAGCGCCGACGGCACCCCCGACACGCCGGCCGGCGCCGGCGCTGAGGTCGTCCGCACCGTCGTCTTCGGCCGGGCTTGGGGTCCCGCCAGCCCGTCGCCAGGAGCAGGGCCGCCGCGCCGAGCACGGCGGGGGCGCGCAGGGGAGGTGGGGATCCAGCCATGAGATGCCTCGTGAGGGACGGGCGGCCCCACGGGGCAGGCCGCTTCCCTCGACCGTGCGGCCCCCAGACGCTCGCGCGCGTCGGCCCCCGGCACCAGCGCCGGCTCGCCCCGATGCAGGAGCCGCAGGGGTGATGACACCCGGCTGTCGCGGGGGTAGCCCCACCAGCGACGCGTGGGAACGGCCGGGAACGTCCGCCGGGTGGTAGACCTACGCCATGAGCCGACTGCTGCTGGGCCCGCTGCTGCGACACGTCGGCGAGGAGGACGCCACCGTCTGGGTCGAGACCGACGCGCCCTGCACCGTCGAGGTCCTCGGCCACGCCGAGCGCACGTGGACCGTCGCCGGGCACCACTACGCACTGGTCACGGTGCACGGCCTGGCACCCGGCTCGGTCACCGACTACCAGGTGTCCCTCGACGGTGAGGTGGTCTGGCCACCGGCGGACACGGCATACCCGCCCTCACGCATCCGGACGCTGTCCCCCGGCCGCGAGGTGACGCTGGCGTTCGGCTCCTGCCGCTACGCCACGCCCGATGCGGTCGGCGACGACAACCACTTCGACCCGGACGCGCTGGACGCCTACGCCCGCCGCGTGATGCGGCTGCCGGTGGAGAGCTGGCCGGACGCCTTGCTGCTGGTCGGCGACCAGGTCTACGCCGACGAGACCTCCGAGGCGACGCAGCAACGCATCCGCGAGCGCCGCGACCCCGACCAGGCGCCCGGCCTGGAGGTCAGGGACTTCGAGGAGTACACGTGGCTCTACCACGAGTCGTGGTCGGACCCGCAGGTGCGCTGGTTGCTCTCGACCATCCCCAGCTCGATGATCTTCGACGACCACGACGTGCGCGACGACTGGAACACCTCCGGGTCGTGGCGCCGCCAGATGCAGGCGACCGACTGGTGGCAGGAGCGCATCATCGGTGGCCTGTCGTCGTACTGGGTCTACCAGCACCTCGGCAACCTCTCACCGCAGGGACTGGAGCAGGAGACGCTCTACCAGAAGGTGCGGGCCCACGAGGGTGACGCCGAGCAGCTGCTGCGCGAGTTCGCCACGGCCGCCGACAAGGAGGCCGACGGCCACAAGGGCGCGCAGTGGTCGTTCCGGCGCGACCTGGGCCCCGTCCGCCTGCTGGTGCTGGACTCCCGGTGCGGGCGCATGCTCGACGGCGAGGCCCGCTCGATGCTCTCCGAGCGCGAGTTCGACTGGGTGGCCGAGCAGGTGCAGGGCGACTACGACCACCTGCTCGTCGGCACGTCCCTGCCCTGGCTGCTGCCGCGCGCCCTGCACGACGTGGAGTCCTGGGACGAGCGACTCGCCAGCGGGGTGCAGGGCCGCCGGCTGGCGCGTTGGGGCGAGAAGGCACGCCGGGACGCCGACCTCGAGCACTGGGCGGCGTTCCGCAGGTCCTTCGACTGGCTCACCGACCTGTTCGCCCGCGTCGGCCGGGGCGAGACCTCACCCAGCGGTCGCGCGCCGGCCACCATCTGCGTGCTCTCCGGCGACGTCCACCACGCGTATGCCGCGCGGGCCGACTTCCCGCGCGACCTCGACAGCGCCGTCTACCAGCTCACCTGCTCGCCGCTGCACAACTACGTGCCGTGGTTCATGAAGGTCGTCTTCCGGATCACCTGGTGGCGGGCCACGGAGAAGTCGGTGCGGTTCCTGCTCAAGCGCGTCTCGCACGTCCCGGCGGTGCCGATCGAGTGGCGCCGCCTGTGCGGGCCGTTCTTCGGGGACCAGATCGCCACGCTGACCCTGCACGGACGCTCGGCCGGGGTGCGCTTCGAGCAGACCCGCCACGACCCGCAGGCGGGGCCGGTGCTGAGCGCGGTGAGCGAGCTGACGCTGTCCTGACGCCATCCTGACCCCGTGGTCCGGCAACGGCCGGCTCCCCCGTCGGACGCTGCCTGCTCATCCCGCGCTCACCCCCCGGTCACCCCTCGCTCACCCTGCCGCGCGAGCGTGATCTCGTCCCTTCGGACGATGGTCGGGACCTTCGGCACTACGGCATCGTGTGGGCCGTTGGGACGGTAGGGACACCGCCCCGACGACCCGCGACGCTCGACTGCGCCGGATGCCCGGCCGCCCCGGTTGAGATGTCCATTTCGTGGGTAACCAGAGGGGCACCGACGGCGAAGGTGAGACGACATGCTGCAGGCCCAGCAGAGCGCTACGAGGTCCAGCTCCCGTGAGGACCTGGCGAGGATCCTCACAGGTGTCCACTACCCGGTCACCGCCGAGGACCTCATGGTGCTGGCGTTGCGCCGCCGCACCCCGAGCGAGGTGCTGTGGCAGCTCAACCAGCTCCCGTACGACCGGCGCTTCAACAGCGCCGCGGACGTGGCCGGCTACCTCGACGCCGTCGCCGCGCCCACGCTCGGCCGCAACTGACCCCGGCCACCCTGCTCATCCCGCAGGCATCGACGCCCACGCGTCGATGCCTGCGTGCATCCGGGCGCGCAGCTGCGCCGGCACGAACGACGCGTCGACACCGGTGCGCGCCAGGTCCGCGAGCTGGTCGTCACCCCAGCCGAAGGTGGCGCGGACCCGCGCATACTCCTCGCTGAGGCTCACCCCGAGCACCGAGGGCACGTCGGTGTTGAGCGTGACGCGCAGGCCGGCGTCGACCAGCCGGGGCAGCGGGTGGACCGCCCAGTCGGGGACGAGCCCGAGCCCCACGTTGGAGGACGGGCACACCTCCAGCGCGATGCCGCGGTCGCGGACCTCGGCCACCAGCTCCGGGTCGTCCAGAACCCGGATGCCGTGCCCCAGCCGCTCGGCCCGCCCGGCACGGATGGCCTCCCGGATGCTGTCCGGGCCGCAGGCCTCGCCCGCGTGGTGCACGAGGCGCAGCCCGGCCTCGGCCGACTCCCGGACGAGCGGCTCGAACGGCGCCAGCGGATAGGTCTCCTCCCCCGCCACGCCCCAGCCGAGGACGCCGTCGTCGCGGTGCCGGAGCGCGAGGTCCACGGTGCGCCGCGCCCGTTCCACCGGCCGCCGCCGCGAGTGGTCCAGCAGGACCCCGGTCGTGACGCCGTGCGCCGCCTCCCCCTCGCGCAGGCCGGCCAGGACCGCCTCCAGCGGCATCGAGGGGTCGCCGAGCCGCTCACCGTGCGCCGCCGCGGTGAAGGTCACCTCCGCGTATGCCGTGCCGTCAGCTGCCGCGTCCTCGCAGAACTCCCGCGCGATGCGGGTGAAGTCCCCGGGCTGTCGCAGGCAGGCGCGCACGAGCGCGTTCTGGTCGGCGAAGTCGCGAAAGCCGGTGAAGCGGGTGCGACCTGCGGCCAGGTGCTCCGGCACCGGGACGCCGTTGGCGTCGCCGATCTCCCGCAGCGTCTCCCAGCGCACCGTGCTCTCCAGGTGGACGTGCAGATGGGCCTTGGGCAGCAGGGTCAGGTCGCGCACGCCGCGGACCCTACTCGTGCGCCGATGCCCTCCGGCGCAGGCCACGGGCGGGGCGACCGCGGCACACACCACCGGCGAACCAGCCCCGGGGGAACAACGCGTGCCCGCGCCCGGTTGCCCCTTCGCGTGACCCTCCCGCTCTCCGTCCTGGACCTGTCCCCCGTCCCCTCCGGTCGCCCGCCGTCGCAGGCGCTGCACGAGACCGTCGAGCTGGCCCGCAGCACCGAGGCCGCCGGCTACTCCCGGTTCTGGGTGGCCGAGCACCACAACATCGCCAGCGTCACCAGCAGCGCCCCCGAGGTGATGATCGCGACGGTCGCCGCGGCCACCTCGCGGATCCGCGTCGGCGCGGGCGGGATCATGCTGCCCAACCACGCCCCGCTCAAGGTCGCCGAGACCTTCCGCGTCCTCGAGGGCCTGCACCCCGGGCGCATCGACCTGGGCATCGGCCGGGCGCCGGGCACCGACCAGCTCACGGCCTTCGCGCTGCGCCGCAGCCGGGAGGCGCTGGCGGCCAACGACTTCCCGCAGCAGTACTCCGAGCTGCTCGGCTACGTCGACGGCTTCCCCGAGGACCACCCGTTCGCGCCGATCGTCGCCCAGCCCACCGACGTGGCCCTCCCGCCGGTGTGGATCCTCGGGTCCAGCCTGTACGGCGCCCAGGCCGCGGCGGCCTACGGCACCGGCTTCGCCTACGCCGGCCACTTCGGCGAGGCCGACCCGGCCGAGGCGATCCGGCTCTACCGCGAGGGCTTCCGCCCCTCCGGGCGCCCCGGCGACCCCGACGCCCCGCGGGCCATCCTGGCCGTCGCGGCGATCGTGGCGGAGACCGGCCAGGAGGCGCAGGCACTGGGCCGGGCGGCGGCGCTGTCCATGGTGCGCCTGCGCCAGGGCCGGCCGGGACCGCTGCCCTCGCCCGAGGAGGCCGCCGCGCACCCGTGGACCGTGCAGGAGGAGCAGCTGGCGCAGGCGTTCTCGCGCTTCGCTACCGTCGGCACACCCGACGTGGTCTGGGAAGCGCTGCAGCGCCGCGCCAAGGAGGCCGACGCCGACGAGCTGATGGTCACCACGAACGTCCACGACCCGGCCGCGCGGCGGCGCTCCTACGACCTGCTCGCGCAGGTGGCCGGCCTGAGCGTCGAGTAGCCCTGGGGCTGGGCGGTCCAGGTCCTCCAGGGCCGCCTCCCCTACCAGCGGGTAGCCCAGCCGGCGCTCGAATGTCCCTTTTGACCGCGTATGGTCCTACGCCGTGAACGTCGTGGCCGCTTCCGGTGGAGTCTTCCTCGCATCCGTGGCGGCGACGCTCGTCACGACGCTGGCGCTCTTCGTCGCGCCACCCTCCCGCCGGGAGCGGCCGGGTACCGGGCGCGTCCTGACGCTGCTGCTCAGCTCGCTGCTGCTGGCCTCCGGCCCCGTGGCGCTGGTGCTGCTCGGCGCGCGTACCGGGCCGGCAGCGGTAGCCGCCCTGGCCCTGACGGCGGCCACGGTGGCCTGGCTGCCCCTCACCCGCCGGTGGAGCTGGCGGGGCCATGCCGCGTGGTCGGCCAGCACCACCATGGCGGCGTCCTACCTGGCCTTCATGTTGGGGTACTCACTGGCCCCCGGCCGGGGGGCCGTCGGCACCGCGGCCGGCCTGGTGCTCTGGGCCCTCGAGCTGGTCACCTTCGTGCTGGGTGCCGCCTTCCTGTGGGAGGTCGTCGACGTGGCCGCGCGCACAGACTGGCCGCGGCGCAGCCCGCGGGGCCACACCGGCACCCCGAGCCGGCACCCCTTCGTCTCGCTGCACGTGCCGGCCCACAACGAGCCCCCGGACATGGTCATCGAGACGCTCACCTCGCTGCTGAGGCTCGACTACCCCGACTACGAGGTCGTCATGGTCGACGACAACACGCAGGACCCGGCGCTGTGGCACCCGGTGCGGGACTTCTGCGACGCGCACGGCATCCGGTTCGTGCACCTCGAGGACTGGCCGGGATACAAGTCCGGGGCGCTGAACTATGTCCTGCGGCACGCCACCGACCCCCGCGCCGAGGTCATCGGTGTCGTCGACGCGGACTACATCGTGGACCGCGACTACCTGCAGCGCTGTGCCACGCTCTTCGCCCAGCGCGAGGACCTCGGCTTCGTGCAGACGCCGCAGAACTACCGGCAGTGGAAGCACAGCAGCTACTTCCGGCGCCTGTTCTTCTCCTACGAGTACTTCTTCGCCGTGTCCCAGTCGAGCCGCAACGAGGTCGACGGGGCGATCTTCGGCGGGACCATGGGGCTGATCCGCCGCAGCGCGCTCGAGTCCGTCGGCGGCTGGGACGAGTGGTGCATCACCGAGGACGCCGAGGTCTCGCTGAAGATGCTGCGCGCGGGCTGGACCGGGCAGCACGTGGAGCGGCCCTACGGCCACGGCGTCATGCCGCTGACCTTCGAGGCCCTCAAGCGGCAACGGTTCCGCTGGTGCTTCGGCGGGATGCAGATCCTCAAGGCCCACTGGCGCTCCCTCATGCCGTGGGACCGCTCGCCGGACAACCACATGACCCTGGCGCAGCGCTGGGCCTACCTCTCCGGCGCCCTGCAGTGGTTCAGCGACCTGCTCGGGCTCTCCTTCGCCGCCCTGCTGCTGGTCAGCGCCGCCGACCTGGCGCTGGGCGGGGGCCTGGTGCTGCGTCGCGTCGGCGGCGTGCTGCTGGTGCTCCCCCCGTTGCTGCTGGTCCTCGGGGTGGGTCGCGCCCTCGCCGCACTCCGCCTGCGCTCGACGGCGGGCTGGCGCGACGCGGTCGGCGCCCTCGGCCTGTGGCTCGCCCTGGGCCTCACGGTCGCGATGGCGTCCGTGCGCGGGCTCATCCAGCCGGAGGGCGTGTTCCTGCGCACCCCCAAGACCCGCGAGCAGCCCTCCCTGCAGGATGCCGTGCGGGCCAACAAGGTGGAGACGCTGGCCGGCCTCCTGCTGCTGGTCACCGCCGCGGCCTCGGTGCGCCATCTCACCCTCGCCGCAGGCGTGGTGGCCCTCCTGCTCGTCTGGCACGCGGTCGGACTGCTGGCTGCTCCGGGCAACAGCCTGGCGGCGATGCGAGCCGACCTGAGCCCGCAGATGCGCCGCCGGCGCGGCACCGAGGGTCAGCGTGAGCGCGTGGGCGTCCGGGTCCGGACGGCGCCGGTCGTCGCCGGGCTCGGTGCCCTCGCTGCGGCCGCCGTCGTGGGGGTCGCAGTTGCCGGGCCCGCCGACGCTCCCGGCCGTACGCCGGGTGACGTCCTCGGCCAGCTGCGCCGCGGACCGGCGGCCGCGGCCCACCGGCCGATGCCCACGACCCGTCCCAGGCCCTTGGCCACGCCCACCCCGACCATGACCGCGCCCGGCACGTCGGTCTCCCCGGCCGCAAGCGGGGGCACGGCGCCGGTGCCCCGGCCCGCGCCGGTCACGACCACTGCGGCGCCGGCCCCGCACCCGACCTCTGCCTCGCCGACCACGGCCCCCACCCCGGCGCCGACGACCCCCTCCCCCACGAACCGCCCGACGAGCACGCCCACTCAGGCCGGCCCCCACCCGACCGGGAAGCCGACGACGACCCACACGGCCCCCGCTCACCCCTGACGCGGGCATGCGTCACACGGCGTGACCGCTCTGTCCCGATTTGTGTCATTCCGGCATGTGCGAAACGGTGGAGTGGTCCCCGCACGCTACGGAACGGAGAGCGAGCTCGTGCTCACCCTCACCGAGAACGCCAGCACCATCGTCAAGGCCATCACCGAGCAGACCAGCTCCGCCGACAGCGCCGGTCTGCGCTTCAGCCCCAACGTCGCCGGCGGCCAGGGCCTGGACGTCGCCCCCGTCGAGGCGCCCGAGCCCGGCGACCAGGTCGTCGAGGAGGGCGGCGCGAAGGTCTACCTCGAGGAGACCGCGGCCGTGGCCCTCGGCGAGCAGGTCCTCGACGCCGCCGTCGACGAGTCCGGCACCGTGCAGTTCAGCATCGCCCCGCAGAACGGCGCGACGGTCGCGGGCTGACACCCTCAGTCCTCGCGCGAAGGGCGCCCCGCCGGTTGGTGGGGCGCCCTTCGTCGTCCCCGCCACCGACCACTCCTGGCGCCGAGAGGGACGTTCCTCAGGGTTGGCGTGAGCTCAAACCCGAAGAGCGTCCCTCTCGGCAAGGGGTCAGCGGCGCTGCAGGGCCTTGAGGGCCTCCAGCGCGCTGTCCGCGTGGGTGGTGAAGTTGGTCTCGCTGCTGACCACCTCGCGGATGGTGCGGTCGGTGTCGATGACGAAGGTCGCGCGCTTGACGTAGGACACGAGCTTCCGCTTCACGCCGAACCCGGCCGCGACCGTGCCGTCCGGGTCGGACAGCAGCGGGTAGTCGAAGCCGTGGGTGTCGGCGAACTGCTTCTGCGCGGACACCTCGTCGCGGCTGATGCCGACGCGCTGTCCGCCGGCGGCGGCGAACTCCGCCGCGAGGTCCCGGAAGTGGCAGCTCTCCTGGGTGCAGCCACCGGTCATGGCGGCGGGGTAGAAGAACAGCACGACGGGCCCGTCGAGCAGCAGGGTGCTCAGCCGGGTCGGAGTGCCGTCCTGGTCGGGCAGCTCGAAGTCGGGGGCCTGGTCGCCCACGTTCAGGGTCTTCATGCTCGGGCCTTCCTCTCATACAGGTGCACGGGCGGGGAGTCGCCGTCGTTCAGACGGCGCCCTTCTTCGGCGGGAGCGGGACGAAGCCGCTGGTCCGCCTGACGTAGTCCACGTAGCCGGGACGGCGCGAGGACATGTCCTTCTCCAGCAGCGGCTTGCCGGTGCCCTTGGCCAGCAGCCACGTCATCGCCACCGGCGAGAGCAGGGTGAGGATGCCCGGCCACGCGCTGAAGGCGATCAGGGACAGACCCCACCACACGCACGCGTCGCCGAAGTAGTTGGGGTGCCGGGTGTAGCGCCACAGGCCGGTGTCGAGGACCCGGCCCGTGCTGGCCGGGTCGTTGCGGAAGCGGGTCAGCTGCCAGTCGCCGACGGTCTCGAAGAAGAAGCCGACGAGCCAGACGAGGACCCCGACCCAGGCCAGCGGCCCCAGCGGCGCCGGCTCGAAGCAGGCCACCTGCACCGGCAGCGACACGAACCACATGACCGCGCCCTGGGTCAGGTAGACCTTGCGCACGGCGTACCAGGTGGGGTTGCCCGGCGCGCTGGCGAGCATCTCGGCATACCGGGGGTCCTCGCCGTGGCCGCGGGAGCGGCGCCCGATGTGGACGGCGAGGCGCGCGCCCCACACGACGGTCAGGAGGGTGACGAGCAGGCGACGCCCCGCGTCGCCCTCCCCCGCCGACAGCGCGTATGCCGTGAGCGCCACCGCAGCGAAGCCCAGCCCCCACGCCACGTCGACCACGGCGTGCCTGCCGGCACGCAGGGCGACCAGCAACGTCACGCCGAGGACGACCACGACAGCGAGGATGGTGAACGGCAGCGCGGCGGCGAACGCCCCCCAGGGGAAGGCCATCACCAGGTCCGGACCGGCGGCATGCCACTGACGCCGTCGGCGCCCGGGCGGACCGCGAGGATCTGGTCGACGCCCATGCGGTTCTCCTCGAAGGACAGCGCGCTGCCGACCATGTAGAGGCGCCACACCCGGGCGACCTCCTCGCCGACCATGGCAACGACCTCGTCCCAGCGCTGCTCGAGGGTGGCGTACCACGCGTGGATGGTGCGCACGTAGTGCTCGCGCAGCACGTGCACGTCGCGGACCTCGAGGCCGGCCTGCTCGATGAGGTCGACGGTCTCGCCGACCGGGCGCATCCACATGTCGGGGGCGATGAACGCCTCGATGAACGGGCCGCCGCCGGGGTGGTGGCCCTTGCGCGACATCTGCTGGACCAGCACGCGGCCGCCGGGCTTGAGCCGGCTGTGGATGAGACCGGTGAAGACGGGGTAGTTCTCCTTGCCGACGTGCTCACCCATCTCGATCGAGGTGACCGCGTCGAAGCCGGTCTCGGGCACCTCGCGGTAGTCCTGCAGCCGGACCTCGACCCGGTCGCCGAGGCCTCGCTCGTCGACCCGCGCCTGGACGAACGCCCGCTGCTCGGCGGAGAGGGTGACCGCCAGGACGTGCGCGCCGAAGTGCTCCGCGGCATACAGGGTCAGCGAGCCCCAGCCGCAGCCGATGTCGAGCATCCGCATTCCCTCGCGCAGGCCGAGCTTGCGGCAGACGAGGTCGAGCTTGTCCCGCTGGGCGTCCTGCACCGTGTACGACGGGTCGTCGCTGGTCCAGTACCCGCAGGAGTAGGCCATGTGCGGGTCGAGGATCAGCGCGTAGAAGTCGTTGGACAGGTCGTAGTGGTGCGCGATGACCTGCCGGTCGCGCCCGAGGGTGTGCAGCCGGCCGCGCAGCCGGGCCTGGGATGCCGGCGGCATCGGCGGACGGCCGATCGCGCCGAGCTCCCGGGCCGTGCGGACCGCCTGGAGCAGCAGCGCGGGCGTGGGGCGCGGCGTGACGCTGCGCTCCCGGGCTGTGCGCCACACCCGGCGGAACCCGTCGAGCACGTCACCCTCGACGTCGATCTCGCCGGTGACGTAGGCCTGCGCCAGACCGAGCTCGCCGGGGTGGAACAGAAGGCGGCGCAACGCATCCGGCGAGGTTATGGTGATGACGGGGGCGTCTGCGGGACCGTGCTCGGCGCCGTCCCAGGTCCGCAGGCGGAGCGGCAGCTCGCCGCCGAACATCGGCTCGACGAGCTCGCCGAGCCTGCGGGCGATCGAACGGCTGCCGTCGACCTGCGCGGCGGGGCGGGTCTGCGTGGTCGTCACGGGCGGTTCCTCCTGCTGTGTCCGCGTCGGCGGGAGGTCCCCGGCCCGACCGGTCGCCATCCTGCCCGAGCACGCCCGCACGGGCGCGGTGGCAGACAGAGCCGGCGACGCACTCGTGGTTCGGAGCGGTCCGAGGGCTGGATTGGCCGGTATGCCGTGCCGGTTCCCTTGGGTGCGCCGCGCTGGGACCGGGCTCCCGAGTACCTGGGCTGCCGGCCGCCGGGGGCGCCGGTGGCGCCGTGGCGCCGTGGCGCCGGCAACGGTGGCCGCTGTCGGTGGCGGGTGCGAACATCGGGAGTGCAGCAACGTCCAGCGACGACGGGGTGTGCCATGCCGGGGACTGTCCGACCCATCACCGACGAGCGCGACGGCCTGATGGCCTACCTCGCGCAGATGCGCCATGTCCTGCGCCTGACCGCGTGGGGGCTCACCGACGAGCAAGCACGGGCGACGCCGAGCGCGAGCAGCCTCAGCGTCGGCGGCATCATCAAGCACGTGGCGACTGCCGAGCGGATCTGGAACGAGCGGGTGCGCGACGTGCCGCAGACCTACCGCCGCGAGGACTACGCCGCCAACTTCCGCCTCGCCCACGACGAGACGCTGCAGGACGCCCTCGACCTCTACGACACGGTGGCCACCGAGACCGAGGCGGCGATCGCCGAGGTCGAAGACCTGGGCCAACCGGTGCCGGTGCCGCGGGACTCGCCCTGGTTCCCCCAGGACGTCGAGGCGTGGTCGGTGCGCTGGGTGCTGCTCCACCTGATCCAGGAGACCGCGCGTCATGCCGGCCACGCCGACATCGTCCGCGAGTCGATCGACGGGGCCACGGCCTTCCCTCTCATGGCCGCCGCCGAGGGCTGGCCCGAGACCCCGTGGATGAAGCCGTGGAGCCCGCCGGTCGAGGCGGAACGGCCATGAGGCGCACCCTGCTGGTCACCTCGCTGGCCTCGGCCGCCACAGCGCTCGTCGGCAGCCTCGGCACGGACCCTGGGTCAGGGTGGTACCGCTCGCTGGAGAAGCCACCGTGGCAGCCTCCGCCCGTCGCCTTCCCTCTGGTGTGGACCCCGCTCTACGGCCTCATCGCGTGGGGCACGGCCCGGATGATCGACGCCGAGCCCGACCCCGCGACCCGCCGCCGGCTCGCAGCCTTGGTGGCCGCCGACCTTGCCGCCAACGCCGGCTGGTGCTGGGTGTTCTTCAAGGGCAGGTCGCCGCGGCAGGGCCTGGCCGCCATCGCCATCCTCGACGGGCTCAACCTCGCCCTGGTCGACCAGGCTCGCCGCCGCGATGCGCGCGCGGCGGGCGCCCTGGCCCCGTACGCCGCGTGGAGCTTCTTCGCCACCGCCTTGAACGCCGCCATCTGGCGGCGCAACCGCTGAGCTCGCACGGCTGGGCCACACCGCTGGGCTCGCCACCCGTGCTCGGCCGGCTTGGCTCACACAGCGCGCACACTCCGCGGGCCTCGCCACAATATCTAGGTTGGCCCGGTATGCCGGTTGGTGACCATCCGGCATACCGGGCCGGGCAGGGCTGCGGGGACCTTGGTCTGGGCTGCCGTCCGCGGCCGGCGAGACGCTGAGGGTATGGAGACCCGCACGTCCGACCCCCGCGAGCAGCCACCGCCCACCCCGTCGGAGCAGGGCGGGTCGCCTTCCTTCCTCCCCGGCGAGGTCGACCGGCTGCTGGAGCACTGGCTGGCCGACGGCGTGATCACAACCGATCAGGCAGCCCGCATGCGCGCTGACCTGCTCGCTGCAGGTGCCGGCGCGGCTGCTGGTGCTGGGCCCAGCGCAGGTGCAGGTGCCGTTGCCGGTCCCGGTGCGGGCGCGAGTGCAGGCGCCGGCGCCGCACCGACAACAGCCGCGCCTGTCGCCGCCCCGCCCACGGCCCGACAGCTCCCGGCAACCGGTGCGGCGCAGCTGGCCCCGCCACCCAGCCCGCACGCGTCGCTGGTCACGGAGGCGTTGGGCTACCTCGGCGGCGTCATCATCTTCGTGGCGAGCCTCTTGGTCACGGCCCGGTTCTGGGGCGACCTGGGCACGCCTGCCCGGCTGGCCCTCGTCGGCGCGGCGGCGGCCCTGCTGCTGCTCGGCGGTGCGCTGGTGCCGCAGCGGCTCGGGGACCCCGGGCATCGGTTGCGGGCGGTCCTCTGGCTGGCGGCCACCGGTGCCGTCGCGGGCTTCCTCGGCCTGCTGGGCTCCGAGTCGCTGAACCTGCACGACAGTGACCTCGCCCTGTTCATCACCGGGCCGACCGCCGTGGTCGCCGGGGTGCTGTGGTGGGCGCACCACCACCCTCTCCAGCACGTCGCGACGCTGGTCGCTGTCCTGGGCACGGTCGCCTCGTCGGCGTCCTACCTGTCGACCCAGGATGCCGGCGCGATCGGGCTGGCCCTGTGGGGCACGGGCGTGGTGTGGGCTCTCCTGGCCTGGGGCGGGATCCTCGCCTGGGCCGGGCGCCCTTCGCGGGCGAACCTCGGCGTCGTGCTCGGCTCGGCCGGGGCGATCTTCGGAGCCATGATCACCATGCCGGCCCGTTGGGGCATCATCCTGGCGCTGACCACGGTGGCAGCTGTCGTGGTGGCCGCCGTCGTCGCGCGGAGCGTGGTCCTGCTCGCCGTCGGCAGCGTCGCCGCGCTGCAGGTCCTGCCGGCCACGATGGTGGAGTGGTTCGGCGGCACCCTCGGCGCCTCGTTGGGGCTGCTGCTGGTCGGCGTACTCCTCGTGGCCGCGGCCATCGTCACGGCCCGACGTCGTCGGCAGCGCCCGCCCGGTGAGCCTGCAGCCTCTCGGGGGCCGCGGCTGCCCTGGCCGGACCGCACGGTGGCCATGGTCGCTGCGGCAGTAGTCGCGGTGAGCACGAGCGCGGCAGTCCTGACGCTGGGCTGACCGTCCTCAGCCCGGGGCGGACCGACCGTCCCGCGCGTGGCCTCACCGTCCTGGCCTGGCAACAGACAACTGCTCGGGCATGCCGCTGACCCGGCCCGCTTTTGGGCCGGGTGCGGGGCGGGGGCCTCATAGGTGCCAGGTGACCCCGGTCGCGGCCACGGTCGCGGTCCAGCCGCGCTGGTGCACGATCGTGTGGTGCCGCCCGCACAACAGCGCCGCGTTGCCGACATCGGTGGCCCCGCCGTTGGCCCAGTGGATGACGTGGTGACCGTCGCACCACCACGGCGGTGCGGCGCAGCCCGGGATGGTGCAGCCGCCGTCGCGGAGCCAGAGGTGCTTCAGCTGCGCCGGGCTGAAAAGCCGCCTTGTGCGGCCCAGGTCGAGGACCTCCCCCTGGGTGCCGAGGACGACCGGGATGACCGCCGCGTCGCAGGCGATCCGGCGCACCGTCTCCGGGCCCAGCAGCGTCCCGTTGCCGTGCACACCCCCGGCGCCGAGGACCGTCCCTGACCCGCACGCGTCCCGCAACGACTCGAAGTCCATGGTCACGAAGACCTGCGCCTTGGTCTGCACCGGCGCCTCACCCGCGGCGGTCGAGCGTCGGCAGGCCTCGACCAGGGCGTCCCCCCGGCGCTGGTCGCTGTTCCGCAGGTCGCTGATGCCGTCGACCGGGTTGGGCGCGGACAACGGACCGATCGCGGCCTCGAGCACGCTCGCGCCCTCGGGGTCGAGGCGCAGCTGGTACTCCACCATCCCGTCATCGGCCCGCCCGGCCGACAGCGACACCCCGTGCCTGAGCCGGTCCTGGCGGACCTGGAACTCGTCCTGTCGGCCGTGGGTGGCGATGATCCGCTCCCGCAACCCCCGGAACTCCCGCGGGCCCGCCTCCTCGGCCACGGCCAGGAACCCCTCCCACACCGTGGGCAGCGCCGCCGGCGTCAACCGCGGGCCGAGCTTGTGCATCTCGGTCAGCGCGACCGCCGCGCAGCGCACCCTGACCCGGCCGGCCAGCACGCACGACCTCACCCGCTGCACCGACCCGTGGTCCAACACCTGAGCGGCACCCGCCCCCACCGGCTTCCCGATGCACGCCTGGGCGACCTTGACCAGGTCACCGGTCCCACCGGCCCGGTAGGACGGCGCCCACTCCAACACCCACCCCGCCGCCGTTGAGCAGGTCGAGGAGGCCACCTCGCCCCGCTCCAGGCCCTCGCCCAGCACCGTGACCTGGGCCGCCTCCACCAACCGCCGCAGCACATCCAGCCGACCCATCGCCGGGCCCAGGTCCGACCCCTGGCACTGGTGCACCGCCTCGGCCAGCCCGGTCAACGCCTCCCGCGCCGCGCCCACCGCCGCGAACCGGTCCGCGAACGACACCGCCGCCCCACCCGACCCCGCCCCACCCGACCGCGCCGCGGGCACGCCACCGGACCCGCTGGCCGCGGCCCTCTGACGGCGATCCCCCTGATGCATGGTTCGAACATACATTCGACCACCGACAGGGCGTCCGACCATCATCGGGATGCGCCCCCCTCGGTGCCCAGCCGGCCCGGCCGACCCGCGGCGGGTGCCACCCGCTCCCAACTGCGGCTTCCCGGTCCCGGCCGGGGTGAACGGGGTCCACGCGCACCACCGCACCGGGAAAGAAATCTACAGATGACTGTCCGGTATGTCCGGAACGGGCTACCCTCCCCGCACAGGCGTTGGGGCGACCTCACCCCTGCCCGGTGCTCCGATGCTCTGCTGCGCCGGTGAGGTGGCCCCGCGCGTCCCCCCGTAGCAGGAGCAACACCCCGAATGTCTCGCACTCAGGGCGCCCCCTCGCGCCGTCCCACCGGCTCGACCCGGGCTGCTCGCCGTCGCGAGCGCCAGCGCAGTTCCCGGAGGGTGAAGCTTGTCGCCGGAGTGATCCCGGTGGTCTTCGTCGCTGCCGGGCTGTCCATCGTGGTCGCCACCGGAGGAGTGGGAGCGGCGCTGAACACCGCCGCCCTGACATGCCTCGAGCCCACGCGCGTGCGCGTCTCCACCACCGAGGACTTCCTCCCGGTGCTGCGCAAGGTCGCCACCCGGGTGCAGGCAGACACGAACAACGCGATCAGCTGCACGACGTACGACATCAGCGCCGTCCCGCCGGCCGTTGCCGTCTCCCAGATCGCCGGGGACGGCGACGAGCGCCCGGACGCCTGGGTGCCGGACTCCTCCGTCTGGGTGCAGCGGGTCAACGCGCAGCTGGGCGGCGACGCACCGCCGAGACCGGTCACCGTCGCCCAGAGCCCCCTGGTCATCGCCGTGCCCCAGGAGCGGGCGGCGAGGTATGCCGGTGCGCGTGTTCCATCGTGGGAGGACCTGCTCGGCGGCAGCGCCCCGGTCCGCTGGAGCAACCCCGCTGACTCGACCACCGCCATGATGGCGCTCACCACCGCCCGCAAGGCGCTGGGGAGCTCGCCGGCCATGCAGGAGGACGTCGGTGGGGCGATGATCCGGCTGTCCCGCACCGCCGCGGACTCCACCGACGAGCTGTTCTCCGAGGCCAGCGCGAATAAGGCCGCGGCTCCGATGTTCCCGGCGAGCGAGCAGCAGGTCGTGCAGTACGACCTGCAGCACGCCGACGCTCTGCTCGTGCCGGTGGTGCCGACGCCGAGCACCGGCCGGCTGGACTACCCGTTCGTCACCCTGGCCACCCAGCAGGACGCCGTGGGCAAGGCCGTGCGGTCCCTGCGCAACGCGCTGACCTCCGAGGCGGGCCACCGAGCGGTCCGGGCGGCGGGCTTCCGCACCATGGAGGGCACCGGCGGACCGACGCCGACACCCGGCGTCCCGAGTCCGGCCGTCAGGCTGTTGCCGGACCCGTCGCTCAAGGAGGTCGACGCGGCGCTGAGCACCTGGACCACCGTGTCCAAGGAGATGCGCATGATCGCCGTGATCGACGTCTCCGGCTCGATGACCGCCCGGTCCGACGGCGCCAGTCGCATCTCGATCGCGCAGGGCGCCACCGACACCGCGCTGCGCATCTTCCCTCCCCGCTCGCAGGTCGGTCTCTGGGCCTTTGCCACCGACAAGGACGGCCCCGGCAAGGACTGGAAGGAGCTGGTCCCGCCCGGTGAGCTCAGCGCCCCCAGCACCACGGGCACGCAGCGAGACGCCCTGCTGCGCGCCAACGCCGGCATCGACGCCCTGGTCGGTGGAGACACCGGGCTCTACGACACGGTCCTGGCCGCCTACCAGCGGGTGAAGGAGGGCTATGACCCCACCCGGGTCAACTCGGTGGTGATCCTCACCGACGGCCAGAACGACGACCCGAGCGGCCTGACACTGGACCAGCTGCTGGCCAAGCTCAACGAGCTGTCCGACCCGGCTCAGCCGATCCCGGTGATCACGGTCGGCATGGGTCCGAGCGCGGACGCCTCGGTGCTCGAGAAGATCTCCCGGGCGACCGGGGGCAGGTCCTACATCGCCCGCCGGCCCTCCGACATCAAGACGGTCTTCGTGGAGGCGCTGCTCCAGCGCAGCTGCCGGCCCAGCTGCTGAGCGACCGCGGGCACACGCCGGCACAGCCCCGGCAACAGACTCCGCGCCGACAGAGCCCTCGCCGACAGGACCCCGCCGACAGGACCCCGACGACAGAGCCCTCGCCGACAGGACCCCGACGACAGACCTCCGCGCCGACGAACCTCAGGGCTGGCGGTGCAGCACCATCGGCAGCACCACGGCGGCCCCCGCCTGGCGCAGGTGCGCCGCCGTGACCGTGACCGCCCACTGCGTCGAGGTGGCGTCGACCACGAGCAGGACCGCCCGGCCCGCCACCGCCGCGGCGGTCTCCGGCGGCACCGAGACAACGGAGCGCCACGCCGCCGCCTCCTGTGCGGACCCGAGGTCCCGCCCGGGTCGCGCGCCGTCGAGGGCCAGCGTCGCCCGGTCCAGCCGCCCCACCGCCGCGAGGTGGTCGGCGACCTCGCCGGTGAGCCTCGACAGGCCGGCCGCCGGCAGGTCGACGACCACGTCCGGACGGGCCGGCCACGAGGTGCGCCACGAGGACATCAGCCGCACGACCCCGTCGAGCACCTCCTGGGGCGCCGGGCCGTCGGCCCCGAACGACCCGGCCACCACCTCGCGCCACTCGGGCGCGTCGGCATGGATCAGCACCCGCCCGGTGTCGGCCATCAGCGTCGGCGGGATCCGCCCCCGCGTGCCGAACGCCCCGCCCGGCCACATCTTGCGCGGCTCGAGCTCGTGGACCTGGCCCCGCAGCAGGCCGGCCACCGCGGCCACCGTCTCGGCCGACGGCTCACCGGACAGCGACTCCGGCAACCGGCCCAGGCACACCGAGCAGTGCCCGCACGGCTGGGCGCTGTCGTCGTCGAGGGACTCCTGGAGCAGCTGCATCAGGCACCGCTGCCCGCGCACGTAGGCCCGCATGATGTCGGCCTCGCGCCGCCGGGTGGCCACGATCCCGTCGTAGCGGGGCGCGTCGAAGGTCCACTCCCGCCCGGTCGCGACCCAGCCGCCCTCGACCCGGTCGACCGCACCGTCGACGGCGAGCTGCTTGAGCATGAGCTCCACCCGCGATCGCCGCAGCCCGGTCTCGGCCTCCAGCGCCGGCACCGAGGCCGGCGCCGCCTCCTCCCCGGACGGCAGCGCATCCAGCAGCTGGCGCATCTGCTCGGGGTCGGGGATGGTCGCGGTCGCGAAGTAGTCCCAGACCCCCGCGTCGGCGTCCGAGGGCAGCAGCGCGACCAGCGCGTGGTCGATGCCGCGCCCGGCACGCCCCACCTGCTGGTAGTAGGACACCGGCGAGGGCGGGGACCCCACGTGCACCACGAAGCCGAGGTCCGGCTTGTCGTAGCCCATGCCCAGCGCCGACGTCGCCACGAGCGCCTTGAGCCGGTTGTCCCGCAGCGCGTCCTCGAGCCGCTCGCGCTCCCCCGACTCCAGTCCCCCGGTGTATGCCGCGACCGGCACCGCGTCGCCGTGGGCCTCGCGGATCGCCGCGGTGAGCCGCTCGGCGTCCGCCACGGTCAGCGTGTAGACGATCCCCGAGCCGGGCAGCACCGGCAGGTGGTCGACCACCCAGGCGTAGCGCTGCAGCGGGGTGAGCCGGTCGACGACGCTGAGCTGCAGGCTGGACCGCGCCAGCGGACCGCGCAGCACCAGGGTCGACTCGCCCAGCTGCGCCGAGACGTCGTCGGTGACCCGGGCGTTGGCGGTCGCGGTGGTGGCCAGCACCGGGGTGTCCGGGTTGAGGTCACGCAGCACATCGGAGACGCGCCGGTAGTCGGGCCGGAAGTCGTGCCCCCAGTCCGAGACGGCGTGCGCCTCGTCGATGACCAGCAGGCCCAGCCGCCCGGCGAGCCGGTCGAGCACGCGGCGGCCGAAGCCGGGGTTGGCCAGGCGCTCGGGCGACACGAGCAGCACGTCGAGCTCGTCGGCCAGCAGCGCCTGCTCGATGGAGGACCACGCGTCGATGTTGGAGGAGTTCAACGTGGCCGCCCGCAGCCCGGCCCGCCCGGCCGCGGCCACCTGGTCGCGCATGAGGGACAGCAGGGGCGAGACGACCAGCGTGGGCCCGGCGCCGTCGTGGCGCCGGATCGCGGTGGCAGCCCAGTAGACGGCCGACTTGCCCCAGCCGGTCGCCTGCACGACCAGCACCCGCGACGCCGGCCGGGACAGCTCGGCGACGGCGGCGGCCTGGTCCTCGCGCAGCCGGGCACCCTCGCCGGCCAGCGCGGTGATGACGCCGGCAGCGACGCGGTCGTGGTGGTCGGTCAGCACGGGAGTCATGTCGCCGACCCTACGGGCCGGCACCGACCACCCCGTCACCGACCGACGCGGGTCGGCGTCGCCGCCAGCTCCTCGTCCTGGACCACGGCGCCACTGAACTGCGCGGCATACAGCCGGTGGTAGGCGCCCCCGGCGTCGAGCAGCTCCTGGTGCGTGCCCTGCTCGACGATCTGCCCCTCCTCCATGACGACGATGTGGTCGGCGTCGCGGATGGTGGACAGGCGGTGGGCCACGACGAAGCTGGTGCGGCCGCGGCGCAGGTCGGCCATCGCGCGCTGGACCAGCGCCTCGGTGCGGGTGTCGACCGAGCTGGTCGCCTCGTCGAGGATGAGGATGGCCGGGTCGGCGAGGAACGCGCGGGCGATGGTGAGCAGCTGCCGCTGCCCGGCGCTGACCCCGGCACCCTCCTCGTCGATGACGGTGTCGTAGCCGTCGGGCAGCGTGCGCACGAAGTGGTCGACGTAGGCCGCCGTGGCCGCCTCCAGCACCTGCTCCGGCGTCGGGTCCTGCGCCCCGTAGGCGATGTTGTCGCGGATCGTGCCGTTGAACAGCCACGTGTCCTGCAGCACCATGCCGAACAGGTCGCGCAGGTCCTCCCGGCGCATGTCGCGGGTGTCGACGCCGTCGAGGGTGATGCGCCCGGCGTCGACGTCGTAGAAGCGCAACAGCAGGTTGGCCAGCGTGGTCTTGCCGGCGCCGGTCGGCCCGACGATGGCGACCGTGTTGCCGGGCTCGGCGACCAGGTCGAGGTGCTCGATCAGCGGGGTGTCCGGCACGTAGCGGAAGGACACGTCCTCGAAGGCCACCCGCCCGCTCACCTTTGAGGGGACGACCGCCGGCGTGGGGTCGGGGCTCTGCTCCGGCGCGTCGAGCAGCTCGAAGACGCGCTCGGCCGAGGCGACCCCGGACTGCAGCAGGTTGGCCATCGAGGCGACCTGGGTCAGCGGCTGGCTGAACTGCCGCGAGTACTGGATGAACGCCTGCACGTCGCCGAGGCTGATCGCGCCGGAGGCCACCCGCAGCCCGCCGATCACCGCGACGAAGACGTAGTTGAGGTTGCCGATGAAGAACATGGCCGGCTGGATCAGCCCGGAGATGAACTGCGCCCGGAAGCTCGCCTCATACAGCTTGGCGTTCTCCGCCACGAACGTCTCGCGCGCCTCCTGCGTCCGGCCGAAGACCTTGACGATGGCGTGGCCGGTGTACATCTCCTCGACGTGGCCGTTGAGCCGGCCCGTGGAGGCCCACTGCTCGACGAACCGCGGCTGGGCCTTCTTGCCGATCCGCACGGTCACCAGCGCCGACAGCGGCACGGTCACGAGGGCGACGACGGCCAGCAGCGGCGAGACGACGAACATCATGGTGAGCACGCCGATGACGGTCAGCAGAGCAGTCAGCAGCTGGCTCATCGTCTGCTGCAGCGACTGCGCGATGTTGTCGATGTCGTTGGTGACCCGCGAGAGCACCTCGCCGCGGGAGCGCCCGTCGAACCACGCCAGCGGCAGCCGGGCGAACTTCTCCTCGACGTCGCGACGCATGGCGTAGACGGTGCGCTGCACGACCAGCGTGGTGACCCGGCCCTGCAGCCAGGCCAGCAGCGACGCCAGGACGTAGATGACCAGCACGACCATCAGCACGTGCGCCAGGGCGGTGAAGTCCACGCCCCGGCCGGGCACGACGTCCACGCCCTGGAGCACGTCGGCCATCCGCCCCTGCCCCGTGGCCCGCAGCCGGGCGATGGCCTGGACCTTGGTGATGCCCGCGGGCAGCCGCTCGCCCACGAGCCCGGCGAAGATGATGTCGGTGGCCATGCCGAGCACCCGGGGCCCGGTGACCGACAGGGCCACGCTGACCACGCCGAGGCTGATCGCGGTGAACACGAGCGCCCGGTGCGAGCGCATGGACCGGATCAGCCGCAGCGACGACCCCCGGAAGTCCATCGCCTTGGCCGGTGGTCCACCCATCATGGCGGCCATCGGGCCGCGCATCGGCGGGGGCGACGGGCGGGACGCGGTGGTGGTCGTCGGCCCGCTCACGCGGCCTCCTCCTCGGTCAGCTGGGACAGGACGATCTCGCGGTATGTCGGGCAGCTCGCCATCAGCTCGCGGTGCGTGCCGGTGCCGACGACCTGGCCCTCGTCGAGGACCACGATCCGGTCGGCGTCGCGGATGGTGCTGACCCGCTGGGCCACGGTGATGACGGCGGAGTCGTGGGTGACCGGGCGCAGCGCCGCGCGCAGGGCCGCGTCGGTGGCGTAGTCGAGCGCCGAGAAGCAGTCGTCGAACAGGTAGAGCGCCGGCCGCCTCACCACGGCGCGGGCGATGGCCAGGCGCTGGCGCTGCCCGCCGGAGACGTTGCCGCCACCCTGGGCGATGGGCGCCTCGAGCCCGCCGAGCCGCTCGACGAAGTCGCGGGCCTGGGCGATCTCCAGCGCCTCCCACAGCTCCTCGTCGGTGGCGTCCAGCTTGCCGTAACGCAGGTTGGAGGCGACCGTCCCGGCGAACAGGTAGGCGCGCTGGGGCACCAGGCCGATCCCGGCCCACAGCTCCTCGGGGTCGAGGTCGCGCACGTCGACCCCGCCGACGAGCACCTGCCCGCTGGTGACGTCGACCAGCCGCGGGATGAGGTTGAGCAGGGTGGTCTTGCCGCTGCCGGTGGAGCCGACGATGGCGGTGGTCTCCCCCGGCCGGGCCACCAGGTCGGCGGCGCGCAGCACCGGCTCCTGGGCGCCGGGGTAGGCGAAGCTCGCCGCGCGCAGCTCGACGGCCCCGGTCCGGTCGGGGCGCAGGACCGGGCGCTCCGGCGCCCGCACGCTCGGCTCGGTGTCGAGCACCTCGGTGATCCGGTCGGCGCAGACCTCGGCACGCGGCACCATGACGAACATGAACGTCGCCATCATCACCGCCATGAGGATCTGCATGAGGTAGCTGAGGAACGCCGTCATCGTGCCGATCTGCATCTGCCCCTCGGCGATGCGGTGCCCGCCGAACCAGATGACCGCGACGCTGGAGACGTTCATGACCAGCAGCACGGTGGGGAACATCAGCGCCATGAGCCGGCCGACCTGGACCGACACGTCCATGAGGGAGTCGTTGGCCCCGCCGAAGCGCTCCCGCTCGTGGGTGTCGCGGACGAACGCCCGGATGACCCGCACCCCGGCGATCTGCTCGCGCAGCACCCGGTTGATCACGTCGATGCGCACCTGCATGGAGCGGAACAGCGGACGCATCCGCCGGATGATCAGCACGACCGCCACGACCAGGGCCGGCACCGACACCAGCAGCAGCGCCGACAGGTGCACGTCCTGGCGCAGGGCCAGGATCACGCCGCCGACGCACATGATCGGCGCGGCGACCATGATCGTGAACGAGAGCAGCACGACCATCTGCACCTGCTGCACGTCGTTGGTGGAGCGGGTGATCAGCGACGGGGCGCCGAACCGGCCGACCTCCTGGGCCGCGAAGCGCTCCACCGAGACGAACACCGCCTCGCGCAGGTCGCGGCCCAGGGCCATCGCGGTGCGGGCGCCGAAGTAGACCGCGAAGCCCGAGGCGATGACCTGACCGACCGTGACCGCCAGCATGACGGCGCCGATGGACAGGATCTTGCCGGTGTCGCCGACGACCACGCCCTGGTCGATGATGTCGGCGTTGAGGCCGGGCAGGTACAACGTGGCGACCGTCTGGACCAGCTGGAACAGCACCACCAGCGTGATGGCACCCCAGTAGGGCCGCAGGTAGGTGCGCAGCAGCGGGAGAAGCACAGGACCTCCGGATGTCGTCGGCCGGCGGCTCCCCTGACGGCGCGCGCGACCGGCACGACGCTAACCCGGCGAGGCCACCACCTCAGGTGACAAACGTCAGGATCGCACTCCGCGCCGTGTCAGGGGCGCGCTTTTCGCCGGCCGCGGACGTCGGCCTCGTCGCGAGCAGCGGCCTCCTCGGGCGTCGGCGCGGTGCCGCCGAGACGGGCGGGCAGGAACCGCAGGTCGGCCCCGGTCATCGCGGGGTAGCTCTCCTGGGCCGCGTGCAGCAGCGCGGTCATCCGCTCGCGCACCTCCCGGTTGACCTCCTCCGGGTCCACCCCGCGGGGGACCTCCACCGGCTCACCCACGGCGATCGAGATCGGGATGTTGCTGCGCCCGAACCGCGGCTTCTCCCCCTTGGTCCAGACCCGCTGGGAGCCCCACAGCACGGTCGGCAGGATCGGCACCCCGGCCGCCTTGGCCATCCGCACGGCGCCGCTCTTGAACTCCTTGAGCTCGAAGGAGCGGGAGATGGTCGCCTCGGGGAAGACGCCGACCACCTCGCCGGCCTTGAGCTCCTGCACCGCGGCCCGGAACGAGGCGGCTCCGGCCTCGCGGTCGACCGGGATGTGCCCCATGCCGCGCATCAACGGCCCCCCGACGGGGTGCCGGAACACCGACTCCTTGGCCATGAACCGCACCTTGCGCCCGGACGGGACCGCAGCCAGCCCGGCATACGCGAAGTCGAAGAAGGACAGGTGGTTGATCATCATGACCGCACCACCGGTGCGGGGGACGTTCTCCTGCCCCGTGATCCGGAACCGGAGCCCCTGGAACGCGAACAGGGCGCGGGCGAACCCGATGACAGGTGTGTAGACGGGCTCCATGGCGCAACGGTAGAGGTTCCACCCCGCCGCCGGGAGGGTGGCCGCCTCACCGGCCCCGACCCCGGTCCGGTATGCCGGGTCGCTGGCGTCCGCGCGCGCCCTCAGCGGGCACGCACCACCTCGTCACCGGTCCGTCGCTGCACGACCCGCCAGCCGACCCGCTGCGCCACCAGCGTGATGACCCCGGCGATGACCATGCCGGTGAGGTTGACGGCCAGCTGCAGCGCCGAGCCGCGCATCTCCTCCACCTGCCACAGCGCGAGGGCGAGGGCGAGGTTGCCCGCGGCCGGGACCGTGGTCACCGAGATGAAGACCCCGACCAGGGCCGAGGACTTGCCCGAGGTCAGGGACAGGACGCCGGCGAACCCCGCGAGCAGGGCGACGACGAACGACCAGCGGTCCGGGTGCCAGATGAAGCCGGTCAGCGGCCGCGGCCGGGTGACCGTGGACGGGTCGATCCAGCCCAGGCCGCGGGCCACCAGGGCCAGGGCCGCGACGACGAGGACGGCGAAGCAGAACGAGCGCGCGAGCAGGGACAGCGAGCGCGGGACCAGCCCCCACCGGCGCAGGACGATGCCGGTGGCGATGGCCGCGACCGGGCCGAACTCCGGCCCCACGACCATGGCCCCGACGACGAGGATCGAGGAGTCGGTGATGACGGCGATCGCCGCGAGCGCGGTGGCCAGGGTGAGGAAGGCGTAGAAGGACACCGAGCCGCGGCTGTCGGACCAGGCCCGCTCCTCGACCATCCGCCAGACGACCCCGTCATCGGGGCTGCCGGGCGCGGCTGCCTCGGCCTCGCGGGCGCGCCGGTAGGGCGACGCGGTCACCTCCGAGACGCTCATCGCACCGTGGTGGCCCAGGCCCATGGCGTCGAGGCGGCCCAGCAGCTCCCCGGCGGCCTCGCGCGGCACGTCGGCCAGCACCGCGTCGCCGGCGGGCTCGACCGCCGCGCCCGGCAGCACGACGAGGTTGGTGACCCGCTCGTCGGACTCGAGCAGGCCGCGCACCTGCGCAGTCAGCCCCGGCGGCACGGCCAGGCGCAGGTTCAACAGCATCGGAGGCCACCACACGGCATACGGGTCATGGGGGACACCTCACCACAACCGACCACCCGCACGAGCAGTTGCATAGGTTCTCTATGTATCATGCCTCGGGTGACCTCCCCCTCCCTCGGCGACGAGCTGCTCGGTGTCGTCGCGCGCCTCAACCGCTGGGCCAGCCGCCAGGCCGTCTTCGACGTGCCGCCGGCGCAGGCCCGCCTGCTCGCCCAGCTCGACGAGCTCGGACCGTCCCGCATCGGCGACCTCGCCCAGGCCGACCACACCAGCCAGCCGACGATGTCGGCCCAGGTGGGCCGGCTCGAGCAGCGCGGCTGGGTGCAGCGCTCCGCCGACCCCGCCGACGCCCGCGCCTCCCTGATCGCCCTGTCCCCCATGGGCGCCGAGACGCTCGCGTCGGTGCGCCGGGCCCGTGGCGCCGTGGTGGCGCCGGTGGTCGAGCAGCTCGGCGCGGCCGACCGTGCGCGGCTCGAGGACGCCGTGGCGGTGCTGCGCGAGCTGCTCGCCATCGCCGTGGCTGCCGAGGACCCCTCTCCCGCAACGAAAGGACAGTGACGTGTGGCGTCAACCCAAACCTGTGTGGGCCGTGGCCTTCGCGTGTGTCATCGCCTTCATGGGCATCGGCCTGGTCGACCCGATCCTGAAGTCCATCGGTGACCAGCTCGGCGCCTCGCCGTCCCAGGTCTCGCTGCTGTTCACCAGCTACATGGTCGTCATGGGCGTCGCGATGCTCATCACCGGCTTCGTCTCCAGCCGGATCGGCGCCAAGCGCACCCTGCTCATCGGCCTGCTCATCATCATCGTCGGCGCCGGGCTGGCCGGGACGCAGGACAGCGTCGGCGGCATCGTGACCTTCCGCGCCGTCTGGGGCCTGGGCAACGCCCTGTTCATCGCCACCGCGCTGGCCACCATCGTCAAGGCCGCCCGGGGCTCGGTCGGACAGGCGATCATCCTCTACGAGGCCGCGCTCGGCCTGGGCATCGCCGCCGGCCCGCTGCTCGGCGGGGTGCTCGGCGGCATCTCCTGGCGTGGGCCGTTCTTCGGCGTCTCGGCGCTGATGGCCGTGGCCTTCGTCGCCACCGCGTTCGTGCTCCCGGCCACGCCGCGCGCCGAGCGGGCCACCTCGATCACCGAGCCGTTCAGGGCGTTGCGCCACAAGGGCCTGCTCGTGGTGGCCCTGACCTCCCTGCTCTACAACTTCGGCTTCTTCACCCTGCTGGCGTTCACGCCCTTCCCGCTGGACATGGGCCCGCATCAGGTCGGCCTGATCTTCTTCGGCTGGGGCCTGCTGCTGGCGTTCACCTCCGTGGTCGTCGCCCCGCGGCTGCAGCGGCGCTTCGGCACCGTCCCGTCCGTCGTCGCCGCCCTCACCGGCTTCGCGGCGACGCTGGTCGTCATGGCGGTGTGGACCGGCGACAAGGCGGTCCTGGCGACCTGCGTCGTCGTCGCCGGGGCGTTCCTCGGCGTCAACAACACCCTCATCACCGAGACGGTCATGAAGGCCGCCCCGGTCGAGCGCGGCGTGGCCTCGGCGGCCTACAGCTTCGTGCGCTTCGCCGGTGGCGCCATCGCCCCGTGGCTGGCCGGCAAGCTCGGCGAGTCCTACGGCGTGCACGTGCCGTTCTGGGTCGGCGCCGTCGCCGTGGCCCTCGGCGTGACCCTGCTGGCCTCCGGCCGCGGGCTGCTGGCCCACGTCGACGCCGGGCCCGGCCACGGCGCCCCGGCCGTCCAGAGCGAGGACGAGGCCGTGCTGGTCACGGTCGCCGACGCCTGAGGCACCCGAGCGCCTAGGCTTCCGGCGTGCTCGAACACATCACCGCCACGCGCTACGTCACCCCGCTGCGCGAGGGGGGGTCCCTCCCCGGCATCGTCGAGGGGGACGACTGCGGCACCTGGGTCCTGAAGTTCCGCGGCGCGGGACAGGGCCTGAAGGTGCTCGTTGCCGAGGTGGTCGTGGGCGAGCTGGCCCGGCGCCTGGGGCTGCGCGTGCCCGAGATGAAGGCGGTCGAGCTCGACGCCCAGATCGCCAAGTACGAGGCGGACGAAGAGGTCCAGGACCTGCTCACCGCCAGCATCGGGCTCAACCTCGGCGTCGACTTCCTGCCCGGCTCCTTCGGCTACGACGGCTCCCAGCCGCCCCCGCCGGAGGAGGCGGCCCGGATCGTGTGGCTGGATGCCTTCACCGCCAACGTCGACCGCACCTGGAGCAACCCCAACCTGCTGGTCTGGCACCACCAGGCGTGGTGCATCGACCACGGCGCGGCGCTGTACTTCCACCACTCCTGGCCGGGCAAGGGATCCAACCCCGATCGCTTTGCGGCCCAAGGGTTCGACGTGAGCAAGCACGTCCTGCTCGACGTCGCCGGCGACGTCACGACCGCCCACGCCGAGCTGGCGCCCCGGGTCGACGAGGCCCTGCTGGAGGAGGTGCTGGCCCAGGTCCCCGACCCCTGGCTCGAGCCGGCACCGGGGCTGGCGGACCCGGCAGCGGTCCGCGCGGCATACCGGGAGAACCTGCTGGCCCGCGTGGCCAGCCCGGCCGCCTGGCTGCCCGGGGGTGCGCGGTGAGCGCGGGGATGGTCGGCTACCAGTACGTCACCCTCCGCTGCGTGCCGCGGGTGGACCGCGAGGAGTTCCTCAACGTCGGCGTGGTGCTCTACAGCCAGGCGGCCGACTTCCTCGAGGGAGCCTTCGACCTGGACCGGGAGCGGCTGCGGGCCGCCTTCCCCGACCTTGAGCTCGACGCCGTCGACGCCTCCCTCGCCGCCATCTGCCGGGTCTGCCGGGGTGAGCCGGGTGTGGGGCTTCCCACACTCGACAAGCCGGGCCAGCGCTTCGGTTGGCTCAGCGCTCCGCGCAGCACGGTGATCCAGCCCGGACCGGTCCACGGCGGGCTCACGAAGGACCCCGCGCAGGAGCTGCAGCGGCTGGTTCGTGCGCTTGTGAATTAGGGCTCCCAGCAGGGTCGTTGTTACCGTTTTGGCCCGTGACTGCCACGACAAACCCCCCTGCCAGAACCCGGGCGGAGGGCCGCGAGTTCCTTGGCCACCCCAAGGGCCTGGCCACGCTCTTCAGCACCGAGCTGTGGGAGCGGTTCAGCTACTACGGCATGCGGGCCATCCTCCTGCTGTACCTGACCGCCAAGCTCAAGGACGGCGGCCTCGGCCTCGACGCGAACCTCGGCGAGGCGGTGGTGTCCGTCTACGGCGCCTCCGTCTACCTGCTCTCGGTCGTCGGTGGCTGGCTCGCCGACCGCGTCATGGGCGCCCGCAGGACCACGCTCATCGGCGCGTTCATCATCATCGCCGGCCACCTGAGCCTGTCGGTCCCGACGCCGGCGCTGTCCTACCTCGGCATCGTGCTGGTGGCCCTGGGCACCGGCATCTTCAAGCCCAACGTCTCGACCATGGTCGGCGGGCTGTACTCCGAGGACGACAGCCGCCGCACCGCCGCCTTCTCCATCTTCTACATGGGCATCAACATCGGCGCCCTGGTGAGCCCGTGGGTCGTCGGCTGGCTGCGCGCCGGCTGGGGCTTCCACGCCGGGTTCGCCGCCGCGGCCGTCGGCATGACCCTCGCCCTCGTGGCGTGGATCTGGGGCCGCAAGGCGCTCGGCGACGTGGGCCTGCACCCGTCGAACCCGGTCGAGCCGCAGGAGTCGGGCGCGCTGAGCCGGATGGCCGCCTACGTGCTCGCCGGCGTCGCGGCCGCCATGGTCGTGGCCACCGTCGTCAACAGCGGCAGCTTCGGCCTGCCGACGATGGTCGACGCCATCTCCTACATCGCGCTCGTCACGCCCGTCGTGTTCTTCGTCGTGATGTACCGCAGCCCCAAGGTGGAGGCGTACGAGAAGCGCCGCCTGCTGGCCTACATCCCGCTCTTCGTCGCGGCGATGCTGTTCTTCATGCTCTTCGAGCAGGCCAGCACCACGCTGACGACGTTCGCGGCCGACCGCACCCAGCTGCAGATCTTCGGCGCCCACATCTCGCCGGAGTTCTTCCAGTCGGTCAACCCGTTCGCGATCATCGTGCTCTCCCCGGTGTTCGCCGCCATCTGGATGCGCCGCGGCGAGCGCTCGCCCTACCTCGGCGGCAAGTTCGCCATCGGTCTGGGCCTGGCCGGGCTGTCCTTCGCGATCATGGCGCTGGGCTCCTTCCTCACCGGGGACGGCAAGGCCTCGCCGATGTGGCTGGTCGTCGTCTACGTCGTGCAGACCATCGGCGAGCTGTGCCTGTCGCCGGTCGGCATCGCGGCGACCACGCTGCTGGCGCCGAAGGCGTTCCGCAGCCAGACGATGGCCCTGTGGTTCCTCGCCCCCGCGGCCGGCCAGGCCATCACCGCCCAGGTGGTGCAGGCGACCTCGGGTGCCAGTGACACGGCATACTTCGGCGGCCTCGCCGTCGTGACGCTGGCGTTCACCGCGGTCCTCGCCGGCCTGGCCGGCTGGGTCCACCGCGAGAGCGGCCACTGACGCACCACCTCCTCACACGTGCCGGGGGCGGCGCGGGCGGTTAGGGTCCGAAGCATGAACCTTGACCGTCCCGTCGCCCCCGACCCGTACTCGCTGCTGCCCCAGGTGCCCGCGATGGCCGTCAGCAGCGCCGACTTCATCGACGGCAACCCCCTGCCGGACGCCCAGGTGTTCAACGACTGGGGCTTCACCGGCGGCAACACCTCGCCGCAGCTGAGCTGGTCCGACGCCCCCGAGGGCACGAAGGGCTTCGCCGTCACCTGCTTCGACCCCGACGCGCCGACCCCGTCCGGCTTCTGGCACTGGATCGTCCTGGGCATCCCCGCCTCGGTCACCGCCCTGGACCCGGGCGCCGGCGCCGAGGGCGACGGCTCCCTGCCCGACGGCGCCTTCCACGTGCGCAACGACTACGGCAACAAGGCGTATGACGGTGCGGCGCCGCCCCAGGGCGACCACAACCACCGCTACCTGTACGCCGTGCACGCCCTGGACACCGACGACCTGGGCCTGGACGCCTCGGTCACCCCGGCGGTGGCCGCGTTCACCATGGGCGGGCACACCCTCGCCCGCGGCGTCCTGACCGGCACCTACCGCTGGTGACCTCGCCGGGCCTGCCCTACCTGCCGGCCCTGACGCACCTCGACCTGCTCGCCCGCCCGGTCGCGGAGACCCTCCGCGGCTGGCCGCACGGCGAACGGGTCGAGGTGCTGTCGATCGACCCGGCCGTGTCCGACACGGCCGCCCTCGTCGAGGCCACGGGCATGGCGCTGGAGGACTGCGCCAACTGCGTGGTGGTCGGCGGTCGCCGGGCCGGCGAGGAGCGGGTGGCCGCCTGCGTCGTGCTCGCCACCACCCGCGCCGACGTCAACACCACGGTCCGGGGGCTGCTCGACGTCCGCAAGGCCAGCTTCCTGGCCATGGAGGACGCCGTCGAGCGCACCGGCATGGAGTACGGCGCCATCACGCCTGTCGGGCTGCCGGCCGCATGGCCGGTGTACGTTGACGCCCGGGTGCTCGAGCGCGAGCACGTCGTGATCGGCGCCGGGGTGCGCGCCGCCAAGCTGAGGGTGCCCGGCCCGCTGATGGCCGAGCTGCCCGGTGTCGAGATCGTGGAGGGGCTCGCTCGATGACCACCACCGTGTCGCCTGCCCGTACGGAGCAGGCGCCGCCGGCCGCTGCGCCGCGGCGGCGCCGGAGCAGCTCCGGCCTCGCCCTGCTGTTCCTGCTGCCGGCGCTGCTCGTCTTCGCCCTGTTCGTGTTCTGGCCCCTGGTCCGCTCAGTGGTGCTGTCGTTCCAGGGCACCGACATCATCGGCCGCCCCGGCGCGTTCGTCGGCACCGCCAACTACGAGCGCCTGCTCTCCGACCCCGGCTTCGTCAAGGTGCTCGGGGTGACGCTGGCCTTCACCCTGCTCACGGTCGTGCCGAGCATCGTGCTCGCGCTGGTGGTGGCGCTCATGCTGCAGTCCCGCATCCGCGCGGTCCGCTTCTTCCGCACCGCGTTCGCGCTGCCGTTCGCGTTCTCCGTCGCCACCGCCTCCGTCGTCTTCCAGGTGCTCTACAACCCGGCCTCGGGGGTGCTCAACGGCCTGCTGTCGCACGTCGGGCTCGGTCCCGTGCACTGGCTGACCGACCCCGACGTCGCCCTGTTCTCCGTCGCCGGGGCGACCGTGTGGATGCAGCTCGGCTACAACCTGCTCGTCCTCAGCGCCGGGTTGGGCGCCCTGCCCGAGGAGGTCATCGAGGCGGCCCGCCTCGACGGCGCCACCGGGCTGCGGCTGCAGCGCTCCATCGTGCTGCCGCTGATCACCCCGCAGCTGTTCTTCCTCGTGGTCACCGGCACGATCCACTCGCTGCAGAGCTTCGGCCAGATCCGGATCCTGACCGCCGGCGGCCCCGAGGGCAACACCACGACGCTGGTCTACTCCATCTACGAGCAGGCCTTCGCCTACAACAACTCCAACTTCGGCTACGCCTCGGCCCAGGCCCTCGTGCTGCTGCTCATCGTGCTGGGCATCACGGCGGTGCAGTTCGGCATCCTCGAGCGGAAGGTGTTCTACCGGTGAGCCAGGCAACCACCACCGCCAGCACGGAGCGCCGCCGTCCGCGTCCGGCACACCGCCGCACCCCCGTCGGCACGTACGTGGGCCTGGGCGTGCTGTTCCTCGTCGTGCTCTTCCCCGTCTACTACGGGATCATCGGCAGCCTGATGGGCGTCGCGGACACCAACGCGTTCCCGCCGGCCCTGTGGCCGACGCACGGCCTGCACCCCGGCAACTACGGCGACGCGCTGCGGATCATCCCGCTGGGCAACCAGTACCTCAACAGCATCGCCCAGACCGCGCTGATCACGGTCGGCCAGGTCGTCACGAGCGCCCTGGCCGCCTACGCGTTCGTCTTCCTCGACCTGCGCTGGCGCAGCCTGTGGTTCGGCCTGTTCCTGTCGACGATGATGATCCCCTACGAGTCGATCATCATCCCCAACTACCTGTTCGTCTCCAGCGCGGGCCTGAAGGACACCGTCGCCGCGCTGGCGCTGCCGTTCCTGGCCACCGGCTTCGGCACGTTCCTGCTGCGCCAGGCGTTCCTCGCCTTCCCCACGGAGCTGCGCGACGCCGCACGGGTCGACGGCGCCGGGCACCTGCGCTTCCTGCGCTCGATCCTGCTGCCGCTGTCGCGCCCCACGCTGGCCGCACTCGGCATCTACTCAGCGCTGACGGCCTGGAACATGTACTTCTGGCCGCTGCTGGTCACGACCAAGGCCGAGCACCAGACCATCCAGATCGGCATCGGGCAGCTGCAGTCCTCCGACGGCGACAACCCCGGCATGGTGCTCGCCGGTGTCGTCCTGGCCCTGCTGCCGACCCTGCTGCTCGTCATCTTCGGGCAGCGCTTCATCGTCCGGGGCCTCACCGCGGGAGCCGTCAAGTGACGCACCGCTGACCCCGGTCCCGCCGGAAGGCGGAGATCGACCACACACGCGGCCGCGCAGGGCGGTCGGGGCGAAAGGAGAACGCGTGTTCCATCGATCAGGCACGGGCGGTCAGCGCACGGCATACCGGATGGTCCTGGCCACCGGCATCGCCGCGCTGTCGCTGGGACTGGCCGCCTGCGGGGGCAGCGGCGACGCGCCGGCCGGGGCGAAGGCACCGGACAAGGGCGTCCTGGACAAGACCAACGGCGTGACCAAGGTGTCTTTCTGGCACGCCATGGATGGCAAGAACGCCGAGGTGCTGACCCAGCTCGTCGCGCAGTTCAACAAGGAGAACGCCGGCAAGATCCAGGTCGAGGCGACCTACGCCGGCAAGTACGACGACGCCATCGCGAAGTACAAGGCCTCGGTCCAGAGCAAGTCCACGCCGGACGTGGTGCAGGTCTACGACATCGGCACCAGGTTCATGATCGACGCCGGGCAGGCCGTGCCGATGCAGGACTTCATCGACCGCGACAAGATGGACGTCAGCGACCTGCAGCCCAACATCGCCGGCTACTACAGCATCGACAAGAAGCTCTACTCGATGCCGTTCAACACCTCCATGCCGGTGCTCTACTACAACAAGAAGCTGTTCAAGGCCGCCGGGCTGGACCCGGACAAGGCGCCGACCACGCTGGAGGAGATCCGCGCCGACGCCGAGAAGCTGTCGGCCAAGAACGGCGGCCCGGCCAAGTACGGCTTCGGCGCAGCCATCTACGGCTGGCTGCTCGAGCAGTTCATCGCCGGCGACGGCGCCGAGTACTGCAACCAGGGCAACGGCCGTGACGGCAAGGCCACCAAGGTGCAGTTCGACTCCCCCGACTCTGTCGCCGTCGTCGGCTGGTGGCAGAAGATGGTCAAGGACGGCCTGGCCGCCAACACCGGCCGCGACACCAAGGCGGCCCAGGCCGCGTTCAAGGCCGGCCAGCTGGCGATGACCCTGGAGTCGACCGGCCAGGTGGGCGGCTTCCAGAAGGCGGCGCAGGAGGGTGGCTACGAGCTCGGTGTCGCCAACTACCCCAAGCTCAAGGCCGGGCAGGGCGGCCCGATCATCGGCGGCGCCTCGCTGTGGATCGACGGCGAGGGCCACAGCGACGCCCAGAAGGAGGCCTCCTGGCGGTTCGTGAAGTTCCTGGCCAGCCCCCAGGCCCAGGCCACGTGGCACACCGGCACCGGCTACTTCCCGATCTCCAGGGGCGCGCTCAACGAGCCCACGGACGTGGCGTGGCGCAAGCAGTACCCCCAGTTCGACGTGGCGGTGAAGCAGCTGGAGTCCACCCAGCTGACCAAGGCCACGCAGGGCTGCCTGCTCGGCGTGATGCCGCAGTCGCGCAAGGCCTCCGAGGACGGCCTGGAGAAGGCGCTCAACGGCACCGACCCGCAGCAGGCGATGACCGACGCCGCCGCCTCGCTCAAGCCGGCCATCGAGCAGTACAACTCCTCGACGAAGTAGCGGCAGGACCGTCCCGTCGCACCACCGGAGCGCCCCGTCCCTCGTCCGAGGGGCGGGGCGCTCTCGTCGTCCGGTCAGCCCGTGGTGGGGCGCAGCGCCCAGAAGGCGACGGCGCTGGCCGCGGCCACGTTGAGGGAGTCCACTCCCCCGGCCATCGGGATCTTCACCACCACGTCCGCCGCCTCGAGCACCCGGCGCGAGATCCCGTCGCCCTCGGTGCCGAGCACGAGCGCCAGGCGCTCCGGCGGGTCGGCGGCCAGGTCGTCCAGGCTGACCGCGTCCGCGCTCAGCGCGAACGCCGCGACGCTGAACCCGTTGTCCCGCAACACCTCCACCCCTGCCGGCCACGGGTCGATGCGGGTCCACGGAACCTGGAACACCGTGCCCATCGACACGCGCACACTGCGCCGGTAGAGCGGGTCGGCGCACCGGGGCGTGACCAGGACCGCGTCCACGCCCAGCGCCGCCGCACTGCGGAACGCGGCACCGACGTTGGTGTGGTCGACGATGTCCTCGAGCACCGCGACCCGGGTGGCGCCCCGCAGCAGCTCCTGCGGCGGCACCAGCTCGGGCCGCTGCATCGAGGCCAGCGCCCCCCGGTGCAGGTGGAAGCCGGTCATCGCCTCGATGACGTCGTGCTCGCCGACGTAGACCGGGACGCCGTCGCGACCGGCCCGCTCGACCAGGTCGGCCAGGTCGGACAGCCAGCGCTCGGCCATGAGGTAGGAACGGGGCCGGTGCCCGGCGGCCAGGGCTCGGCGGATGACCTTCTCGCTCTCGGCGACGTAGAGCCCCCGCTCGGGCTCGGTGCGCCGGCGCAGCGCGACGTCGGTGAGCCCGAAGTAGTCCTGCAGCCGGTCGTCCTTCGGGTCCTCGATCCGCGTCACCACGGGCGCAAGGCTACGTCAGCTGAAGAACACCATCCGCACGATGGCCACGACGCCGATCACGACGATGACCCCGCGCAGCACCCGGGGCGGGAGCCGCCGCCCGACATGGGCGCCCACCCAGCCGCCACCCAGCGACCCGAGCGCGATCAGGCCGGCGACGGCCCAGTCGACGTCGTCGCGGGCGACGAGGATGAAGGTGATCGCCGCCACGGCGTTGACGATCGTGCCGAGAACGTTCTTGAACCCGTTGATCCGCTGCAGCGACTCGGTCATGAGGACGCTCATGATCCCCACGAGCAGCACGCCCTGGGCCGCGCCGAAGTAGCCGCCGTAGACGCCGGCCACGAAGACCCCGCCGAGCAGCAGCGCGGTCGCGCCGCCGCCGCGCCGTCCGGTGTCGGTATGCCGGGCCGCCGCCTTCTTCTGCAGCCATGGGCCCGCGAGCACCAGCACGAGCGCCAGCGCGATGAGGACCGGGACGATGGCCTCGAAGGCCTTCGGTGGCAGGACCAGCAGCAGCAGCGCACCGGTGACGGCACCGAGCAGCGAGGCCGGCGCCAGCCGCCGCAGGGCGTGGCCCTGCCCGTCGAGCTCGGCGCGGTAGCCGTGGATGCCGGTGAGCCCGCCGGCCACCAGGCCGACGGTGTTGGAGATGTTGGCGACCACCGGCGCGTAGCCGAAGAACAACAGCGTGGGGAACGTGATCAGCGTGCCCGAGCCCACGATCGTGTTGATCGTGCCCGCGGCGAGGCCAGCGAGCAGGATGGCGACCACCTCGAACACGGACACCCGGTCACCCTAGCGACGGGTGACCGGGTGCCTCGTGCAGGGCCGCCGGCGCGGCGGCTCAGGCGGCTACGGGTGCTGCTCCCCGCCGGGCTGGTCGGTCGGCGGGGCCGGCGGCTCGGGTGCGACCGGGGGCTGCGACACGGCCGGGGGCTCGGGGGCCACCGGCGCCTCGGGAGCCGCCGACGGGTCACCGGCGGACGGCACACCGGGAGGGTCCGCGGGGAAGCCGTGCGTCCCGCCGGTCACGCCCTTGCGGTGCCCCTCGGCCTCGGCGCTGGACCGCGCAGCCTCTCCGCGGGCCTCCGCCAGGGCCCGGGCCGGGTCCTCCAGGGCGGTCTCCTCGAACGCGGTCGGCACCCGTTCGCCGGTGTCGACCCACTCGTCCTCGTCCCGGCCGGTCGGGCCCTGGTCGGTGCCGCCGAGGGCGTTGCCGATGCCCTTGAGCGCGTCGGTGAGCTCGCTGGGGACGATCCACATCTTGTTGGCGTCGCCGCGGGCGATCTGGGGCAGCACCTGGAGGTACTGGTAGGCCAGCAGCCGCTGGGTGGGCTTGCCGCGGTGGATCGCGTCGAAGACCTGCTGGATCGCGCGGGCCTGGCCCTGGGCCTCGAGGATCCGGGCCTGGGCCGAACCCTCGGCCCGCAGGATCTGGCTCTGCTTCTCACCCTCGGCGGCGAGGATGGCTGACTGCTTGACACCCTCGGCGGTGAGGATGGCGGCACGGCGGTCACGCTCGGCGCGCATCTGCTTCTCCATCGAGTCCTGCACCGAGTGCGGCGGGTCGATGGCCTTGAGCTCGACGCGGCTGACGCGGATGCCCCACTTGCCGGTCGCCTCGTCGAGGACGCCGCGCAGCTGGGCGTTGATCTGGTCGCGGCTGGTCAGCGTCTGCTCGAGGTCGAGCGAGCCGATGACGTTGCGCAGCGTGGTGACCGTGAGCTGCTCGATGCCCTGGATGAAGTTGGCGATCTCGTAGACGGCCGCCTTGGCGTCGTTGACCGCGTAGTAGATGACCGTGTCGATGTTGACGACGAGGTTGTCCGACGTGATCACCGGCTGCGGCGGGAAGGAGACCACCTGCTCGCGCAGGTCGATGTTGGCGCGCACCTTGTCCACGAACGGCACCAGGAAGTGGATGCCCCCGTCGAGGGTGCGCGAGTAGCGGCCGAGCCGCTCGACGATCTGGGACGTCTGCTGCGGCACGATGCGGATGGTCCGCACGATGACGACGACCGCGAAGACGACCAGCAGCAACAGCACGATCAGGCCGGCGCTGACTCCGCTCACAGTGACTACTCCGAATTCCGACCAGGCGCGACGCCAGTGACGATCGCGGTGGCCCCCTCGATGGAAACTACCCGGACCTCTTGCCCGGGCAGGCAGTCGGCGGTGCCCGGTGCGGTGCGGGCCGTCCAGGTCTCACCGCCCAGCTTGATGCGACCGTCGAGCGACGTGACGGTCTGGATGACGAGCGCGGCCCGGCCGATCTGGGCCGGGAGCCCGATCCCCCCGTGCCCCTCGGGCACCATGAAGTGTCGGCGGACCAGCGGCCGCACCCCGAACAGCAGCAGCCCGGCGACGGCGACCGCGACGAGCACCTGCAGCGCCACGGGCGCGCCCAGAGCCGAGGCCAGGGCCCCGGCCAGCGCACCGCCACCGAGCATGAGGAACACGAAGTCGACGCTGGCGGCCTCGATGGCCCCCAGCGCGAGGGCCAGACCGACCCAGGCCAACCACCCGTGATCAGCGAACCACGACATGGATCCCCTGCCTCCTTCCGTGCACCAGCACAGCACTGCGACGCCAACCTATCGGCGCCGGTTCCCGGCTGCCGTGCGATTTCGGCGGCGCCGTCGCCTCAGGAGTGCCCGTCGGTCAGGACCGCGTCGAGCAGACCGGGGAAACGGGCGTCGAGATCGTCACGACGCAGGCTGATCAGACGTTCACGACCCTGGGGGGTGCTGCGGATGACACCGGCCTCACGCAACGTCTTGAGGTGGTGCGAGCGGGTCGACTTGGCCAGGTCTCCCCCGACCGACTGGCAGGTCATCAGCTCCCCCGAAGCCCCGCTCGCGAGCAGCTGGACGATGGCCAGGCGCGAGGGGTCGCTCAGGGCGAACAGCACCTCGGTCAGCTCGATGTCGCTGACCTCGGGGTGCTCGGGCCGCTGCACGGTCGTCGTCATGGTTCGATAATAGTTGAACAATCCGGGAATGGCGCCTACCGTCTCAACAGTTCGATCATCATGGAACAGTTCTCGAGGAGTCCGATGTCCCTCCCCCGCACCCTGCCGCGCCTGGGTCGCACCCCCGCGTTCGCGGTCGTCTCCCTTGCCCTCGTGGTGCTCATGCTCGCCGCCGGCGCGCCCTCGCCGCTGTTCGTCGTCTACCAGGCCCAGTGGCACTTCAGCTCCGCCGCGCTGACCGCCGTCTTCGCGGCATACCCGTTGGCACTGCTGGCTTCCCTGCTGACCGTGGGCGGGCTGTCCGACCACGTCGGGCGCCGCCCGGTGCTGGCCGCCGCGCTGGCGCTGGACGCCGTCGCGATGCTGCTGTTCCTCGGAGCAGGCGGGGTCGGCGGCCTGCTGCTGGCCCGCGCGGTGCAGGGCCTCGCGACGGGCGCGGCGATGGGGGTCGTCAGCGCCGCACTCGTCGACCTGCAGCCGCTGCGCCGGCCCCGTGCGGGCGTCGTGGTCAACAGTGTGGGGCCGACCGCCGGGCTTGCGGCAGGGGCACTGGGCGCCGGACTCGTGCTCGACCACCTGCCCGCGCCGACCACGGTGGTCTTCGTCGCGCTGACCGCGGCGCTCGTGGTGCTGGCGGCACTGGTCGCCACGGTCCCGGAGACCGTGACACCGCGCGCGGGGGCCCTGAAGTCGTTGCGCCCCAGCGCATCCGTGCCCCCTCGGGCCCGCCGTGCCTTCGCCACCGCGGTGCCGGCGCTGGTCGCGACGTGGGCGATCGGTGGCCTCTACCTCTCCCTCGGCCCCTCCCTGGTGGCCACCCAGCTGCATGTGCAGGGGCACCTCGCGGGCGGGTTGGTGGTCGCAGCCCTGACCGGCGCCGGCAGCATCGCCGTGCTGCTGGTCGGCGACCGTGCGCCGCGGCCCACCATGGCTTTCGGTGCGGCGACGCTGGCCGCCGGCGTCCTGGCCACGCTCGTCGCCCTCGACATGCGGTCGGTGGCCGGCTTCTTCGCGGCCACCGTCGTGGCCGGCGTCGGCTTCGGCACGGCGTTCTTCGGGGCGTTCCGCTCTGTCGCGGCGCTGCCCGAGCCGCATGAGCGTGCCGAGCTGTTCGCGGCGGCGTACACGGTCAACTACCTCGCGTTCGGCGTGCCGACCCTGCTCGCCGGTGTCGCCGCCCGGCAGGTGGGGCTGGTGCCGACCGCCATGGCCTACGGCGTGGTGGTCGCGGCGCTGGGGCTGGTCGCCCTGGGCCTGGGGCTGCGCCGGGAACCCGCCAGCGGCCCCGCGAGGGCCTGCCCGGTCACGACCTGACCGGTCACGGGCTGGCTGCCCGGTCCGTTCAGCGGGCCCGGGCGGACCAGCGTTCGCCGTGCCGGTCCACCACCAGCGGCAGCCCGAAGGTCTCGGAGAGGTTGTCCTCGGTCAGCGTGATCTCGATCGGTCCCTGCGCCACGACGCGGCCGTCGCGGACGAGCAGCACGTCGGTGAACGACGGGGGGATCTCCTCGACGTGGTGGGTGACCAGCACGAGGGCAGGGGCGTCGACGTCGGCGGCGAGCTCGCCGAGGCGGGCGACGAGGTCCTCCCGGCCGGCGAGGTCGAGGCCGGCGGCGGGCTCGTCGAGCAGCATCAGCTCGGGGTCGGTCATCAGCGCGCGGGCGATCTGGACCCGCTTGCGCTCACCCTCGCTGAGGGTCCCGAACTGCCGGTCGGCCAGGTGCCCGGCGCCGAGGGCCTTCAGCAGCTCGGCGGCACGGCCGTGGTCGAGCTCGTCGTAGCGCTCGCGCCAGCGCCCGACGATGCCGTAGGACGCGGTGACGACGACGTCGGCCACCCGCTCGTCGGCGGGGATCCGCTCGGCGATCGCGGCGCTGGCCAGGCCGATCCGCGGGCGCAGCTCGAACACGTCCACGGCGCCGAGGACCTCGCCGAGCACCCCGGCCACGCCCTGGGTCGGGTGGATGCGCCCGGCGGCGAGCTGGAGCAGGGTGGTCTTGCCGGCGCCGTTGGGGCCGAGGACGACCCAGCGCTGACCCTCCTCGACCTCCCACGTGACGTCGTCCAGCAGGGTGTTCCCCCCGCGGACCACACTGACGCCGGCGAGCTCGAGGACATCACTCATGGCGGTGACCCTAGCCAACCCCCGGGGACCGGTCGCGCCCGACACCTACCATGGCGGGATGTCCGTGCTCCCCGCATCGGTCCGCCTCGCACTGTGGGCCACCGCGTCCTTCGCCGACCGGTCCCGGCTCGAGGACGTCCTCTCCCGCGCCCTGCCCGACGTCGACCACGTCGACGGTGACCCGCTCGCCCGGCTCGGCCTGTGGCGCGACCTGGGTGAGCGTGCCGTGCTCGTCGCGCTGCCCCGCCCCGGTGACCTGCGTGGTATGCCGCGTGGCTCGGCCGAGTTCGCCGCCGCGGCGACCGCCGCCGGGGAGTGCGTCTACGTGCCGGGGATGGGCGGCGCGCTGGTGCCCCGGGTCGAGGTCTACGGCCCGGAGGTGGACCAGGGCACCCGGATGACGTGGACGGCATACGACACCGACCCGGTGCCGGTGCACGCACTGGAGGCGCTGTCGCTGGGCGAGGTGGAGCGGGAGCTGCGTTCCGAGCTGGCCGAGCTGACCGAAGCCCTGGACGGCCTGGATGCCCGGCCCTGGTCCGGCAGCGACCTGCGGGCCACCGCCGACGAGCGGCTCGGCGGCCGCGGCTGGGGGCTGCCGGACGGTCTGTCGCCGCGGTGCATCCGGGTGATGACGATGGCCGCGCAGGTCGGCACGATCACCGACGTCGGGCTGAGCCACGTCGGGCACGCGGTCGACACCCACGGCACCGAGCGCCGGCGGGCCCTGCTGGCCGACCTGCAGGGCGTGGCCGACCGCGCCCTGGCCCAGGCCGCCACCGTCGCCGCCCTCGGCCTGGCCGGGATGCGTCCGGCCGGCGCGCGCGACTAGACCGGCTCAGCCGCGGGTGGTCGCCGCGGTCACCTCGATGATGGCGTCCATGAGCTCACGCTTGCGCGGGCCGGTGCCGAGCGTGAAGTCGGGGACGATGACCTCGTCGACCCCGACCGCCTGCCAGCCCTCGACCGTCTCGACGAGGTCCTCGGGCGTCCCACCGATCGCCGCCCGGGCCGGTGAGGCCGCCGCCTCGGCCCGCGCCTCATCACCGTCGTCGCCGACGAACCACAGCGCCTGGCACGAGCGCTGCACCGTGGCCGGGTCGCGGTCGGCCTTCTCGCACTGGCGGTCGAGGACGGCGCTGCGCTCGGCCACCCGGTCGGGCAGGCCCCACATGTTCCACTCGTCGGCGTGCCGGGCGACGATGCCCAGCATCCGCTCACCGGTGCAGCCGACGAGCAGCGGCACCCGCGACTGCACGGGCTTGGGCTCGCACAGCGCATCGGTGACGCGGTAGTAGTCACCCGCGACGGTGGTGCTCTCCCGGGTCAGCAGGCCCTCGATGACGCGCAGCCCCTCGTGGAACCGGCTGACCAGCGGGCCGGGCGCGGGCAGATCGATGCCGTACTGCTCGTGCTCGTTGACCTGCCAGCCGGCGCCGAGGCCCAGGACCAGGCGCCCGTTGCTCACGTGGTCGACGGTGGCCGCCCAGTTGGCGACGACGGCCGGGTGCCGGTAGGTCATGCCCAGCACCAGCGGTGCCAGCACGATCCGGTCGGTCAGCCCCGCGAGGGCACTCAGCGCGGCGGTCGCCTCGAGCAGCGGGGCGGCCGCCTCGGCGCGGTCCGCGCTGTTGGCCATGAAGTGGTCGGCCAGGTAGGCGCGGTCCCAGCCCGTGGCCTCGGCGTGCCGCACCGTGTCGACGACCTCGTGCCAGGGCTGGCCGACCGAGGGCCAGATCGAGAAGCGCATGGCCGGACCCTAGCCGCCACTGCGACGGTCGGCCGGCGACCGGGCTCAGATGCCGGCGGTGTCGCCCATCAGGACCCGGATCTCGGCCTCGGACAGGTCGTTCAGCTCGGCCAGCGTGACCACGCCGGAGGACAGCAGGTCGGCCACGTGCCGGGCCAGGCTCTCGCGGTGGACGTCGGTCGTGGCGCCGGCGAGGTCGGTGTGCGTCATGGTCGGCTCCTTGAGTCGGCGGGGGTCCTGCGGGTGACCGTTCGCCCCCGTGACCGGTCAGGTGCACGACGGTAGCGGCGGTGATCCTCGATCCCGCGGAGGCTCTCGCGCAACCCCTGACGGCGTGTCGCGACTCCTGGCCGGTGTGTCACCGACCCGGACCGCGTCACGGGGCCGGCGGCGACGCTCCCGACGCACCGGCACGGCATACCCGGTGGTCCTGGACGGAGGCGTTGTGAACGTGTGAAACGATCAGCGGGTGAGCACCACCACAGACAGCCCGCGCCACGCGTCCCTGCCCCTGATGGTCCTCGGCCACGGCCGTGAGCTGGCCACCGAGCGAGGGGTGGAGTGCCCCGGCGAGCTGCCGGCACCGTCCGACCCGGGCCTGGTCGAGCGGGCGCGCGCGGCCAAGGCGGCGCTGGGCAACTCGGTGTTCGTCCTGGGCCACCACTACCAGCGCGACGAGGTCATCGAGTTCGCCGACGTCACCGGTGACTCGTTCAAGCTGGCCAAGGACGCCGCGGCCCGGCCCGACGCGCAGCACATCGTCTTCTGCGGCGTGCACTTCATGGCCGAGTCGGCCGACATCCTCACCAGTGACGAGCAGCAGGTGATCCTGCCCGACCTCGCCGCGGGGTGCTCGATGGCCGACATGGCCGCGATCAGCCAGGTCGAGGATGCGTGGGACGACCTGGTCGACGCCGGTGTGGCCGACGACGTCATCCCGGTGACCTACATGAACTCCAGCGCCGCGATCAAGGGGTTCACCGGCCGCCACGGCGGCACGGTCTGCACCTCCAGCAACGCCAAAACCGCTCTGGCGTGGGCGTTCGGCCGGCGCGGCGGACTCGAGGGCACCGGCAAGGTGCTGTTCCTGCCCGACCAGCACCTCGGCCGCAACACCGCCGTGCGCGAGCTCGGCCTGTCCCTCGACGACTGCGTGGTCTTCGACCCCCACAAGCCGAACGGCGGACTGACCCGCGAGGAGCTGCAGGCGGCCCGGATGATCCTGTGGCGCGGGCACTGCTCGGTGCACGGCCGGTTCAGCCTGGAGGCCGTCCACGAGGCCCGGGCGACCATCCCCGACGTCAAGGTGATCGTCCACCCCGAGTGCCGCTACGAGGTCGTCGAGGCCGCCGACGAGGTCGGCTCGACCGAGAAGATCATCAAGACCATCGCGGCGGCCCCGGCCGGCACCAAGTGGGTCGTCGGCACCGAGCTCAACCTGGTGCGGCGCCTGGCCACGCAGTTCCCCGACCAGGAGATCGCCTTCCTGGAGAAGAACGTCTGCTACTGCTCGACGATGAACCGCATCGACCTGCCCCACCTGGTCTGGGCGCTGGAGTCACTCGTGGCCGGACGCACGGTCAACCGGATCGAGGTCGACCCCGACGTGGCGCACTGGGCGCGGGTGGCGCTGGACCAGATGCTGGCCCTGCCCGGCGAGACCAGCAAGGACTGACCGGACACCGCCTGGCCCGCGAATTCGCCCCATTGACAGGCGGTTTCGCGGGTCACGCCGTGTCTGGAGCCGCGTCGAGGTAGCGGTGGAAGAACGCCGCGATCCGTCGCCGCGCGTCCTGCGTCGCCGCCTCGTCGTACGCCGTGCCGCTCACCTTCGCCAGGACCGTGGCCATCCGGCCGGAGTCGCTGTGGTCGTTCATGAACCCGTGCCCCACGCCGGGGTAGACGCGGATGTCGTGGTCGATGTCCAGCGCGCCGAGGTGGTACTCCAGCCGCTCCGCCGACCGCCGCGTGATCAGGTCGCGGCTGCCGTAGCTGCCGACCACCGGGCACACCCCCGCCAGCGCCTCGCGCGTCTGGTAGCGCCGCCCGACCGTCCCGTAGCTCACCCCCGCCGCGTCGTAGTCGTCGCCGAGGGCCAGCATCAGAGCGAAGCCGCCACCCATGCAGAAGCCGACGACCCCCACCCGTCCGGTGCAGTCGTCGCGGCCGACCAGCCAGTGCCGGGCCGCGTCGAGGTCGCGGAACGTCCGGCCCTGGTGCTCCAACGTCTCCCGGATGGTTGAGCGCAGGCACCGCGCGCGGCTGCCCCAGTGGAACAGGTCCGGCGCGACGGCGAGGAACCCCTCCCCCGCCAGCCAGTCGGCCTGACGCCTCAGGTCCGGGGTCATGCCCATGGCGTCGCTGACCACGACCACCCCCGGCCACGGTCCGGAGTCGGACGGGGTCGCCAGCCAGGCGGGCAGCGCGCCCTCCGGCGTCGGGATGCTCACCTGCGTCATCGCCCCACCTCCGCCGGCCACGCTAGGAGCGCGGCCGGGCCCGCACCACCGCAACCAGACGTATGCCGGGTGCCCGCCTCCCAGTGCCCGGCGGGCACCCGGGATCATGCGTGGCGTGACTGGGACCAACGCACAGACCGCCGCGACCGGTGACGCCGGGGACGTCCTGGCGACGATCGGGAACACCCCGCTGGTGACGCTGCGCCGGGTGGTGCCGCCCGGCTGCGGCGAGGTCGTGGTGAAGGTGGAGGGGCAGAACCCGACCGGCAGCATGAAGGACCGGATGGCCCAGGCCATGGTCGCCGGAGCCGAGCGCGACGGCCGGCTGCGTCCCGGCGGCACCGTGGTGGAGTACACCGGCGGCAGCACCGGCGCCTCCCTGGCCCTGGTCTGCGCCGCGCGCGGGTACCGCCTGCGGATCGTCACCTCGGACGCCTTCAGCCAGGACAAGCTGACCCAGATGGCCGCCTACGGCGCCGAGCTCACGCTCGTGCCCAGCGAGGGCGGCCTGATCACCAAGGGGCTCATAGAGCAGATGGTCGCCACCGCCCGGGAGGTCAGCCGCGAGCCCGGGACCTACTGGACCGACCAGCTCACCAACACCGACAGCATCGCGGGCTACCACTCCCTCGGCGAGGAGATCTGGACGCAGACCGGCGGCCGGGTCGACGCGTTCGTGCAGTCGATCGGCACCGCGGCATCGCTGCGCGGCACGGCCGGGGCGCTGCGGGCCCACCACCCCGGCCTGAGGGTCGTGGCGGTCGAGCCGGGCGAGTCCGCCGTGCTCTCCGGCGGCGCCCCCGGCGCCCACCCGATCGAGGGCATCGGCATCGGCTACCGACCGCCGATGTGGGACCCGGAGCTGCCCGACGAGGTGCGGGCGGTCCCCAGTGACGACGCCGAGGAGATGGCCCGGCGGCTCGCCCGCGAGGAGGGGCTGTTCGCGGGGACGTCCTCGGGCGCCAACGTCCTCGCCGCGATCGAGGTCGCCCGACGGCTCGGTCCCGGGTCCCGCGTCGCGACCCTGCTGGTCGACTCCGGGCTGAAGTACCTCAGCACCGGCGTCTACAGCCGCTGAGCGGCGTTCCCACGCCCCCGGGCGGCCCGCTGCCCGGCTGCCTCGCGCGAGGCCGGTGCCCGACGCGAGGCTCGGTACGTGTCAACGCGCGGGGGTTGAGCCGGCCGACGCAGCCATCCGCGCGCGGAGCATCGCGACCTCGAACTGCCCTTCGGTCATGCGTGTCAGCGCCACCGTGGGCCAGCCACTCACCGAGAGGACCAGTGAGCGGCCGTCCTCGGCGAGCCTGAGCTCGCCGGACCCGGCCGGCACGTTGCGAGGCCAGCTGCTGACCCAGGTCAGGTACACCCTCGCCCCGGGGTGTTCGGGACCAGGACCCTCTGCACGGAACGTGTCGCTACGGCCGGCAGACCTGGTGTCCAGAGGGACGGTGGAGAGGGAGACGAGCCATGAACCGTCGGGCTTGGGGGCCCACAGCACCCGCACTCCCCCATGCCCGTCCACCAGCGCGAAATCGGCCTCCCGCCGGACCGCAAGCGTGTGGACGCTCAGCCCGTCTGACGCGCGGACCCCGGGTACCGCGCCGCCGGCGATGCCGGCCACCGTCGAGCAGCCAGGGAGCAGCGCGGCAGCCGCGGCGGCCACCACCACGGCACGGCCAGCGCGCCAGGTCCTGCAGGCACCCCGGTCCCACCCCATGCGACACCTCCCTACTCCTCACCCTGCCGAGAGCATGCCGGGCGGCAGGGTGGTGGCGCCCGGGTCTGCCCGGAACCCAGCCGAACGGATGACCCTGCCGAGGGCCTCTTCAGCCAGGCTCAGGCCGCACCAGCGCGCGGCGGTGTCGGCGGCCGGGCGGCGGCGATAGCCTCCGCGAATGGAGCACCACGCGGCCCTCGACGCAGCTCACCGCCATGCCCTGGCCTGGCTCGACGGGCTGCGCGAGAGGCGGGTGCACCCGGGGCCGGGGGTCGACGCGATGGCCGGCTTCGCCGGTCCGCTGCCCGGGCACGGGGAGGACCCCGCGACGGTGGTCGAGGCGCTGGTGGCCGCGGCCGAACCGGGGCTGGTCGCCAGCGCCGGGCCGCGCTACTTCGGCTACGTCATCGGCGGCGGCCTGCCCTCGACCGTCGCAGCCGACCAGCTGGCCGCCGCCTGGGACCAGGTGGCCGGGCTGGAGGTGATGTCACCGGCCGCCGCGGCCGCCGAGGAGGTCGCCGGGGCGTGGGCGCGCGAGCTGCTCGGGGTGGCCCCGGACGCGTCGTACGGCTTCACGACCGGCGCCCAGATGGCGAACTTCACCGGGCTGGCCGCCGGGCGCCACGCGGTCCTGGCCCGGGCCGGCTGGGACGTGGAGCGGGACGGCCTGCAGGGGGCCCCGCGGGTCCACGTCGTGGCCGGGGCGCAGTCGCACTCGACCATCCCGCAGGCGTTGCGCTTCCTCGGGTTCGGCGGGACGCCGGACCATGCCGAGGCCGACGGCCAGGGCCGGATGGTGCCGTCGTCGCTGCGGGAGGTGCTGGCCCGCTCCGAGGGCCCGGCGATCGTCTGCGCGCAGGCCGGCAACGTCGACACGGGGGCGTTCGACCCGGTCGCCGAGATCGCCGAGGTCTGCCGCGAGCGGGGCGCCTGGCTGCACGTCGACGGGGCGTTCGGCCTGTGGGCGGCGGCCAGCCCGCGGCTGCGGCACCTGACCGCCGGGGTCGAGCTCGCCGACTCCCTCGCCACCGACTGCCACAAGTGGCTCAACGTGCCCTACGACTCGGCCCTGGTCTTCACCCGCGACCCCGAGGCGCACATGGCAGCGATGACGTGGCAGGCGGCCTACGTGCAGGTCGGTGAGTCGCGCGACCCGTTCCAGTTCGTGCCCGAGTCCTCCCGGCGGGCCAGGGGATTCGCCGTCTGGGCCGCGATCCGCGAGCTCGGCCGCGAGGGCGTCGCGGCGATGGTCGAGCGCTCGTGCGACCTGGCCCGGCGCTTCGCCGACGCCCTGCGGGACGAGCCCGGGGTCGAGGTGCTCAACGAGGTGGTGCTCAACCAGGTGCTGGTGCGCTTCGGCGACTCCGACGAGCACACGGCCGCGGTGATGCAGGGCATCCGCGACAGCGGGGAGGCGTGGGTGTCGGGGACGGTCTGGGACGGCCGGCCGGCGATGCGCTTCTCGGTCTCGAACTGGATGACCACCGAGGCCGACATCGACCGCACGCTGGCCGCCGTGCTCACCGCCCACCGGAGCGTCACGGCCTGACCGGACACGGCACAGCCCGCGAATCAGGCCTCGGGAGGGGCAGATTCGCGGGCCAAGGCGTGTTCGGTCGGGCCGGGGACACAGGTATGCCGCCCGCTCAGGTGAGCGGGCGGCATACCCGGGGGTGGTGCGTGCGGCCTCAGGCCTTCTTCAGCGTGCCGAGCCGCTCGAACAGGACGGCCTCGGCGACGCAGACGCGCTCGAACTCGCCGAGGTGCAGGCTCTCGTTGGCGCCGTGCGCGCGCGTGTCGGGATCCTCCACGCCGGTGATGAGGATGCCGGCCTCGGGGAACTTCTCGGCGAACGCCGCGACGAAGGGGATCGAGCCGCCGACGCCGATGTCGACCGGCGGGGTGCCCCAGGCGTCGGTGAACGCGGCCCGCGCCTGGTCGTAGACCGGGCCCTGTGCGTCGGCGGCGAACCCGGCGCCGGACTCGTCGAGGTGCACGTCGACCTGGGCGTTCCACGGGGCGTGGGCCTTGAGGTGGTCGGTGACGAGGCGGTAGGCCGCGGCCGGGTCCTCGTCGGGCGCGATGCGCACCGAGATCTTGGCCGAGGCCTGCGGCACCAGGGTGTTGCTGGCCTGGGACACGGTGGGCGCGTCGATGCCGATCGTCGTGATCGAGGGCTTGGTCCACATCCGCGACAGCAGCGAGCCGGTGCCGATGGTGTGCACCCCGTCGAGCAGGCCGGAGTCCTTGCGCAGCTGCTCCTCGGTGAACTCGAGGTCGGCGGCCTCACCGGACTTCAGGCCCTCCACGGCCACGTTGCCCTCGTCGTCGTGCAGCGTGGAGAGCAGGCGGGCCAGGGACATGATCGCGTCAGGCACCGCGCCACCGAACATGCCGGAGTGGACCCCGTGGTCGAGGGTGCGCACGGTCACCACGACGCGGATCATGCCGCGCAGCGTGGTGGTCAGCGCCGGCACGCCGATGCCCCAGTTCATCGAGTCGGCCAGCACGATCGCGTCGGCGCGCAGCTTCTCGCCGTGGCGCTCCAGGATCGTCGGCAGCGAGTCGGAGCCGATCTCCTCCTCGCCCTCGACGAAGACGGTGACGCCGACCGGCAGGGTGCCGTGGTGGGCGCGCAGCGCGGCGATGTGGGCCATGACGCCGGCCTTGTCGTCGGCGATGCCGCGGGCGTAGACCCGGCCCTCGCGCTCGGTCGGCTCGAACGGGGCACTGTCCCAGTCCTCGTCCTTGCCGGGCGGCTGGACGTCGTGGTGGGCGTAGAGCATCACCGTCGGCGCCCCCTCGGGACCGTCGACGTGGCCGATGACCGCCGGCCGGCCGCCCTCACGGACGATCTCCACGGCCAGGCCCTCGGCCCGCAGCAGCGCGGCCACGGCTTCGGCGCTGGCCTCCACGTGGGACTGGTCGAACGCGTCCAGGGACACGCTCGGGATGCGGGTCAGCGCCTCCAGGTCCTGGCGCAGGCCGGGCATGAGCTCGGCGATGCGGGTCCGGAGGGCGTCGATGCGGTCAGGGGTCACGGCGTCGTCGGTCACGCACGCGAGCGTACCGACCCGGCCACGGCGCCCCGGTGGCGATACCAGCGAACCGGCGCACTCGACATACAGTGTCCGTCGTGTTTGGACGAAAGAAGGCCGCCGAGCCGGCCGCCCCCGAGACCACCGTCGCCGAGCGCCCGGGCGCCAAGAACCGGCCCACGCCCAAGCGCCGGGACCAGGAGGCGGCGCGCAAGAAGCCGCTCGTGCCGACCGACCGCAAGGCCGCGGCCAACGACGCCCGCCTCAAGGCCCGCGAGGCCCGAGCCCGGCAGCGCGCCGCCATGATGACCGGTGACGAGGCGCACCTGCCCGCCCGCGACAAGGGCCCGGTCAAGCGGTTCATCCGCGACAGCGTCGACGCCCGGTGGAACGTCGGCGAGTTCATGCTGCCGGTGATGGTCCTCGTGCTGGCGCTGTCGTTCGTGCGGCAGAGCTGGGCGCTGCTGATGGTGTTCGTCCTCGTCTACGGCCTCATCGTCGTGGCGATCGTCGACGCGGCGCTGATGTGGCGGCGCACCCGCAAGCGGATCATCGCCAAGTTCGGCGAGGGCAGCGTGCCCGCCGGGTCGACGATGTATGCCGTGATGCGCGCCTTCCAGATGCGCCGCTCGCGGCTGCCGCGCCCGCAGGTCGCCCGCGGCGAGAAGCCGCAGTGACCTGACGCCTGCTGGCGTGCGAGAGGGGCGGGGACCGTGACGGTCCCCGCCCCTTCGTCGTGCCGGGAGCCCGCTCAGCCGGCGAGCGTGGCGACCGCCTCGCCGAAGAGGTCGAGGTGCGCCTGGACGTCGTCGGCGGTGGTCTCGGGGGACATCAGCGCCATGTTGTGGAACGGCGTGAGCAGGATGCCCCGGTTGGCGAGGAACAGGTGCAGGTAGTCGTCGAGCTCCTCGTCGTGGACCTCGTGCGACTCGGTGCCGTTGCGCGGCGGGGTGGCGCTGAAGCGGTACTCCGAGCGGGCGCCGAGCTGGGTGACCGACCACGGCAGGTCGTGCCGTTCGATCGTGGCACGGATGCCCGCGGTGTAGGTCGTGGCCAGGTCGATCATGTGGGTGAACGCGTCGTCGGTGAGCACCGACTCCAGCGTGGCGCGCATCGCCGCCACCGAGAGGGCGTTGCCGGCCATGGTGCCGCCGACGCCGCCCATGTCGACCAGGTCGAGGTCGTCGCGGCGCAGGGTGCGGTCGGCCAGCTCGGCGGACATGGCGTAGGCGCCGGCCGGGATGCCCCCGCCGATGGCCTTGCCGATGACGAGCAGGTCGGGGTCCAGGCCCCAGGCCTTCGTCGCGCCGCCGGGGCCCACCGAGAAGGTGTGGGTCTCGTCGTTGATGAGCAGGGTGCCGTAGCGCCGGGTCAGCTCGCGCACGCCCTCGAGGTAGCCCGGCTCCGGCAGGACGATGCCGATGTTGGTCAGCGCCGGCTCCATGAGGACCGCGGCCACGTCGCCGTGGGCGAGCTGGCGCTCCAGGCCCTCGAGGTCGTTGAACTCGGCGACCCGGCTGGTCAGCGTCACGTCGCAGGGTGCCCCGACGTTGCCCTCGCGGGCGGCGCCCTCCCCGTCGGGGGTGGTGACGATCAGCGACTCGTCGACGCTGCCGTGGTAGCAGTAGCTGTTGACCAGGATCTTCGGCCGGCCGGTGACCGCCCGGACGATCCGGATGGCCCAGCGGTTGGCGTCGGTCGCGGTCAGCGAGAAGCTCCAGCGCGACACCCCGAAGCGGCGGGTCAGCTCGGCGCCGACCCACTCGGCGTCCTCGGTCGGCAGCATCGCGGTGGCCCCGCCGAGCTCGGCGAACCGGCGCTGCACCGCCTCGACGGTGGCCCGCGGCGAGTGCCCCGCCATCGCGGCGGTGTCGCCGAGGGCGAAGTCGCGGTAGGTGTGGCCGTCGATGTCCGTGACCCTGGCACCGCGGGCGGAGTCCAGGTAGAGCGGGAACGCCCCGGCCCGCTTGTTCATCCACGTCATCGGCACCCGACCGAAGAGGTGCTCGGCGGCACCGAACGCCTTCTCCGACAACGGGTTGCGGGCCGCGAAGTCCGCGACCTCGCGGGCCATCAGCTCGTGCAGCCGGTCGCGGGCGATCACGGCGTCACCAGGTCGGCGAACGCGCGGGGCTCCCGCGTCACGGCGTAGGTGGCGAAGTACATGCGACTCACCTTTCCTTCCTCGTCGCGAGCCACCTCGAGCAGCTCGCCACGCTCACGCCCCTGCACCGCCCTGAACCGGTCGGCCCCGTCGGCCTCGAACCGGGTCTCGTTCGTCGTCGCCGGCGCCCCCGGCACCCGGCACCACAGGTCCTCGCCGCGGACCTCGAAGACCAGCTCCTCGCCCTCGGACCACCAGCTGCCCAGGATCTCTGCCAGCTCGGGCCGCGGCGTCGAGGGCACCCACGCCTGCGCCGGCCTGGGCTCGGCGTCGAGCACCTCGGCCACGAGCCGGCCGGCCAGGACCAGCGAGTCGGCGCCGGCGGTGGTGTTGGCGAACACCACCGCGCCCACCCCGTCGGCGCGGCGGACCCGCAGGCCGGTCAGGTAGCCGGGCATCGCGCCGCCGTGGCCGACGAGCACCCGCTCCCCCAGCCGGCCCATGCCGAAGCCCAGGCCGTAGCCGCCGGTCCAGCCGTCGGGGTCGGTGATGACCAGCGGGCGGCACATCTCCTCGACCGTGTCGGCGGAGAGCACCTCCTCGACCGGGTCGGCGACGAACGCGGCATACCGGCCCAGGTCGGCGACCGTGCTCCACAGGCCACCCAGGGCGGCGGTGGCGCGCAGGTCGAAGCGCGGCTCCTGCGTGGCCAGCCCGGAGAACGGGTGCACCTGGTAGCCGAGCGCGCGGTCCTCGCGCGGGGTCAGCCCGGTGTGCCGCATCTCCAGCGGGTCGAGGATGCGTCGACGCGCCACGTCCTCCCACGGCGCGCCCTCGACCCGCTCGACGACCTGCCCGAGCAGGGCGTAGGCCAGGTTGGAGTAGTGGAAGACGAAGTGCGGCGGCAGCACCCGCTCGGCCTGCTCGAGCTCGGCGTGCAGCCGCTGCTCGTCGGGGGCGTCCAGGGTCTCCCAGATGCGCCCGACCGGCTCGCGCTGCAGGCCCGAGGAGTGGGCCAGCATCTGCCGCAGCGTCACGTCGCCGTGGCGGGTGTCCGGCAGCCAGGTGGACAGGCGGTCGTCCAGCCGCAGCCGGCCCTCGTCGCGCAGCGCCATGACCAGGACCGCGGTGAAGGTCTTGGTGATGGAGCCGATCATGTACTGCGTGTCGTCGGTGGGGGCGCACGCCGGGTCGAGACGCGCGGACCCCACGTGCGTGGACCAGACGAGGCTGCCGTCGCGGACCACGCCGGCGCTGACGGCCGGCGAGCGCCAGTCGTGCTGGGCCTGCCGGACCATCCGCTCCAGCCTGCGGGCGAGCTCGGGCGCGGCGGTCGCCAGGGAGGTGGTGCCGGGGAGCGGGTCGGCCGTCACTGCGCGGGGCGCAGGCTCATGGGGCCGTAGACGACGGCGTCCTCGTGGTGCAGGGTCACCGAGTCCACGCCGGCGTCGGCCAGGTCACGCCACTCCTCCCCCAGCCAGCTCTCGGCCTCGCTCTGGGAGGGGAAGCCCGAGGTCACGAGCGCACCCCCGCTCATCGGCTTGCCGTCGGCGTCGAGGTAGGTCCACGTCCACTGAGCGCTCATGACCTCACCTTAGCCAGCGGCGAAGCGCGCCACCGGGCCGATCACCGTGACGGCCGGCGGGCGCAGGCCGTCGGGAGGCCCGTCCTTGGCGACGGCACCCAGGGTGCCGGACAGCACCGCCTGGGTCGGGAGCCCGCCGTCCATGACACAGGCCAGCGGGGTGTCGGCGTCCCGGCCGGCGGCGACGAGGGCCCCGGCGATGGCGGGAAGGGTCTCCACGCCCATCAGCACGACCAGGGTGGTGCCACCGCGGGCCAGGGCGTCCCAGTCGACGGTGCTGCGCGGGTCCCCGGGCGCGGCGTGCCCGGAGATCACCGTGAAGCCCTGCGACAGGCCGCGGTGGGTGACCGGTATGCCGGCCAGCTCGGGCGCCGCGATCGCGGAGGTCACCCCGGGGACCACCTCCGTGGCCACCCCCGCCTCGGCGCAGGCCAGGACCTCCTCCATGCCCCGGCCGAAGACGAAGGAGTCCCCGCCCTTGAGCCGGACGACGGTCAGGCCGCGGCGGGCGCGGTCGACGAGCACGGCGTTGATCTCCTCCTGCGGGGTGAACCGTCCACGGGGGATCTTGGAGACGTCGACGACCTCGACGCCCTCGCGCAGCCCATCCAGGACGGCGAGCGGGGCGAGCCGGTCGACGACCACCACGTCGGCGGTGGCCAGGGCCTGGAACCCCTTGAGGGTCAACAGCTCGGGGTCACCCGGTCCGCCGCCGACGAGGATCACCCGCCCGGGGGTGTCGTCCCGCAGGGGCGGGCGTGCCGGTGCGCCGGGGTCGTCGCGCAGGGCCGCCTCCACGGCGGTCACGGCGGCGTCGCGCAGGGCGGCGGCGCGGCGGGGGTTGCGGTCGCCGTGCACGCTCACCGTGGCCGGGCCGCTGCGCCCGGTCGCCGGCATCCACGCCGAGGCGTCCCGGGCGTCGTCGACGCGCAGGCAGAAGACGCGGCGGACCTCGGCCTCGCGCAGCACCGCGGCGTTGACCTCGGGGTCGGCGGTGCAGGCCATCGCCAGCCAGGCGCCCTCGAGGTCGCCGTCGGCGTAGAAGCGTGGGTGCCACTCGACCTGCCCGCGCAGGGCGAGGTCCTCCAGAGCAGCGACGACCTCGGGCGAGACGACGGTGACCGCGGCCCGGGCCTGGAGCAGCGCCCCGACCCGCCGCAGCGCCACCCGGCCGCCGCCGACCACGACGACGCGGCGGTCGCGCAGCCGCAGCCCCAGGGGCAGCAGGGTCTCGGCGTGCTCGGCCATGCTCAGGCCTTGTCCGTCACGCCGGCGGAGTCGAAGGTCGCCACCTCGCGCAGCACGCGGGCGGCGGACTGCACCAGCGGCACGGACAGGGCCGCACCGCTGCCCTCGCCCAGGCGCAGGTCGAGGTCGACCAGCGGGGTGAGCCCCAGGTGGTCCAGGGCCGCACTGGCTCCGGGCTCCACCGAGCGGTGGCCGGCGACCCAGTACCCGGCCGCGTCGGGGGCGATTGCGCGGGCGACGAGGGCGGCCGAGCAGGCGATGACCCCGTCGAGGACCACCGGGGTGCGCAGGGCGGCAGAGCCGAGCAGGAACCCGGCGACGGCTGCGTGCTCGAGCCCGCCGACCGCGGCGAGCGCGGCCACCGGGTCGGCGGCGTCGACGGCGTTGACCACCAGGGCCCGCCGGATGACGCCGACCTTGTGCGCGAGCATGGCATCGTCGATGCCGGTGCCCCGGCCGGTGACCTGCTCGACGTCGAGGCCGGTGAAGGCGCTGGTCAGGGCCGCGGAGGCGGTGGTGTTGGCGATGCCCATGTCGCCGGTGACGAGGAGCCGGTTGCCCTGGGCCACGAGGTCGCGCGCCGCGTCGATGCCGACCTCCAGGGCCTGCTGCACCTGCTCCGGGGTCATCGCCGGCCCCTGCGTCATGTCGGCGGTGCCGCGGGCGACCTTGCGGGCCAGGAGCCCCGGCGCGTCCGGCACGTCGCCGGCCACGCCGACGTCGACCACGGTGACCTCGGCGCCGACCTGGCGGCCGAGGGCGTTGATGACCGCGCCGCCGGCGAGGAAGTTGCCCACCATCTGGGTGGTCACCTCCTGCGGCCACGGCGAGACGCCCTGCGCGTGGACGCCGTGGTCGCCGGCGAACACCGCGATGGCGACCGGCTCGGGCATCGGGGGCGGGCACACGGCATACATGCCGGCCAGGCGCGTGCCGAGCTCCTCGAGCACGCCGAGGGAGCCGCGCGGCTTGGTCAGCTGGCCCTGTCGCTCCTCGGCGGCGCGCATGGCGGCGGCGTCCGCGGGGACGATGGCGGCAACGGTCTCGGTCAGCAGGCTCACAGCTTCTCCTCCGGGCAGGCGACGGTCGCCCCAGGCCCCATGATGGACCGCCCACGTCAGCGGCCGCCGACGTGCCCACCCCGAGAGCACCAGCTCCGGCGCGGGCGGGAACTGCTCGACGTGCCCGACGCACAGGTAGGCCACGATCTCCAGGTGCCCGGGCAGGCCGAGCTCGCGGGCCAGCTCGTCGGGGTCGAAGAAGCTGACCCAGCCGACGCCCAGGCCCTCGGCCCGCGCCGCCAGCCAGAGGTTCTGCACGGCGAGGGCGGCGGAGAACGGCGCCATCCGCGGGTCGGCGTGGCGGCCGAGGGTGTAGGGCCCGCCGCGGGTCGGGTCGCAGGTGACGACGACGTTGAGCGGGGTCTGCAGGATCGCCTCGACCTTGATGCCGTCGAACAGCCGGGTGCGCCCTGACGGCAGCGACGCGGCGAACGCGTCCCGCTGGCGCGCGGCCAGGGCCTGGATGTGGGCGCGCTGCTCCACGTCGGTGAGGAGCAGGAAGTCCCAGGGCTGGCTGAGCCCGACGCTGGGCGCCTGGTGGGCCGCCGCGAGCACCCGGGTGAGGACCTCGTCGTCGACGGGGTCGAGGGTGAACCCGCGGCGCACGTCCCGGCGGCGGGCGATGACGTCGTGGACGGCCGCCCGCGCGTCGTCGGGGAAGGCGTGGTCGGTCATGGCAGCTCCTGAAGTGCGGTCGGGAGGGCGTGGGAGAGGGCGTCGGTGGTGGCCTCGTCGCGGGCGGCGACGCGCAGCCACTGCGGCCCGAGACCGGGGAAGGTGTCGCCCCGACGCAGCGCGAAGCCGAGGTGGCGCAGGCGCTCCCGCAGGACGTCCGCCCGGTCGTGGCGCGCGAGCACGAACGGTCCGGCCGGCTCGGCGACGACGTCGAGGCCCGCGGCCAGCAACGCCCGGGTGAGGTGGGACAGCCGCGGCGGCAGCCCGTCGGTGACCGCACGGCGGTGCGCCTCCCCCTCCGGGCCCAGGCAGGCCACGGTGGCGGCCAGGGCGAGCGCGTTGACCGACCAGTGCGGCTGGTATGCCGCGAGCCTGGCCACCAGCGCGGGCTCCCCGAGCAGGTGGCCGGCGCGCACCCCGGCGAGTCCGAAGGTCTTGGTGAGGCTGCGGACGACGAGCAGGCCCTGGGTGGTGGGCGCGAGCCCCGCCAGCGACTGGCGCTGGTCGGTGACGTCCATGAACGCCTCGTCGACGACGACCAGTCGTCCCGGCCGCAGCATCGCCGCGAGCGCCTCGGCCGGGTGCAGACGCGAGGTCGGGTTGGTCGGGTTGCCCACGATGACGAGGTCGGCGGTGGGGTCGACCGCGTCCGGGTCGAGGCGGAAGCCGGTGTCGCCGCTCAGGACCAGCCGCTGCACGCAGTGCCCGGCCGCCCGCAACGCGGCCTCTGGCTCGGTGAACTGCGGGTGCACCACGAGGGGCCGCCGCCATGGCAGCCGGGCCAGGAGCGTGAACGCCTCGGCAGCGCCGTTGGTCAGCAGCACCGAGGCCGGGTCGCAGCCGTGGGCCCGCGCCGCGGCGGCCACCGCGGCCGCCTGGTCGGGGTAGCCGCCGGCCTGCGCCAGCGCCGCGATGAGGACGTCGAGCAGCCAGGGCGGGGGTTTGGGCACCTGCACGTTGACGGCCAGGTCGACGAGGCCGTCGCCGATCTCCCGGTCGCCGTGGTGGCGCAGGTCGACCTCAGGCATCGTCACCGCCGCGCAGCCGCCAGACCGCCAGCGCACCGAGCCACGTGGTGGCGAAGATCCCCGCGATGACGTAGCCCATGAGCTCGAAGTCGTCGCTGACCGCGGCGAACGGCGCCAGCCACGCCTGCCCGGCGTACTGCACGAGCGCGTCGGCGAGGTAGACCAGCGCGATGAACGCGGCGACCGCCACGGTCACCGCGGTCGTGGCGATGTTGAAGAACAGGGTGCGCACCGGGTCGCGGTAGCTCCAGGAGTACAGCCGGGTCATCACCAGGGAGTCGGCGGTGTCGAACGTCGACATGCCCGCGGCGAAGAGCAGGGGCAGGCTGAGCACCCCGAGGACCGAGGCGCCGCCTCCCGCCGCGGTCGAGGCGGACAGGGCCAGCAGGGTGACCTCGCTGGCGGTCTCCAGCCCCAGCCCCATGAGCAGGCCCACCGGGTACATGTGCCAGGAGTGCTGGATCAGCCCACGGCGCCGCCCGCCGAGGATGCGCGTGACGAAGCCGCGCGAGAGCAGCGCGTCCTCCACCTCCGCGGCGGTGTCGGCGCCGCCGCGCAGCCGGCGCCACAGGCCGACGAGGTTGCGCAGGACCCGGGCATTCAGGGAGGCCACGACCAGCAGGAACACCATGGCCACGACGGTGGCGACGGTGCCGCCCACCGAGCGGACGGCGTCGACGTCGGAGGTGGAGATCGACCCGGCCGCGGCGGCGACCAGCAGGGCGAGGACCACGACCACGGTCGAGTGCCCCATCGCGAAGAAGAAGCCCACCCCGACCGGGCGCCGGCCCCGCAGCAGCATCACCCGGGTCGTGTCGTCGATCGCCGCGATGTGGTCCGCGTCGAACGCGTGGCGCATGCCGAGCACGTAGGCCAGCGCCCCGGACCCGGCGAGCCCTCCGGCCGCGGAGGTGTCGCCACGGTGCAGCAGGTAGAGCGCGATGCCACCCACGTGCAGGGCGACGATGGTGCCGAGGATGCCGGACAGGCGCCAGCGCTCCTCCCTCGTCCATCGGCCGGCGGCCAGCGGGGTGTCGGTCAGGGTGCTCATCGGTCCTCCCGGACAGGGGTGGCAACGGTGGGGTGGACAGCGTCCGGAGGGCCGTCGGCGGGAAGCGCGCCGACGGCAACCGTCCAGGCGCGTGAGGTGTGGCGCGGGCCGAGGAGCCTGCCGCCGCAGGCGAGGACCGCGGCCTCCGCGACGGACGAGCTGCCGACCGCGGCGAGGACCCGCGCGCTCGGCGTCGGGCAGGCCTGTGCCGCAAGGGTTTCCACGGTGACTGCCTTGACCCTCGCGCCGCTGGCTGCGGCGAGCCCCTGGACCGCGTCGGCTTCGGCGCGCCGGTCGAGGGTGGCCACCAGGCACACGGCGCCGGGGTCGAGCCCGCGCTCGGCCAGCGCGGCCGCGGCCAGGGTGAGCAGCTCATCCGCGGGTGCGCCCGGACGGCCGCCGACACCCAGGACGACGCTCACCGGGCCACCTCGGTGGCCGCGGTGACGAGGCGGCTCGCCAGCTGCGGGTGCCCGGCCCAGTGCGTGTGCAGGTATGACGCGTGCACACGACCGCGCACCGCCCCTTCCCGCACGGGCTCGCCGGTCGTCCCGCGCCAGCCCCAGGCGGGCGCCGGGGCGGAGGTCGTCGAGGGCACGACCACGGTCCGGTGGAACTCGTGCCCGGTCACGCGCTCCCCCTCCGCGGCCAGGACGCTGCCGGTGAGGGCCACCGCGCTGCGGTAGCCCAGGGTCAGGCGGGAGTCCATGCGTGCCCTCAGCGGCAGGACCCCGCACATCGGCGCACCGTCAAGCTCCTCGGCGAGGTAGAGCAGCCCGGCGCACTCCGCGGCGACCGCCCCACCTTGGGAGGCGAACTCCGAGATCGCCTGTCGCAGCGAGGCGTTGAGGGACAGGTCGGCGGCGTGCACCTCGGGGAACCCGCCTCCGATGACCAGGGCGGAGACGTCCTCGGGCAGCCGCTCGTCGCGCAGGGGGTCGAAGCCGACCACCTCGGCACCGGCGGCCGCGAGCAGCTCGGCGGTCTCGGCATACCCGAAGGTGAAGGCGCGCCCGCCTGCCACGGCGACCCGTGGCGGTCGGGGGCCGGTCACCGGGGCGCCGACCGCGCGGGCGGGGTCCCAGGGGACAGCGGCCAGGTCCGGTGCCTGCCGGGCGAGCCGGACCACCGCGTCGAGGTCGACGTGCTCGCGGACGAGGTCGGACAGGGCCGCCACCGCCGCGGTGGCCTCGGGCGAGCGCTCCGCCGCCGGGACCAGGCCGAGGTGGCGGCTGGGCACGAGCAGGTCGGGCAGGCGCGGGAGGGCCCCGAGCACCGGGACCCCGGTGGCGGCGATGCCGTCGCGGGCCTCGGCCTCGTGCCGCGCCGACGCCACGTTGTTGAGCACCACGCCGGCGACGCGCACCTCGTCCTCGTAGCGGGAGAAGCCGTGGACGACCGCGCCCAGGCTGCGGCCGGCCGCGCGGGCGTCGACCACCAGCAGGACCGGGGCCTGGACGAGCCGGGCGACGTGCGCGGTCGAGCTGAACCCGCCGGTGCCGGTGGCCCCGTCGAACAGCCCCATGACACCCTCGACCACGGCGACGTCGGCGGGGCGCGGGCGGCGTGCCCCGTGCAGCAGGAGCGGGACGATGAGGTCCTCTCCCTGCAGGTGCGGGTCGAGGTTGCGGCCCGGACGCCGGGCGGCCAGCTCGTGGTAGCCGGGGTCGATGTAGTCGGGGCCGACCTTGTGCGGGGAGACCTCGTGACCGGCGGCGCGCAGGGCGGCCATGAGCCCGGTCGCGACCATGGTCTTGCCGTGGCCCGATGCCGGAGCCGCGACGACGATCCGCGGCAGGTGCGTCAGCGGGGCGCTCACCACTCGATCCCCCGCTGGCCCTTCTGGCCGGCGTCCATGGGGTGCTTGACCTTGGTCATCTCGGTGACCAGGTCCGCGGCAGCGACGAGGTCTGCCGGCGCGTCCCGGCCGGTGATGACGACGTGCTGGTGCCCGGGCCTCGCGGTGAGGGTGGCGACGACGTCGGCGACGTCGACCCAGCCCCACTTGAGCGGGTAGGTGAACTCGTCCAGGACGTAGAGGTCGTGGGTGCCCGCCTCCAGCCGTCGCTGGATCTCGCGCCAGCCCTCCAGCGCGGCGGCGGCGTGGTCCTCCTCGGTGCCGGCCTTGCGCGACCAGCTCCAGCCCTCGCCCATCTTGTGCCACTGCACCGGCCCGCCGGCGCCCGTGCTCTCGTGCAGGTCGCCGAGCGCCCGGAAGGCGCTTTCCTCCCCGACCTTCCACTTCGCCGACTTCACGAACTGGAACACCCCGATGTCCCAGCCCTGGTTCCAGCCGCGCAGGGCGAGCCCGAAGGCGGCGGTGGACTTCCCCTTCATCGGGCCGGTGTGCACGATCGTCAGCGGCCGGTTGCGGCGCTGGCGGGTGGTCAGTCCGTCGTCCGGCACGCGGGCCGGCTGTCCCTGCGGCATCAGGCTGCTCCTGTCGTGGGGGCGATGCTGCGGCTCGGCGGGGCGATGCTGCGGCGCACGACCCCGGAGAGGGCGTCGGCGGCGACGTCGCCGAGGTCGAGGTAGTCGGCGCGCAAGGTGGCGGCCAGCTCGCGGGCCAGCCCGAGGCGCACCACGGACCGCTTCTCGCAGTCGACGACGACCGAGGAGATCCCCTGCGCCGCGCAGTGGGCCGCGGCGGCGGAGGCACGCTGGAGCGGCTGCTTGCCGTGGGTGGCACGGCCGTCGGTCAGGAGCACGAGCAGCGGGCGCCGCTGCGGGTCCCGGGCCCGCTGCCGGCGCACGAGCCCGGCCACCTCGACCAGGCCCTCGGCCAGCGGGGTGCGTCCTCCGGTGGGGACCTCGGCGAGCCGGCGCTGCGCCAGCTCCACGCTCGAGGTGGGCGGCAGCACGAGCCGGGCGCGGTCACCGGCGAAGGTGACCACCGCGACCCGGTCGCGGCGCTGGTAGGCGTCCAGCAGCAGCGACACCACGGCGGTGCGCACCTCCCGGACCCGGGCGGCCGCGCCCATCGACCCGGAGGTGTCGACGGCGAAGACCACGAGGTTGCCCTCACGACCCTCGCGCTGGCTGCGCCGCAGGTCGGCGCGCACCAGCCGCAACGGCGTCGCGGACCCGCGGGTGCGGCGGGCCGCGGCGTGCACCGTCGCGGTCACCGACAGGCCCTGGCCGCGCGGGTCGTCCAGCGGGACGCCGCGCAGGTGCCGGCCGTGGGTGGTCGTGGCGCGGGAACGCCTGCCGGCCACCCCCGGACCGGGCCGCTGGTGCGTGAGCAGGCGCGCGGCATACGGCTGGCCGGCCTGGGCCGCCGGCGACCCGGGGGCGTCGCCGGACTCGCCGGTGCCTGTGTCGTCTCGGCCGCCGGTCGGCGGCTGCGGCAGGCCGCCACCGGGACCACCGCCACCGTCGGGGCCGTCGTCATCCGGACCATCACCCTCGGGTCGACCGTCACCGTCCGGGCCGTCGGGGCCGCCCTCCGGTGCCCCAGGGGCCTGCTCCCCGAGGACCCGCTCGAGGTCCTCGGCTGCGCCGTCGGTGTCGTCGAAGGGGTTGCGGCGTCGCCGGTGCGGCAGGGCCAGTCGTGCCGCGACGCGCACGTCCTCGTCGCTCACCTCGTCCCGGCCGCACCACGCGGCGTGGGCGATGGCGGTGCGCGCGGTGACCAGGTCGCCGCGCATGCCGTCGACGTCGTAGGCCGCGCAGATGCGCGCGATGGTCTCGACGGCCGCGTCGGGCAGGGCGACCGCGGCGACGCGCTCCTGGGCTCCGGCGATGCGCAGCGACAGGGCCAGCTCGTCCTGGGCGTGCAGGGCTGCGAACGCGTCGGGGTCCCGCTCGAAGGCCAGGTGCCGGCGGACCACCTCGACCCGCACGGCCGCCACGCGGCTCGCGGCGACCTCGACGGCCAGGCCGAACCGGTCGAGCAGCTGCGGGCGCAGCTCGCCCTCCTCGGGGTTCATGGTGCCGACGAGGACGAAGCGGGCGCCGTGCGTGACCGAGACCCCCTCGCGCTCCACCCGGGCGCGGCCCATCGCGGCAGAGTCCAGCAACGTGTCGACGAGGTGGTCGGGCAGCAGGTTGACCTCGTCGACGTAGAGGATGCCGCGGTGGGCCTGGGCGAGCAGGCCAGGCTCGTAGGCGGTCTCGCCGGCCGACAGCAGCCGGTCGAGGTGCAGGGAGCCGACGACCCGGTCCTCGCTCGCGCCGACGGGCAGCTCGACCAGCCTGACCGGGCGCGTCTCGACCGGGGCGTTGAAGTGCGGTCCGTCCGGGCAGGAGGCGTCCGGAACCGTTGGGGCACATGAGAACCGGCACGACTGGACGACCTCGACCGGGGGAAGCACGGCGGCCAGGGCGCGGACCATCGTCGACTTGGCGGTGCCCTTCTCGCCGCGGACGAGGACGCCACCGATCACGGGTGAGACCGCGGACAGGCACAGCGCGAGGGACAGGTCGTCCATGCCGACGACGGCGGTGAACGGGTAGGCGGGAGCGTCGGGACGCAACGGGTGGGCCCTTCGTCGGGGGTGGTGGTGCGGGTTGGGTGCGCGGCCGGTGGTGGCAGCGGTCAGGGACGATCGCCCGGGTCACGGGCGAGCGCCCGGGGTCAGCGGCCGGCTTCGAGGTCGCCCTCGGCCTCGAGGTAGGCCTGGCGCAGCGCGGCCAGCACGTCGGGGTCCGGCTCGGCCCACAGCCCGCGCGAGACCGCCTCGAGCAGGCGCTCGGCCATGCCGTGCAGGGCCCACGGGTTGGCGGCCTCCAGGAACTTCCGGTTGACCTCGTCCAGGACGTACTCGCGGGTGACCCGGTCGTACATCCAGTCATGGACCACGCCCGTGGTGGCGTCGTAGCCGAACAGGTAGTCGACGGTCGCGGCCATCTCGAACGCGCCCTTGTAGCCGTGGCGGCGCATCGCCTCCATCCAGCGCGGGTTCACCACGCGGGAGCGGAAGACGCGCGCGGTCTCCTCAGTCAGGGTGCGCGTGCGCACCGTCTCGGGCCGGGTGCTGTCCCCGATGTATGCCGCGGGCGCGGCGCCCGTGAGCGCCCTCACCGTGGCGACCATGCCGCCGTGGAACTGGAAGTAGTCGTCGGAGTCGGCGATGTCGTGCTCGCGGGTGTCCGTGTTCTTGGCCGCCACCGCGATCCGCCGGTAGGCCGTCTCCATCTCCTCACGCGCCGGCCTGCCGTCGAGGCCGCGACCGTAGGCGTAGCCGCCCCAGACGGAGTAGACCTCGGCGAGGTCGGCGTCGGTGCGCCAGTCCTTGCTGTCGATGAGCTGCAGCAGCCCGGCGCCGTAGGTGCCGGGGCGGGAGCCGAAGATGCGGGTGGTGGCCCGACGCCGGTCGCCGTGCTCGGCCAGGTCGGCCTGCACGTGGGCACGCACGCGGTTGTCGGTCGGGTCCTCCTCCAGGCCGGCGACGAGCTGGACGGCGTCGTCGAGCAGGCCGACGACGTGCGGGAAGGCATCACGGAAGAAGCCGGAGATGCGCAGCGTGACGTCGATCCGTGGGCGGCCGAGCTCCTCCAGCGGGACGACCTCGAGGCCGGTCACCCGGCGGGAGGCGTCGTCCCAGACGGGTCGGGTGCCCAGCAGCGCCAGGGCCTCGGCGATGTCGTCCCCGGCGGTGCGCATCGCGCTGGTGCCCCACAGGGAGAGCCCGACCGAGGTCGGCCACTCCCCCGTGTCGTCGCGGTGTCGGGCCAGGAGCGACTCGGCCAGGCGCTGGCCGGTCTCCCACGCCAGGCGGCTCGGCACCGCCTTGGGGTCGACGGAGTAGAAGTTGCGGCCCGTGGGCAGGACGTTGACCAGGCCGCGCAGCGGTGAGCCCGACGGTCCGGCGGGGACGAACCCACCGCGCAGGGCGTGCACCACGGCGTCGAGCTCGTCGGTGGTCGCGGCCAGCCGCGGGACCACCTGGGCCACCGCGAAGTCCAGCACCTGCCCGACGGCCTCGACCCGCTCCTGCGGCACGAGCGCGAGGGCCGCATCGACGGCGTCGGCCTCCCACCCGTGGCGCTCCATGGCGAGGACCACCTCGCGGGCCCGCGCCTCGGCCCGGTCGGCACCGGCGCGGTCCGTGGCGGACTCGTCCAGGCCGAGCGCCTCGCGCAGTCCGGGGACGGCGTGGCTGCCGCCCCAGATCTGCCGGGCGCGCAGGATGGCCAGGACGAGGTCGA